>CAKAPS010000001.1:0-60435 GCA_916719965.1 uncultured Streptococcus sp.
GCACACGTCATAGAAAGGGGGAAAACTAAATGAGTATTGAGATTCAACACTTATCCAAAACATTTTTCCCTGGGACTTCACGTGAACATAAGGCGCTAAAAAACGTCAGCTTATCGATTCAAGAAGGGGACTTCATTACGATTGTCGGTGGGAATGGTGCTGGTAAATCGACTTTCCTAAACGCGATTGCGGGTAATTTTTCTTTAGACGAAGGAACAATCTCATTCGGAGGTCATCAAATTGAGCATACAGCGGATTTTGAACGTGCGGCCTACATCAGTCGTGTCTTCCAAGACCCAATGCAAGGAACGGCACCTCGTATGACAGTGGCTGAAAACTTAGCCTTGGCAAATCGCCGTGGGCAAAAACGAAGCCTATTTAAAACGTCGTCAAAAGAAGAGTTGCAACAATTCGAAGCCTTGCTAGCCCCTCTAGGACTTGGCTTAGAAGACCGTCTTCACACAGAAATCGGACTCTTATCAGGAGGTCAACGTCAAGCCATTTCACTCCTCATGGCAACGATGAACGCTCCACAACTATTACTATTAGACGAACATACAGCGGCGCTTGACCCGAAAACACAGCGCAAAATCATGAAGAAAACACAAGAAACCATCGAAGAAAAGAACTTAACCGCGCTTATGATTACACACAATTTATCAGACGCGATTCATTTTGGAAACCGCCTCATTGTGATGCATCGTGGCGAAATCGTCCGCGACTTTGCGAAAGAGGAAAAAGCAGCATTAACAGAGGAAGAATTATTCCGCTTAATGAATGCTCTTGATGAAGCAGACTTACAAGGTGAATAAAATAACGGAAGAAGTGAAAGAAATTTCATTTCTTCCTTTTTTTATGGACAGACTTTGCTATAATGGAAGAGAATAAAACGTAAAGGATGAGTGTCAGTGGAGTTTTTGAGTCAATTGAACCCGAGAAGATATCGAAAATCAGGGTATATTGCTGTTGGTGCCTTGATTGGTGTTCTGGCAGGAAGCGCGGTTAGTTTATTTCGATATATGATTGGTTTTATTTTAGAGCAAGTAGTTAATGTCTATTCGTTTTTAAGAGAAAAACCGCAATGGATTCCGGTCTGGATTCTATTTAGCCTTGTAATGGGGGGGATTCTAGGACAAATCGTCAAGAGTGATCCGGATATTAAAGGAAGTGGGATTCCACAAGTAGAATTGCAACTTCAAGGAAAGATGGATATGAATTGGTGGTCTGTCTGCTGGAAGAAATTCGTCGGTGGAGCGATTTCCATTGGTTCAGGACTATTGCTTGGACGAGAAGGCCCATCCATCCAGTTGGGTGCTTCGGTAGGTCAAGGGGTAGCAGAGACCTTTAAGGCAAACCGTGTTCAGAAAAATGTGTTTATTTCTAGTGGTGCAGGTGCCGGACTAGCGGCGGCGTTTAATGCACCGATTGCAGGATTGATGTTTGTATTGGAAGAAGTACATCATACCTTCAGCCCACTTGTTGCCGTGACGACTCTAACAGCGGCAATTATTTCAAATTTTATTTCATTAAATGTATTTGGAATCCATCCATCGTTAAATCTTGGAAACGACCAACGATTTCCGATGGAATATTATGGATACGTTGTTTTGCTTGGCATCATCCTAGCGATTTTCGGACTAGCGTATCATCGTATCACATTAGCCTTGCCAAAGATTTACAAGACTCTCTTTCCGAAAGTGGCACCGTATAATTACTGCATTATTGCCTTCATGTTGATTATTCCTCTTGGAATATGGAATCCGCATGTGTTAGGTGGCGGTGGGGAGTTAGTATTAGCACTCGTTAAAGAAAATCACACCGTTCAATTTTTAGTTGGCTTATTTGTGATTCGTTTTGTCTACTCAATGATTTCATACGGAACAGGACTTCCTGGTGGAATCTTCTTACCAATCCTTTCTCTTGGGGCGCTTCTTGGATTAGCCTACGCAGAATTCTTAATTGATTTCTTAGGTGTGGATCCAAGCGTACGTGTCAGCTTTGTGTTCTTCGCGATGGCGGGATACTTTGCAGCGATTGGGAAAGCCCCTCTAACAGCCTTACTACTTGTAACGGAAATGGTAGGTGGATTGAACCAATTAATGCCGCTTGGAATTTGTACATTAGTGGCGTATATCGTGGCTGACTTCTTGAAGATGGATCCAATCTATGAAGTGTTAGCAGAACGTTTAGATAAAGAACATTCAACGGAAACAAAAGGAGAGCGTACAACCTTCGAAGTGCCCGTAATGGTGGATAGTCCACTAGTTGAAAAAGCGATTCGCGATATTCAGTGGCCGCAAGAAATTATCATTGCGACCGTGCGACGTGGCGCCAAGGAAATTATTGCTCGCGGGGATACGGTTATTCGTAGTGGCGACATTCTAATTGTAGTCTGTGATGAAGGAATAGTTGGAAAGATGACGGAAGAGATGACGCATCTAGTGACAGCTCCCTAGAGTTCTTTCACAATAAATGGTATACTGAGAAAACAAAGAGGTGATATTGATGAGCGGACAAAAAAATGAATTAAAGAAAAATCTTAATCGATACGTAAGAAGGAATCAAACATGGGTGTTTATCTTCCTAACAGGTTTGATTCTATTTATGGCGGTATTCATTTATCGTAGTTTCGCACAATCAACGAAAAAGCCTGCGGAAAGTCGACAAGAGCAGATTATTAAGATGCAAGAACAAATCGATGAACAAGAGGAACGAATTAAGCAATTGGAAGAACAAATCAAACAGTTGCAAGAAAAATCAAATTAAAATGACAACCACCTTGGACGGATGAATCGTTCAAGGTGGTTTTTTTGTAAAGAATGATACATACGTAGTTTTTGAAAAATACGTTGCAATTGTTTTTGTAGAGTAGTGGAATGTTCGAAGTGAAGTGAGTGTTCTTCAAGATAAAGGGAGTACGGTACTTCAATTTGAACCGCTTCAATGCTTGGATGTTTTCCAAAGGTCGCAATAATATTGCCACCTGAAAAAGGAGTGTCTACTCGAGTGGATAAGCCTTCTTCGTGGAAGAGAGTTTGGAGTTGCTCCAGAAGCTCTTCGCTAATGGTTTGTTTCCTACGCGTCCCTATAATAATGTCGCTTGTTTGAAAAAGCTGGTCATCATAGCTATGCAAATCAATCAATAGCACTTTGGAATATTGCTCTAATTTTTGATGAAGCAAACTCTCTAAGTGGTGATAGTAGGGCGTGTAATACCGTTTCAACCAGTCCGCTTGTTTTTGCTTGGACGGATAGTTGTAAAATAGCTGATGTCCTAGTTCATCTATTCTTGGAATGATTGGTTGAGTTGCTTTACCTGTGCGTGGTTTAAAACGATTCACATCTACAATATATCGAGACACAGTGGCTACTAGAGTCGTCTCCAAAAGCGGGGCCACAAGTTCTGGAAGAGCCCAGTCCGTATGCTCACGCTTAGCTGCCAGATTACAAAGCGAGTCAATGTCTTGTGGAATATCCGTTCCACTATGAGGAATAGAAATCACAAGAGGAGAATTCGACTGTACGTGAATAAATTTCACCGTGGCACCTTCTTTCGTTTTTCAATATTCCTAGTATAGCAAACGAACCAGAGATTGTGTATAATGGATACTATCGAAAAGGAGTGACTTTTATGGCTGAAATTAAATTAGTACCAAGAAGTGAAGTAGATCCTTCTATTACATGGGATATGACTTTACTTTATCCAAGCGACGAAGCATTTTATGCAGAGTTGGACAACTTAAAGAAAGAAATGAAAGCTTTCAAAGAAAAATACGAAAACCAATTAGGTGATTTAGAAGTATTAGATGAAGCGATTCGCAGCTACGAAGCGATTGAATTAGCAGTATACCGCGCCTCTCATTATGCAGAATTACCAATGACGGTTGACCGCTTGAATCCAAAAGTGGTGGAAAATGCGACAGCGTTTGAAGCAGTTAGCGTATCGTATGCTGAAAACATGAGCTTTGTGATGACAGAATTGATTTCATTAGACGAAGCCTTCTTAAATCAATTCGTAGCAGAGAAGAGACCAGACTTAGCTTACTTTGTTGAAAAAGTGATTCGTCAAAAGAAACATACGCTCTCAAAAGATGCAGAACAAGTGTTATCAAACTTAAGCAGCTTACCAAGTTTCTATCAATTATATGAAGTAACAAAACACGAAGATATGCAATTCGAGTCATTTGAAGCAAACGGAAAGACGCTTGAAAACAGCTTCGTTTTATACGAAAACTTACACGAAATGGATCCTGACAAAGAAGTGCGTCGTGCTGCGGCTAAGAGCTTCTATAAAACATTAAACGCATATAAAAATACAGTTGCCAATGAATACATTTCTCAATTGAAGAAAGAAAAAATGATGGCAACAATGCGTGGTTATGATAGCGTGATTGACTACTTATTAGATGAACAAGATGGAGACCGTGAATTATACGACCGTCAAATTCGTATGCTCATGACAGATTTAGCACCTCATATGCAACGCTATATTAAATTATTAGCGAAAGAGCATGGCATTTCTGATATGCAATTCATGGATGCAAAAATCAACTTGGATCCAGAGTTCGAAGTGGATATGACGATTGAAGAATCTCGTGAGTACTTGAAGAAAGCTCTAGGTATTCTTGGTGAAGACTACAAAGCAATGATTGATGAAAATTATGACAAACGCTGGACAGACTTCCCACAAAACATCGGTAAGAGCACTGGTGGATTCTGTGCAACAGTTCCTAATGTTGCCGGATTTATCCTATTATCATGGACAGGTAAAATGAACGAAGTATTCGTGTTAGCGCACGAATTAGGACATGCATACCACTTCATGTCAACAGGGAAACATCAATCGATTTTAAACAATGAATGTTCATTATACTTCGTTGAAGCTCCTTCAACATGTAATGAAGTCATCGTTTCAAACTACTTACTTAAAACAAGTACAGATGCTCGTTTCAAACGTTGGGTTATCAGTAATATGATTAGCCGTACGTATTTCCACAACATGGTTACTCACTACATGGAAGCCGTGTACCAAGATCGTATTTACAAGATGATTGATAATAACGAAATGTTAAACGCGGACGTATTATCAAACGTGAAAAAAGAAGTGATGCAAGAATTCTTCGGAGACAGCCTTGTTGTAAACGAAGGGGCAGAGTTAACATGGATGCGTCAACCTCACTACTATATGGGATTATATCCATATACGTATTCAGCTGGTCTTACAATCGGTACTGCAATTGCGAACCAAATCGAAGAGAACCCTGAACACGCTAAAGTGTGGTTAGATACTCTATCTAAAGGTGGAAGCATGTCTGCTAAAGACTTAGCAATTCATGCAGGTTGCGATGTTTCAACAGATGAACCATTGAAACAAGCGATTGCTTACGTTGGACACTTAGTAGACCAATTAGAAAGCTTAACAGCAGAATTAAAAGCATAATCATAGTAAACAAAAACGCGCTACAATCGTAGCGCGTTTTTTTGTTGTGACTATAAATCAAAAAGTGGTGAAAATATGTATGTACATTCTTGTGAAATGTTCGATAAAATCACCTATTTACCCTTGCCTTTATTTCTACCAAAGAATTTCGCATTGAGAACCTACCGTGTCTTGGAACGAATCGATAGGAGCTTGATTGGTTACGATAATATCGATGGCATTGTAATTGGATAGTTTAAAGTAATGACTCGTATTGAATTTCGAGTGATCTGCTAGCAATATGGAAACATCCGAATTTGCAATCATATGTTGCTTAAAGATGGCCTGGTTATGATTGGCCTCGTATGCAGCGAAACGATCAAGTCCACGGCAACTAAAAAAGCAAATATCCGCATGGAAATTATTAATAAAATTCGTGGCAAAATCTCCCAAAGCTGAGTTTGTACCGTAGCCAATATGGCCACCACAGAAGAATAAAGTAATATTTTCAAAATTGTTCAACTGACGTGCGATTTCGATACCGTTTGTAATGACGCGTAAATTTTTTAGTGTTCCTAAGTGAGGCGCGAGTAGTGCACAAGTGGAAGAGCCGTCAATAAAAATCGATTGATTATCGGTCAGAAAAGTCGAAGCCGTTTCAGCAATTTGACGCTTCCCATGTGTCTCTTCGTGAGTACGACTGTCGTAAGCGTATTCAATATTGTTTGTAGTAACTAGTCTAACTTCGCCATGAGACCGTATGATTTTTCCTTCTTTTTCAAGCTTAATCAGGTCTCTTCTCAAAGTTGAGGTTGAACAATACATCAATGCTTCCAACTGGAAAGTAGAGATGATTTTTCGTTTAGATAGAATGTCCATAATCCTAGACATTCGTTCAAAAGACACCATATATACCCCTCCTAATTTGAACAAATTTGAACATTTATGAACAGATTATAGCACATTTACTGAATGATGTTCAATAGTCCAACCACGTATTGTATCCGCTTTCTAAGATTGATAGGATAGTAATCAGAAAGGGATGATACTATGACTTTTGATGAACAAGTAGTACGCGAACAAATTTGTGACGTGTGTCATAAAATGTGGCAACTAGGATGGGTTGCTGCTAATGACGGAAACGTTTCAGTTCGCATTGATGAGGATACCATCATCGCAACACCAACAGGTATCAGTAAGAGTTTTATCACTCCTGAAAAACTCGTTAAATTAAATATGAAAGGAGAAGTGATTGAAGCCAACGAAGGTTTCCGTCCTTCAAGCGAAATTAAAATGCATATTCGCTGCTATGAAGAACGCGACGATGTGAGAGCTGTTGTTCACGCTCATCCACCAATTGCAACTGGATTCACATTAGCACATATTCCATTAGATACTTATTCACTAATTGAAAGTGCGATTGTTATCGGTTCAATTCCAATTACACCATTCGGAGTTCCTTCAACAATGGAAGTTCCAGATGCGATTACACCATACTTACAAGAACATGACGTGATGTTACTTGAAAACCATGGTGCTTTAACAGTGGGTAGTGATGTGATTACAGCATACTACAGAATGGAAACATTAGAACTCGTGGCTAAATCAACATTCCACGGAAGAATGTTATTACTAACAAAAGGCATTGAAGAAAAAGAAATCTCAAGAGAAAAATTAGAGCAAATGTTCAAAATGCGCGAAAACTACAAAGTAACAGGTCGTCACCCTGGATATAAGAAATACAATCCAGACGGAACTGTTCGTGAAGTTTAGTAAGAATAGGAGGAACAAAAATGATTCAACATCCACGTATTGGGATTCGCCCAACTATTGACGGTCGTCGCCAAGGAGTTCGCGAATCGTTAGAAGTTCAAACAATGAATATGGCGAAGAGTGTCGCTGCTTTAATCGAGTCAACATTGAAATATCCTGATGGACAACCGGTTGAATGTGTGATCTCACCTTCAACAATTGGTCGTGTACCAGAAGCAGCAGCATCTCACGAACTATTCAAAAAATCAAACGTGTGTGCAACAATTACAGTAACACCTTGCTGGTGCTACGGTAGTGAAACAATGGATATGTCACCTGATATTCCACATGCTATTTGGGGATTCAACGGAACTGAAAGACCAGGGGCTGTATATTTAGCAGCAGTTCTTGCTTCTCATGCTCAAAAAGGAATTCCAGCATTCGGAATTTACGGTAAAGACGTAAAAGAAGCAACAGATACAGAAATTCCTGAAGACGTTAAAGAAAAAATCTTACGTTACGCAAGAGCAGCTCTTGCTACAGGTTTAATGAGAGATACAGCTTACTTATCAATGGGTAGTGTATCAATGGGTATCGGTGGTTCTATCGTAGATCCTAACTTCTTCCAAGAATACTTAGGAATGCGTAATGAATCAGTAGATATGACTGAATTCACTCGCCGTATCGATCGTGGTATTTACGATCACGAAGAATTCGAACGTGCGCTTAAATGGGTGAAAGAAAACGTTAAAGAAGGATTCGATCACAACCGTGAAGACCTTGTTTTAAGCCGTGAAGAAAAAGATAAACAATGGGAATTCGTTATTAAGATGTTCTTGATTGGACGTGACTTAATGATTGGTAACCCAAGACTTGCTGAACTAGGCTTCGAAGAAGAAGCAGTTGGTCACTACGCTCTTGTTGGTGGATTCCAAGGTCAACGTCAATGGACAGACCACTTCCCTAACGGAGACTTCATGGAAACATTCCTAAATACTCAATTTGACTGGAACGGAATTCGCAGACCATACATCTTCGCAACTGAAAATGATGCGTTAAACGGTGTATCAATGCTATTCAACTACTTATTAACAAACACTCCACAAATCTTTGCGGATGTTCGTACTTACTGGAGTCCAGAAGCTGTTGAACGTGTAACAGGACATAAACTTGAAGGTCATGCTGAAAATGGATTCTTACACTTAATTAACTCTGGTTCTTGTACATTAGACGGTACTGGTCAAGCTACAAGAAACGGTGAACCAGTGATTAAACCATTCTGGGAATTAGAACAAAGTGAAGTAGATGCAATGCTTGCAAATACTGACTTCCCAGCAGCTAACCGTGAATACTTCCGTGGCGGCGGTTACTCAACTCGCTTCTTATCTAAAGGAAATATGCCTGTGACAATGGTTCGCTTGAACTTATTGAAAGGCGTTGGACCAGTATTACAAATTGCTGAAGGATACACACTTGAATTACCTGAAGATGTACACCATACATTGGATAACCGTACAGATCCAGGTTGGCCAACAACTTGGTTTGCTCCTCGCTTAACAGGTAAAGGCGCATTCAAGTCAGTATACGATGTAATGAATAACTGGGGTGCAAACCACGGTGCTATCACTTATGGACATATCGGAGCTGACCTTATCACTCTTGCTTCAATGTTACGTATTCCTGTAAATATGCATAACGTTGCAGAAGAAGATATCTTCAGACCTAAGAACTGGTCATTATTCGGAACAGAAGATTTAGAATCAGCTGACTACCGTGCATGCCAATTATTAGGACCTATCCATAAGTAAGAGAAAGGAGAGACTAAAATGACAAAAACAATTATTTTAGCCTGTGTCGGTGGATTAACAACAAGTATGCTTGTTGAACGCATTCAAGAAGTAATTTACCGTGATAAATTAGATTACTCATTCTACTCAGTAGGGATTACTGGGATTGATACTCTAAAAAATATTGATGTCTTATTATTAGGACCTCAACTAGCTTATTTAGAAGAAAAAGCAAAAGCTTCACTTCATGTTCCAGTTGCTGTAATTTCAGACGATGACTTTGAAAACATGCGCGGAGAAGAAGTTCTAAAACAAGCGATTGAATTATTAGGTTAAGCCAATGAGCGAAACAAAAAAAGCAGATACGCAACGATTGATGCAACTCATTGTCAAAAGTAGCAAAGTAACAACTTTAGCAATGCAATCCGTTAAGAGTGCTCTTGCAGGTGATATTTCATCTGCAAGAGGCCTCCTTGATGAAGCGAGAGTTAAAGGAGTTGAAGCGCATAATGTTCAAACAGAAATGATTCAGCAAGAAATAAGAGGAGAGGGCGCTAGTCCAACACTTCTTTCCGTTCATGCGCAAGATCATTTTATGAACAGCCACTTGCTGCTAGAAGTTGTAGACATCATTGTAAATCAACAAGAACAAATAGAAACGCTAAAAGAGCGTATTACAAAACTGGAACAGGTAGGTGAAACGCATGAGTAATCCAGTTATTCTTGAAATGAAGGGAATTGTGAAATCGTTTGGACCTGTAAAAGCCTTAAAAGGTGTAGACTTTGACCTAAGAACAGGTGAAGTACACGCGCTAATGGGTGAAAACGGGGCTGGTAAATCCACTTTGATGAAAGTATTGACAGGTATTTACGGCGCGAATGAAGGAACGATTCACTATAACGGAAAACAAGTAGAATATTCTAAGCCAAAAGAGGCTATGGACGATGGGATTGTAATCGTGCACCAAGAGTTGAATATGATGAACCACTTAACAGTGGCTCAAAACATCTTCATCGGTCGTGAAGAAATTAATCAAGGTCTCTTCATCAACGATAATGCCGGAAATAAAAAGGCAAAAGAATTATTCAAATTGTTGAAACTGGATATTAATCCACAAGAAAAAGTGGGAAACTTAACAGTTGGTAAACAACAAATGGTTGAAATTGCCAAAGCATTGTCAATGGATGCTAAGATTATTGTTTTCGACGAACCAACAGCAGCGTTAACAGAATCAGAAATTAATGAATTATTCGCAATTATTGATGACTTACGTGCTAAAGGTGTAGGAATTATCTATATTTCTCACCGTATGGACGAAATTGCCCGTATTACGGACCGTGTAACGGTTATGAGGGACGGGGAATATGTTGGAACTGTAAATACAAAAGAAACTACAAAGGACGAGATCATCGCAATGATGGTTGGTCGTACTATTTACGAAGATCCGAAAGCGGTTTCTGCAGTACCAGAAGGAGCACCTGTTGTATTAGAAGTGGAACACTTAAACTCAGGAAGCCACGTAAAAGATGTTAGCTTTGTGCTTCATAAAGGTGAAATCTTAGGTTTCTCTGGATTAATGGGAGCGGGCCGAACAGAAGTAGCTCGTTTACTATTCGGAGCGGATAAGAAAGATAGCGGAACCATTAAAATTAATGGTAAAGAGGTTGATATTAAAAATCCTCAAGATGCTATTAGAGAAGGTATTGGTTATCTTTCAGAAGACCGTAAACGTTATGGATGTATCGTTGATATGACCATTGCCAATAACACAGTAATGACAAACCTTGATAAGTACATTAAGGGTGGTTTCATCGATGACGGTGAAATTATCAAAGTCAGTGATGAATTCGTTAAACAATTAAGAACGAAAACACCATCATCGAAACAACTAGTTCGGAACTTATCAGGTGGTAACCAACAAAAAGTTGTTATTGCGAAATGGCTAGAACAAAATAGCGATATTCTAATTTTTGACGAACCAACTCGAGGAATTGACGTTGGTGCGAAAAGTGAAATCTACTCATTAATGAATGAACTAGTAGCTCAAGGAAAATCAATCATTATGATTTCTTCAGAGCTTACAGAAATTTTACGTATGAGCGATCGTATTGTTGTCATGTGTGAAGGACGTAAAACAGGGGAACTTGATATCAGTCAAGCAACTCAAGAACGTATCCTCGCTTTAGCAACGGATCGATAATCGAAGAGAGGTATTGATATGGAAGAGAAAAAGTCCCTATGGACGAAACTGGTACAATCAGTTGGATTACAAAAATTAATTGCATTAATCGCGTTGATCGTGATTTTCACATTCTTTGCAGTCTCAAGTGAATCGTTCCGTTCGTTTGATACAGCGGTAAGCATTTTAGACGCATCTTATTACATTGGTTTCTTAGCAATTGGGGTAACATTCGTTATTATCACCGGTGGTATTGACTTATCAATCGGTACAGTAATGATGTGTTCTGCCATCGTTGGTGGAGTGCTCCATACAAAAATGGGTTGGCCATTATGGCTAGCATTGTTGGCAATATTAGTGATTGGGGGTGTATTTGGATTATTCAACGGAATTTTAATTGCGAAATTTGGATTACCACCATTCATCGCAACACTTGGTACAATGATGATTTCACGTGGTTTAAGCTCAATCGTATCAAACGTACAAAGTGTAACGTTCCCATTACGTGGAACTGGTGAAGGCTGGTACAAAGACTTATTCAGAACGCAAGATAATTTTCCAACCGGGTTGATCGTCTTGATTGTCGTAGCGATTATTGCAGCCATTGTTTTAAATAAAACAAAAATTGGTCGTTACATCTTTGCCATCGGTTCAAATAAAGAAGCTACTAGACTTTCAGGTGTAAACGTTATCAAATGGGAAGGTATGGCTTATGTCATCAGTGGACTTCTAGCAGGTTTAGCTGGTATCGCATATGCTGCAACTTATTCAACTATCCTTCCTGGTACAGGGAACGGTATGGAACTTGATGCCATCGCCGGAGTAGTTGTCGGTGGTACTTCACTTGCCGGTGGGGTTGGTTCAGTTGTTGGTACAATCATCGGGGTATTCATCATGTCTGTCTTGAAGATTGGTTTACCATACATCGACTTACAACCACACTATCAATTATTCATCACAGGTTTCGTTGTAATCGTTGCCGTTTACTCTGATATCTTAATCCGCATGAATAAGAAAAAATAGTTTGATATTGACACAATGAGTTGGGAAGACACCTTCAAAGAAAGGGTCAAAAAGGACATATAAAGGAGAATAAATCATGAAAAAATCGTTCAAATATGCTATTGCAACTCTAGCTTGTGCTTCTGCTTTATTAGCAGGATGTACTTCAAATAAATCAAATGCTGACGGTGGAAATAATAAAGCTCAAGCAAGCGGAGACTTCAAAGTAGAAGTGATTGCTAAAGGGTTCCAACATGACTTCTGGAAAGCTGTAAACAAAGGGGCTGAAAAAGCAGCTCAAGAATTAGGTGCTAAAATTACTTTCGTAGGACCTCAAAATGAAACAGCAATCGCAGAACAATTGGAACAATTAAACAATGCGATCAACAAAAATCCAAAAGCAATCGCTTTAGCTGCATTAGATACTGAAGCAGAATTAGATGCGATTAAACAAGCACAATCTAAAAACATTCCTATTATCGGATTTGACTCAGGGGTTCCAGGAGCACCAGAAGGAGCTATCAAAGCTACTGCATCAACAGACAACCATGCTGCTGGTGGTAACGCTGCTGAACACTTATTCAAATTACTTGAAAGCAAAGTCGGCGACAAGAAAGTTCGTATCGGGGTTGTTTCTCAAGAAGTTAACTCACTTTCAATCACTCAAAGAACAAAAGGTTTCATTGATAAAATGGTTGAATTATTAAACAAAAAAGGCATTAAAACTGCTGTAACTGGACATGACAAATTCAAAAACGATGTAGCTGAAGCTGATGCTAAAGTAGTTATCGAAGTTCGTGTTCCAGCTCAAGTAGACGATGCTGCAGGTAAAACTGAAGCTTCTACAGTTCTTGAAAAAGAAGACACTATTGCAATCTATGGTTCAAACGAATTCGCTGCAAAAGCAATCATCAACGCTAATGGCGGTTTCAAAGAATCTAAACTTGGCGCAGACAAAATCTTAGCTGTTGGTTTCGACTCAGGTGCATTACAACAAGATGCTATCCGTAAAGGAATCTTCGTTGGTTCTGTAACTCAAGACCCAGTTCAAATTGGTTACCAAGCTGTTAAATTAGCAATTGCTGCAGCTAAAGGTGAAACAGTTAAAGACGTGGATACTGGTTCTAAATGGTATGACGCTAAGAACATCGATAGCGAAGAAATCAAAGCTTTACTATACGAATAAAAAATAGGGATTAGTAATGGAGGAGAAAACATGAGCTTGATTAAATTATTAGCCATTGATTTAGGCGCAAGTTCAGGACGTGTTATGCAGGCGATTTATGACGGGCACTCCCTCCAATTATCAGAGGTTCATCGGTTCAAAAACGAACCGGTGAATCTTAATGATGGTTTGTATTGGAATTTGTTGCACTTGTTTGGAGAAATTAAGCAAGGAATCAAGAAGGCTTCCAAAGATTCGATTCCGATTCGTTCCATCTCTGTTGATACATGGGGAGTAGACTATGCCTATCTAGATCAAAATGGAGATTTGCTCTATCAACCACATTGTTACAGAGATAATCGAATGGGTCGATACGAGGAGTCATTTTATAACGCTATCTCGAAGAAAGAATTATTCCAAAAAACAGGTGTGCAGCCTGCAACCATTAATACGGTCTTACAAATCTATTCAGATTTGCAAGAAAAACCACAATTAAGAAATATCGTTCAACGCGTGTTGTTTATCCCAGATTTAATCAACTACTTACTTTCAGGAGTGCTATCAAATGAATACACGATTGCAAGTACAAGTGGGTTACTGGATATCTTTACACAAGACTTCTCAGAAGAAGTGTTTGAACGCTTAGACATTCCGCGTAAATGGTTCACAACACCAACGAAGAATGGTGAGGTCTTAAGACAATTATCACCACGCATCACTCAAGAGTTGAAAGTAGATCCATTTGACGTGATTGCAGGGGCTGGACATGATACAGCTGCTGCAGTACTTGCGATTCCATATGAACATGAAAAAGGCACTGTCTTTATTTCATGTGGTACTTGGTCGCTTGTCGGAACAGAATCTGACGAGCCTGTTGTAACGGATGAAGCATTTGCCTCAGGACTAACTAATGAAGGATGTTTTGATGGTAAATATCGTCTCTTACAAAACACAACAGGAATGTGGATTATTCAAGAATTACAACGCGACTGGCGCTTGCAAGGGGAAGAAGTTGGCTTTGGCGAAATGGTCACATTAGCCGAAGAAGTAACGGACAACCAAACTTGGATTCATCCAAATGACCCAGTTTTCGCTTCTCCTGGAGAAATGGAAACAAAAATTAAAGAATGGTGTAAAGTGAGTGGACAAAAAGTTCCGCAAACGAAAGGTCAAATCGTTCGTGTCGTTCTAGAAAGTTTAGCTTTAACCTATCTAGAAACGATTACGCAATTAGAACAATTGACAAAACACGAAATGACAACTGTTCAAATGGTCGGCGGAGGCATTCAAAACAAATTGCTTTGCCAGTTAACAGCAGACTTTACAGGACGTACAGTTATTACAGGACCGGTAGAAGCGAGTGCACTTGGAAATATCTTGTCACAAATGCTAACTCTTGGAGTGATTTCAAGTCGCAAAGAAGCACAAGACATTATCAAGGCTTCAGAACCTGTAACGCGTTATGAAAGTCGTGCGATTGAGAATTTAGAAGAAATTCGCTTGAAATTCAATAAAGTGAAGAGAGGAATTCAGTAATGTTAAAACAAATTCCTAAAATTTTAAGCCCAGAACTTGTGAAATATTTAATGGAGATGGGACATGGAGATGAATTGGTACTTGCGGATGCAAACTTCCCAGCTCATCGTATCGGCCAACGCGTGATTCGTATGGACGGACATGGTGTTCCAGTAGCTTTAGAAGCAATTCTACAAGTATTGCCATTAGATACTTACAGTTCATATCAAGCAGGATTAATGCAAGTCGTTCCGGGAGATCCAACTGTTCCGGTGATTTGGGACGAATATAAACGTCTCTTAGAAGAAAGTCACCCGGGAGCAGCGATTAAAGAGTTCGAACGATTTGAGTTTTACGAACAAGCTAAAGACGCTTATCTAGTGATTCAAACAGGAGAAAGTGCCTTGTATGGAAACATCATCTTGAAAAAAGGTGTTTTATAAACTTACTTACTAGTTAGGAGAGAAAAATTATGTCAACATTTTATGTACCAGCTATTAACTTAATCGGAAGAGGAGTCGTTAAAGAAATTGGACCTTACGTAAAAGATCTAGGATATCATAAAGCTCTTTTAGTAACGGATAAATTTATCGAATCAAGTGATATTCTTCCTAAAGTCACAGAACCTTTAAAAGAAGCAGGTGTAGACTTCGTTATTTACTCTGATGTAGAACCAAACCCAACTTGTAAAAATGTTAACGATGGGGTTGCTGCGTTAAAAGAAAACAACTGCGACTTCATCATCAGCTTAGGTGGTGGATCACCTCAAGACTGTGCAAGCTGTATTTCAGTAATTGCAACAAACGGTGGAAAACCACAAGACTACGAAGGATTACACAAATCTGATAAAAAAGGTTTACCAGTTGTTGCTATCAACACAACTGCAGGTACTTCAGCTGAAATTACAATCAACTATGTAATTACAGACGAAGAAAGAAAAGTTAAAATGGTAATGGTTGATAAAAACAGCCTAGCTTTAATCTCTGTAAACGACCCTGAATTAATGGTATCTAAACCAGCAGCATTAACTGCAGCAACAGGTATGGATGCTCTAACTCACGCGGTTGAAGCTTTAGTAACTCCAGGTGCTTACGGCGTTACTAAGAAATTATCAATTGGTGCAATTGAATTAATCAAAGAATACTTACCACGTGCGGTTAAAGATGGTCATGACATCGAAGCTCGTGAAGGTATGGTGAACGCAATCTTCTTAGGCGGTATGTCATTCAACAACGCTGGACTAGGATATGTTCACTCAATGGCTCACCAATTAGGTGCTGTTTACAAACTTCCACACGGTGTATGCTGTGCTATGTTATTACCAGTAATCGAACGCGAAAATGCAAAACGTGTTCCAGCTGCATTCCGTGATGTTGCAAAAGCTTTAGGTTTACAAACTGAAGGTAAATCTGATGAAGAATGTGCAGCATACGCAATCAAAGAAATCGAAACTCTTTCTGAAACAGTAGGTATTCCTAAGAAATTAACTGAATTAGGAATTGAAGAAAAAGACTTCGACTTCGAATATCTATCTAAGAATGCGTTAATCGATGCTTGTGCACCAGGTAACCCATTCATGCCAACATTAGAAGAAACAATTGCTTTCTACAAAGAATTGTTCTAATCGGTAAAACAAAAATATTCGTATAGCTTTTAAACGTGGAGTATTGTCACCCCCCAGTGAAACGTCAATGCTCCACGTTTTATTTTCACGGAAATTTATGAAAACGCATTAATTTCTGCTTGCTATTTAATGAAACCTGGTCTAGTATTAAGATATTAAGTATTTAGGAGGAAATGGAATGATAGGGTTAATTCTTACTGGGCATGGACAATTTGCTGTTGGAGTAGGACAAGCGTTAGAGATGATCGCTGGAAAACAAGCGGCATATCGCGTGGTACCATTTTTAGAAAGTGATCCAATGGATGCTCTTGAAAATAATTTAAGAAATGCAATGGCTGAATTGCAAGAAGAAACAGAAGGGATTGTTGTATTTGCGGACCTTTTAGGAGGAAGTCCATTCAAGGCTGCTATGTTAGCTTCTGTTGATTTTGAAAATGTGGAAGTTGTTGTTGGAACAAACTTACCAATGCTGATTGAAATTGCAATGTTACGTGAATTTGCTGCAAGTGCGCAAGACGTGGTAACACAAAGCTTATTAGCTGGTAAAGAAGCCATCCAACAAGTAAGCTTACCAACGATTCAAAATAATGACATTGATGAATTTGATGACGAGGATGGGATTTAATGACTGCCAATATTATTTTAGTAAGTTCCCTTACGTTTATCGTATTCGTCGTTGTAATTTTAGGGATTTATTATTTCTTCTCAAGAAAAAATATGAAACGTCAACAACAGTATTTTGAAAAATTACATGAAGCATTACAAGTTGGAAAACGTGTTGTCTGTGCGAATGGATTATATGGTACTGTAAAGAAAGTTGACGAAGAAAAAGTGGATGTTGAGATTGCAAAAGGTGTCGTGATTACGGTATCTCGTTTTGCGATTTCTGAAGTCTTATAAGCGGTGACTGTATGCAATCGATTTTTGGAGAGTTTTATACAGGAGCTGACGGTAAGGATTATTTCTATCTGCCATTCTTAAAGACGGTTTATCATATACCGACAGATGACTTAGTGACTTTTAATGCCTTTAGACATCGCTTTGTTATTGCATTTGCACTAGGAGCTATTTTCTATAGTTTCTTTCCGAGTGATGTGTTGCTATGCGTATTTGTAGGAGCGTTATTCTACGCGCTTGCGACAGTTGCTTATCTGAAAAGTATTTTGCCAAAGTATGTGGTGCAAAAGGGAGTTCAAGAAGGAGACTTAAACCGAGCGAAGCAAAATGAACAGCAAGGATCCCTTGCTAAAACATTACTCGTTAGTTTAGCAGGAGTTCTGATTATCGCTGGAAGTTTCTTTGTCTCAGGAGAGATGGTCAATCGAATGATTATCATTGCGTTTGGTGTCATCGTGACTATCAGTGGAACTAGTTCTATTATCGGAAAATCAAAATAAAGTGAAATGGAAGCTTAGATTCTAAGCTTCTTTTTTTATGGAAAAATTTAGAGGGGGGGGACTTTGTTAATTGTGAAGAAATTCAAATATATTTGTAGAGATTAGTGAGAGTTGTCTGACATCAAAGCGGTGAAAAAAGCATGTATATATAATGTTTTACAAATTAGCAATACAAAAATGTAATAAAAACTCAAAAATGAAGAATTTATTAAAAAAGTTTTACTAAAACGCTTCCAAAAAATCGAAGAATTATGTATAATGAATTTAGCTTTTTATGAAAGGAGAGCTAGTAATGCCAAATATTTTATTAACACGAATTGACAATCGTATGATTCACGGTCAAGTTGCAACTCAATGGTCATCTTACTTAGGTGCCAACCTACTGCTTGTTGCAAACGATAAAGTAGCTACGGATCCGATGCGTCAAGGGTTAATGGATATGGCTGCTCCAGCTGGTGCACAAACTCGTTATTTCACTATTGAAAAAACGATTAATGTCATCGGTAAAGCAGCAGACCGTCAGTTGATTTTCATCATCTGTGAAAATCCTCAAGACGTAGTGAAATTAGTAGAGGGAGGAGTGCCAATCAAGAAGGTTAACATTGGGAACATGCACATGGCGGAAGGAAAACGCCAAGTAGCAGGTGTTGTTGCGGTTGATGATGCAGATGTTGCTGCATTTAGAAGACTGCAGGAGTTAGGTGTCGAACTTGAAATTCAGAAAGTTCCAACTGAAGGAAAAGAAGACGTTTCGAAATTATTCCAATAATTTTTATTTATAAAAGGGGTCAATGAATATGCAAGCAAGTTTTATTCAAATCTTATTAGTATTCCTTGTAACTTTTGTTGCTGCGATTGACCAATTCAGCTTTTTAGAATCACTATACCAACCTATCGTAATGGGTCCAGTGATCGGAGCTATTTTGGGCGACGTACAAACAGGGTTAGTTGTTGGGGGTACTTACCAATTAATGACAATCGGTAACATGCCAGTCGGTGGGGCACAACCACCTAATGCCGTAATCGGCGGAATTATGGCGACAGTATTAGCTATCAGCCTTAAATTAGAACCAGCTGCTGCAGTAGGTGCTGCTGTTCCATTTGCGCTTTTAGGTCAATATGGCGTTACTTTAATCTTTGCTTTAATGTCACCAATGATGGCTGTGGCTGATAAGTATGCACACGATGCAAATCCAAAAGGAATTGCTCGCTTGAACTACTTAGCAATGGCTGCATTAGGAGCTATCTTTGGTCTTGTAGTTGTATTATTCTTCGTCGGTGGACAAGCTATCGGGGATACTTTAACAAAATCTATTCCTGAATGGTTCATGTCAGGTTTAGGTGCTGCCGGTGGTATGATGCGCTTCGTAGGGTTCGCAATCTTACTAAAAGTAATGGTTTCTAAAGAACTATGGGGCTTCTATTTCTTAGGTTTTGCTTTAGCAAACATTGTTTCTGCAAGTGAAAGCTTAGCTGGATCTGCATTAGTATTATTAGCGTTCATTGGTTTTGCAATTGCATACTGGGATTTCCAAATCCAAACAAAATTCAAAACAGCGGGTGCTAGCATTGTGAACGATGGAGGTGAAGAAGATGGCATATAATATTCCAGATTCTTATAAAAACCAAACGCCTGCTCCACGCTTAGATAAAGCAACGTTAAACAAAATGGCATGGCGTTCAATTTTCTTACAATCTTCTTTCAACTATGAACGTATGCAAGCAGGTGGCTGGTTATACGGTATTTTACCAGGGTTGGAAAAAATCCATACAGACAAAGATGACTTAGCTGCATCAATGTCTCATAACTTAGAGTTCTTCAATACTCACCCATTCTTAGTAACATTCGTAATGGGGATTGTATTATCACTTGAACAAAACAAAGCAGATATTCCAACAATCCGTGCGGTACGTGTTGCTGCAATGGGACCATTGGGTGGTATCGGTGACGCTTTATTCTGGTTCACATTAGTTCCAATCGTAGCCGGTATTTCTTCAGACTTTGCATTAAAAGGAAGCATCGCTGGACCATTACTATTCTTAGCGGTATTTAATATCTTCCAATTTGCAATTCGTTACTGGTTAATGCACTGGTCTTATAACTTAGGAACAGATGCAATCGGTATCTTTACTGCAAATGCCAAAGAATTCACTCGTGCTGCTTCAATCCTAGGGGTATTCGTTGTTGGGGCTTTAACTAGCCTTTACGGTGGTACTAAATTAGGAATTCAAATCGCAAACGGTGAAAAACCAATTGTTATCCAAGCAATCTTAGATGGTGTATTACCAAAAGTCATTCCATTAGGAATTACTTTAGGACTTTACTACTTATTAGCGCGTAAAAAATGGACGCCATTACGTTGTATCGTTCTTCTATTAGTTGTCGGAATCGGTTTTGCATTCTTAGGAAACGTACTAGGAGTTAAATTCTGGGGTTAGTCCTTGAACAATAAAAATAAGCTAGGCATCATGCCTAGCTTATTTTTTATGCTTTTTAAAAGTCTTTTTTAGTAAGGGCTTTAATACGATCTGCAAGGAATACGGCAACAACTAATTTTCCTAAGTCAGGAAGAATGAATGGATATAAACCGAAGCCAAGAATTTGTTGAAGATCTAAGTTCTTTCCTTGTAATCCTACTAATACAAAGGTCATAAACGGAATTCCGATGACGTAGAAAATGACTTCACCAACAAGAGCGGCAATCACCCATCCGAAGATATTGTTGATACGGTTTCCGATAAATGAAATCACCGGAGCTGCAACCATAAATCCAATAACAAAACCAAATGATGGAGAAATAAATAATGCAGTTCCTCCTCCTAATAAGAAAAGTAATAGGAAGTGAACAAATTGAGCAGCAAAAGCGCCAACTGGTGGCAATAATAATGATGCCAAAATCACTGTGGCTGTTTGAGCTGAGAATGGTACTGGACCAATCGGAATTTTTAAGTAGCTAGATACATAGCAGAGTGCTCCTAGAAGTGCTGCGAGCACAATTGTTTTAATCGATAATTTTTTCATGAGTGTAACTCCTAACTTTTAGTTTTCTGGGCGAATGCTTACTTCGCCATAAGATAATGAATGAATGGCACCGTCATCTGTTTGGACGATAAGATGCCCGTTATTGTCTACGCTTTTTGCAGTGGCAGGATATGTTTTCATACCGCTAATGACATTGACTTTCTTGCCGACAATGATGGAATGGTCTTTGTATTCTTCCATGAAATCTCGCTTGCCAGCGTTGATGTCTTCGTAGCAGTGATTCCATTCTTTTAGGAAACGAGCTACGAATTCATTGCGGCTAAAACCGTCTGGAATTTCTTGCGGAGAAAAGAGGGAACCGATAATCGGTTTTAAATCCTCTGGAATAATAGCGTCATCGATATGCAAGTTAATTCCCATTCCGACAATCAGTGCATCAACTTTTTGAGCTTCAATATTCGTCACGGCTTCTGTTAAGATACCAGCGATTTTTTTATCGTGATAGTAGAGGTCGTTCACCCATTTAATCCCAATTTTTTCATGGATAAAGGATTCCACCGCTCGCGTTGCGGCAACCGCCGTAGCACAAGTGATCAGCGAAATACTGTCCAAATCGCCTTCCGGGAAAATACAGATACTCATATAAAGTCCAGATTTTGGTGGAGAGAGGAATGTTCTTCCTAGTCGTCCACGACCTGCCGTTTGCTCTTCTGCAATAAAGAAGGTAGGGACTCTCGAGCCTGATGCGCCGTATGTTTTAGCCAAATCATTGGTTGAAGTAGTTGTTTCAAAAACTTGAATATCCCAATCTTGAAGAGCCTCTCCCAAATGAGAGCGAATGCCTTCAAGGGTTAACAAATCCGTCTGTCTGGATAATTGATACCCAACTTTTGTACTTGAGGTGATTTCGTAGCCATCTTTTTTTAATTGCTGGATGGCTTTCCACACAGCCGTACGAGAAAGGTTCAGTTGCTCTGCGATATCTTGTCCTGAAAGAGGTTTGTCCACTGTACTATATAAAAGACGTAAAACGTCCTGTTTAGTGCTCATAATATCCTCCTTTCATCAGTATTCATGTTTTTAAGTGTAACAGATTTGAAATGATTGTCAACTATTGAATTTTTAAAGGTTAACAATAGATGCAAACGATTAAAAGATAGCGGATTCTACTGTGAACATGGTATAATAATTGAGAACATTTAGTGAAAGGAATTTGAGTATGAAAAAATTAGTCATTAACGGCGGTAAACCACTTAAAGGGGAAGTAACCATTAGTGGAGCTAAAAACAGTACAGTAGCTTTAATTCCGGCTGCTATTATCGCGAATGAACCAGTCGTATTAGAGGGTGTCCCTGAGATTCAGGACGTAGATGCCTTAATTGAAATTTTGAATGATTTTAACGTAAAAACAGAATTCGTTGATGGAACGTTAACCATCGACCCAAGAGAAATGAAATCTATCCCAATGCCAAAAGGGAAAATCCAAAGCATGCGTGCGTCTTATTATTTTATGGGAGCAACTCTTGCTAAATTCGGTGAAGGGGTTGTTGGACTTCCAGGTGGCTGCTTCTTAGGCCCTCGTCCAATTGACCAACATTTAAAAGGTTTCAAAGCGCTTGGTGCTGATGTGAGAGACCATGATGGTGCTATCTACTTATCTACTGGCGAAGAAGGCCTTGTGGGTACGAAAATTTATATGGACGTTGTATCTGTAGGTGCGACAATTAATGTATTGCTAGCATCCGTTCGTGCAAAAGGAAAAACCATTATCGAAAATGCAGCGCGAGAGCCTGAAATTATCGACGTTGTAAACTTATTAAATAAAATGGGTGCCAATATTAAAGGTGCTGGAACAAGCATCATTCGTGTGGAAGGTGTAGAAAGCTTACATGGATGTACACATACGATTATTCCAGACCGTATTGAAGCAGGAACTTATTTATCAATCGCAGCAGCAGTTGGTGAGGGTGTCCGTGTGAAAAACGTGATTTTCGAACACTTAGAAAGTCTGATTGCAAAGATGAACGAAATGGGCGTGAAGATGGAAGTTGGCGAAGACGATATTTATGTTTACCCGACAAATGAGTTAAAAGCAGTCAATATTAAAACAATGCCTTATCCAGGCTTTGCGACAGACTTGCAACAAACTATCACGCCGCTCTTTAGTAAAGCAACAGGAACAGCAATGGTTGTCGATACGATTTATCCAAAACGTGTTGGTCACGTACCAGAATTAAATCGCATGGGCGCTCGTGGAAAAGTGATTGAAGATATCATTACATTTGAAGGACCAACACCATTAGTCGGTGCCGAAGTGGCGGCTAGCGATCTTCGTGCTGGAGCTGGACTTGTGGTAGCTGGACTAATGGCTGAAGGAACAACGAAAATTTCAAATATCGGACATATTCTACGTGGTTATTCAAATATTGTTGAAAAACTACAAGCATTAGGTGCTGATATTTCGATGATTGAAGAGTAAGAAGGGGCATTATGTCAGAACAAGTGGAAACTGTAACGCTACAAAGCTTACAAGAAAAAACTTTAAAAGAGATGTACGGCTTTGCCAAACATTATAAAATTCCTTATTACGGTCAAATGAATAAAAAGGAATTGGCGCTTGCGATTCTTCGTGCTCAAGAAGAAGCCACTGGATTTTTCCAAGTGGAAGGTGTCTTGGATATTAATCGTGCAGAAGGATTTGGATTCCTAAGACCGATTAACTATTCAAGCAGTCAGGAAGATATTTATATTTCTTCTTCGCAAATTCGCCGTTTCGACCTTCGAAATGGGGACCTTGTGAGTGGGACAGCACGTCCACCACGTCAAGGTGAGAAATTTAATGGGTTGATGCAAGTTGGTTTCGTGAATGGAAAAGATCCCGAAGAAGCCAAAGAGCGTGACCATTTCCCAGGACTTACACCATTGTATCCTGAAAAACAAATGGTGCTAGAAACGACACGTGGTCGCATCGCTTCTCGTATGTTGGATTTAATTTGCCCGATTGGTTTTGGGCAACGTGGACTTATTGTAGCACCACCAAAAGCAGGGAAGACAAGCTTACTTAAAGAAATCGCTAATGGAATTACGACGAATTATCCAGAAGCCGAATTGATTATTTTACTCATCGATGAACGACCTGAAGAGGTAACGGACATCGAGAGAACGGTGGATGCAGAAGTGGTGTATTCTACATTTGACCAGCTTCCAGAAAACCACATTAAAATTAGTGAATTAGTGCTGGAACGTGCGCTACGTCTTGTAGAAGATGGACGTGACGTGATTATCTTGATGGATAGCCTTACGCGTCTTGCACGTGCGTATAACTTAACGATTCCACCTTCAGGAAGAACATTGAGTGGTGGGATTGACCCAGCAGCTTTGTATCGTCCAAAGAAATTCTTTGGTTCTGCCAGAAATATCGAAGAGGGCGGTAGCCTAACGATTCTTGCGACGGCGTTAGTGGAAACAGGAAGCCGTATGGATGATGTGATTTATGAAGAGTTCAAAGGAACGGGTAATTCAGAAATCCATCTCTCAAGAGAACTTGCTGAAAGACGTGTATTCCCAGCCATTGATGTGAAACGTTCAGGCACTCGTAAAGAAGACATGCTCCTTTCACAAGAAACGCTAGAAGCGATTTGGAAAGTGCGTCATGCCATTAAAGGAGACGGGCTTGAAACGAGTGAGCAACTTGTGAAGCAATTAAGAGAAACGAAGTCGAATGCCGATTTCATTCGTCGACTTAGTTTATTAGATTAGAACTTAAATCCCTAAGAGTTTTCTTAGGGATTTTTATTTTTTCAAAAGGTTACAAAAGAAGATGAAAGGAGATTTCAAATAGATTGCTCCTTGTGGTAAAATGGAAAAAGGAGTGATTTTACGTGAAAAAGAAAAAAGTAATCAAAACAAATGCAGTGCGAATGGTCGAGCAAGCAAAAGTTCCATATGCCATTCATGAATATGATGTGGATACAGCACACCTTGATGCGATTCATGCAGCGCAGGGGATGGGGATTCCCGTTGAGGAAGTCTACAAAACCATCGTATTAACAGGCGATAAGACTGGACATTTAGTCGCTTGTATTGCGGCTCACCGAGAATTAGATTTAAAGACGATTGCGAAAGTTTCAGGAAATAAACGCGTAGAATTATTATCACTAGATAAACTGGAACCATTAACAGGATATGTACGCGGAGGATGTTCACCAATTGGAATGAAGAAGAAATTCCCAACCTTCATCGAGCATCATGCGATGGAGCAAAAAACGATTCGTATCTCTGCGGGAAAACGTGGACTTCAATTAGAAATTGCACCACAGGATTTACAACAGTTAACACAAGCAATAGTATTTGAAAATCATCCGGATGAGGTGGAAGCATGAGTGAAGTAACGATTCTTCACATCAATGATATGCACTCGAACTTTCATTCCATAAAGACGCAAACGCGCTTTATGAAGGAGCGTAGAGCCCAGCTTGAAAAAGAAGGGCAGAAGGTATTTGGGATTGATCTAGGAGACCTCATTGACCGTGTTCATCCATTGGTTGAAGCAGAGGACGGAAAGATTGCTGCAAGAGTGTTGAACGAAGAGCAAATCGATTTTGCTACCCTTGGAAATAACGAAGGGACGGCGTATACACCGCTTGAATTAGAGGCGGCGTATGAAGGTCGCCAGTTCGAAGTCATTATTTCGAATGTCAAATGGGCAACAACTCGAGAAGTGCCTCCGTTTGCAAAAGAAGTTCATTTTGAAAAAGTGGACGACTGCAGTATTGCATTTATCGGGTTGACGGCTTCTTATCCAGAAAGCTATGGGCCAAATGGCTATTTGATTGAAGAGCCGATGGATGCGTTGAAGCGCCTTGTACCGACGCTTGCAGCTGGCGGTCATCAGATTATCTTGCTGTCTCATTTAGGAATTGAAATGGATCATCTGATTGCGGAAACTTATCCAGAAATTCAAGTGATTCTTGGGGCACATACGCATCATCTCTTTGAAGAAGGAAAATGGGTGAACCAAACTCTTCTAACAGGTGGATTTAAGTATGGTGCTTATATTGGTGAGCTTCATTTGAAGACAGAAGGCAGTCGCTTGATTCCTCTTTCTGATAAAATGATTGCAGTCGAGGATTTAAAAGAGGATTCGACTATTGATGAAGGAGAAGCGCTTCGCCAAGAAGGGATTGCGCTCTTGAAAGCAGAAGTGGTACTCCCACATATTCCTGCATATTCTGTGAAGGAACTAGCTCTTCTCTCATTAGAAGCGATGACGAGACAAACTGGAGTTTCGGTAGCATTTTCTTATACCGGCCTCTTTGTAGTACCGTTTAAAGAAGGACCGCTCACAAAGTTTGACTTACATGAATGCATGCCACATCCGATTCATTTGAATAAGAGTCGCTTTAGAGTTTCAGATTTCAAACAACTATTGCAAATTTTTGAAGAACAGCAGCCTGAATTACTAGAAAAAGCTATTCGTGGATATGGTTTTCGTGGTAAACTGTTTGGAGAGATCCTTTATACAGGATTTCAGTTCGCTAGTGGCGAAATCGTTATGGATGGAAGAGAGTTGGCAGACGATGAGTTTATTACATTTGTTTGCCCTGACCATATGCGATTCGTTCCATTTTTCCCGATCATTGAAGAAAAAGGGGACAACGAAATTATTTATCCAGATTTATTAAGAACGATTATTGAAAAAGAATTAGTATTCAAAGAAAGGAAGAATCATGACTGAACAGAAAGCAGAAACACTTTCACAGGAATTAAGTCAAGTCTTAGAAGAGATTGTGACAATGCCTGAAGAAGAAGTGAAGCGTGCGGTAATGGTTGGCGATACAACCGTGATGATTGATGATGTGCATTATGAAATCGTCGAAGACTACCGTGACGGATTTAATATTGAAGCGTTAAACGAGCGCTATAATGATATTTTTGAGCGCTATGATTACATCGTTGGCGACTGGGGCCATGAGAAATTACGTTTGAAAGGTTTCTTCAAACATTCGCATAAATTGGCGACTCCGGACCGCGATATCGATTATTTACAAGAATATTTATTAGAATATTGTAATTTTGGGTGCCAATATTTCGTATTAGAAAGAGATCCAGAGGCGCAACATAAACCAGTTGTGGAAGAAGAAAAAACACAACAACGTCCAAGACGCGAGCGAAATAATCAACGCAAACGTCAAAACAATCAACGTAGAGAACATGTATTTAGTCCAGCGGATTTAGATAGTCCAGTCCGTTCAAATAATAAGCGTAAGTTTAAAGAGAAGGCTCAAAATCGTCAGAAGAAACGCAATAATGAAACAAATCAAAAGACGAAAAAAGATCAATCGTTTAATTTGAAAGAATTTATTCCAAAAGAAACGATGAAAGAAAAAGAATATGAAGGCAATAACTTCAAACCAAAACAGAAGAAATCATCTCAACATTTCTCAATGAAAGAAGTGGAGAAACCAGCAAGCAGTAAGGTGAAGAAGAGCCCTGTGAAATCCACTCAGAAGAAAGGATTCCATATTCGAGAAAACCAACAAAGAGGTAACTAAATGTATAAAGCATATTTTATTGATTTAGATGGAACCATGTATCGTGGAAAAGACCGTATTCCAACGGCCGAAGCCTTTATTAAAAGATTGCAAGAAGCCAAGATTCCATTCCTATTTGTAACAAATAATGCTACAAAAACACCTGCACAAGTAGCTGAAAACTTACGTGTGAACTATGGCACTGAAGTTTCGGCAGACGAAGTGTATACAAGTGGTGTTGCGGCAGTGGATTACTTGAAGTCTCATTTCAACGTGAACCGTGTCATGGTCATCGGGGAAGAAGCGATTAAAAATCAAGTCGAAGCAGCTGGATACACGATTGTTTCTGAAAAGCCAGAAGTCGTGTTGCAGTCCCTTGACCGCAATGTCACTTATAAAGATTTAGAAACAGCAACGCTTGCGATTCGTAATGGTGCAACGTATATCGTAACCAATATCGATTCAAACTTACCAAGCGAAAAAGGCCCAATCCCAGGATCAGGTGCTATCACTGGTTTCTTAAAAGTGGCAACACAAGTAGAACCAATTATCATTGGTAAACCAAGTAGTGTGATTATGGAGTCTGCATTAGACTACTTAAATGCCAAATTCCCAGACCGTCATTTTACAAAAGAAGACATCGCAATGGTTGGAGATAATTACCAAACGGATATTCAAGCCGGCATTCAATACGGCATGGATACGCTGATGGTATTAACAGGATTTTCAACACGTAAAGATTTAGAAAAAGTGGAAGAACAACCAACGCACTTGGTAGAGGATTTGAGTGAATGGACTATTTAACTAGAACTTACCGCGTGCCTAAGTGGATTACTTCTATCGCGCTATTCCTATTCTTCTTAAGTCTAGGAATTACCTTTGTGATTTTCTTTGAACCGATGTATCACTGGTCAATTGGTTGGTTTGGAGTAGAAAAACTCACTGGTTACAGTGCCGATACGCTTAAGATGAACTATCATGAACTCATCGGGTACTTAACGAACCCGTTAAATGACATCTTGAAGATGACCGATTTTCCAAGTTCAGAACAGGGATTATTCCACTTCTTTGAGGTGAAACGTCTCTTCTTTGTGAATTTTGCAGTACTACTAGCTTCGGGGCTTATCAGTTTCTTTGGCGTGAGATATTTACGACAAAGAAGACAAACATGGCAATTGCGTAGACCAATCAGATGGCTTGTTTTAATTCCAGTTGTTGTTTGTTTTGCGATTGCAGCTTTCTTCGATACGATCTTTGTGAAGTTCCATCAAGTGTTCTTTAACAATGATGCGTGGATGTTCGATCCGAAAAATGACCCGATTATTTTAGCCTTGCCAGAGGAATTCTTTATGCTATGCTTTGCCGTCGTATTCACCTTTTTATTGGTGGGGCTATTTGGGACAAACGTTGCGATTAAGCGATTAAAAGAAATTTAAAACAGTAAGAAACGAGAAGCTTCTTTCAAAAAGGAAGAGTTCTCGTTTTTTTGTACCCAAAAAATTCGCATATGAGCGGAATTTCACACAAAAAAATGGTATGATATAAGAGATGAACATTTAAAGGATTGAGGAGTGGAATAATGAAATTATCAATTGTCATCCCGTTTTATAACGAGGAAAATATGATTCAAAAAATGTATGACGCCTTAGTAGCAGAAGTCAATAAAATTACTAAAGCGGAATTTGAAATTATTTTTATTAATGATGGTAGTAAAGACCGTACTTTTGAAAAAATGCTTGCGATCGCAGATGGCGATTCTCGCGTCAAGTATATTAGTTTCAGCAGAAACTTTGGGAAAGAAGCTGGAACGATTGCAGGACTTGAATACGCAACAGGGGAAGCTGTGATTTTAATGGATGGGGACTTACAACATCCACCTGCACTTCTTCCACAAATGATTGAAGCGTATGAAGAAGGGTATGACGTTGTGAGTGCTCGTCGTACACGTACAGGTGAAAAACCTCACCGTACATTCTTAGCAAAACATTTCTATCGTCTTGCAAACAAAATGATGGATATCGAATTAATGGATGGGGTCTCTGAATTCCGTCTATTCAGCCGTAAAGCAGTTCGTGCCATCCTTTCATTACAAGAATACAACCGATTCTCTAAAGGGATTTTCTCTTGGATTGGTTTTAAAGAAAAAGTCATCGAATATGAAAACCAAGTTCGTACCGTTGGTGAAACAAAATACTCATTGAAGTTCTCATTAAACTATGCGATTCAAGGGATTTTATCGTTCAACGATAAACCGCTTCGTATGTGCATTAACTTCGGTTTATTCTGTTTATTAATCTCATTAGCTTACGTTCTTTGGACATTCGTTCAATACTTCGTGGCGCCGGATTCACTCGTGAGTGGATACTTCACAACGATTTTCTCTGTCGTGCTCTTTGGTGGAATTCAATTGATTTCAATCGGGGTATTAGGAGAGTACATCGGTAAGATTTACTACGAAGTGAAGAAACGTCCGCATTACTTAGTAGATGAAACGAATATGACGGTGAAAGGAGAGCAACATGACGACTAAGAAAAAGGTCTATTTAGCAAGCTTCCTTGCGCCGATGGTCATCATGTTTATCGCTTGGGCGATTGATGGCTTCTTCCCGTTTGGTGCGAAGTCTCTGATGGCGGTTGACTTTAATGCACAGTACATCGGCCTATATGCTTATTTCAAACATCTATTCCTGAATTGGGATTGGAGTAGCTTCTTCTATTCGTTCTCGAAATCAATTGGAGGCGGAATGCTTGGGATTTGGGGCTTTAACTTATTAAGTCCATTTAACTTCCTATTCCTCTTCTTCTCTGAAGAAAACTTCCAATGGGTTGTGCCTGTCGTGATTGCTTTGCGTTATGGAGCGATGGGTGTAACGATGACGCATTTCCTTGTGAAGCGTTATGACGGCTTGAAGAAAAAAGCTTACTTACTTCCAATCGTAGCGACGATTTATGCCTTAAACGGATTTAACGTTAGCTACCAAATGAACCCAATTTTCTACGATGGCATGATTATGTTGCCATTAGTGCTGATTGGGGTGGAACAAGTTCTCGATAACGAGTCTCCACGAGGCTATATCGGAATGCTTGCTCTAGCGCTATTTGTACACTTCTACATGGGCTATATGACATGTATCTTCGTAGTCATCTACGCATTATTCTATGTTATCCGTTCAAAAGAATTTACAAATGTTAAAGTGATTTTTGAACGCATGTTGAAATTAGCCTGTGCTTCGATTATCGCAGTAGGGATGGTTGCGGCGATTCTATTGCCAATCATCATCAGTTTAGTTTCAACTAAGGGTGGTTTGCAAAACTCATTGAAATTTGAGTGGACATTGCAAATTAATCCTTTAGAGATTTTATCGAAATTATTCCTTGGATCATTCGATAATGATTCATGGCCAGCAGGTCCAAACTTACCAAATATTTATGTAGCAAGTATCGGGATTTTAGGAACGATTTACTACTTTATCTCTAAGAAGATTACAAAATGGGGTAAGATTGCAGCAGGGTTTGTACTTGCTGTTTTCCTCATTTCATGTGCGCATGAATTTACAAGTAAATTATGGCATATGGGACAAAACCCAGCTGGATTCTTCTACCGCTTCTCATGGATTATCGCCTTCTTCTTAGTGTACCTAGCTTACTTAAGCTTACGCGAAGTTGAACGATTTACCGCAAAAGAAGCGAGCATCTTATTTGTCGGAATGGCGATTATTTTTGGGATTGTTCAATTCCAAGAACATTCATTCTTAACAATTTGGCAACGTATCGCAACACTTGGTATTTTCATGATTATGCTTCTTGCATTGTTCTGGACAAAAGCGAAGAAACCATGGGCAGTGATTGCGGTATTGACGGCAGTTGAATTGACAGCCAATGCGGCCATTGTTCAGTCGCGTGTCGGATATACAGATGCGTATAAATACCATGATGCGGTTCTTCAATTGAAAGATGCCATCAATCCAATTCGCCCTGACGATACAGATTTCTACCGTATCAATAAGACATTTAACTTAAGTAAAAACGATCCGTTTATGGTCGATTACCCAGGTTTATCAGTATTTAGTTCGAACTTGGAAAATAGTACGCGTGATTTATTTGACCGCTTAGGAAATAACGGGATTAACGCAACAACATACTATCAAGGAACACCGCTGCAAGACGCACTCTTCTCAGTGAAGTATTTAGTGGCGCCAAAACCAGTGTATACAAAAGAATATCCTGATACTTCGAAGATGTATGTATTCGGAAATATGGTAACGCGTAAAGATATTACGTCAAAAGAACCAGTATATGAAGCTGTAAGAACGAAGACATATGAAACAGGATTAATCTTACCAATTGCTTATGGTGTGAATGATGCGACAGTGAATGTAAAACTGGAAAATCATCAACCAATTCAAAACCATAACAAGATTGTTCAAGCGATGGGAGCTACAAGTGAAAACTACTTAACGCTTCTAGCAGCTAACGAAGTGAAGTTGGACAATATGGAAGTTCCAGATTCTTCTAAACCAGAGACGTATAAACGTGTAGATTCATCGAAACCAGGAACAATTACGTTTCATTTAGTGCCGCAGTCTTCTGAAGATTACTGGGTATCGATTCCACAAAAACTTTCTCATACGAATAAAAACAAAGTGAGAATTTTACTCAATGGAAATACGTATGACTTCCAAGATAAATTCCAACAAACACAACTCATTCAAGTGGCCCATGATTCAGTTGGAAAAGCCGTTGATTTAACGATTGAAATTGACACAGATGACGAATACAATTTGTCAGGTTTACGCCTAGCACGTTCAAATAGTGCCTTAGTAAATCGCATGATTGAAGAGCGTCAACTTCAAGGGATGAAAGTCACTCATTGGAATGATAGTCATATTCAAGGAACTGTGAATATCACAGACGATAGCACATGGATGATGACAAGTATTCCATATGAAAAAGGCTGGACAGTTAAAGTGGATGGTCAAGTCGTTGGAACGGCTAAAGTTTGGGATAGTCTTCTTGCTTTCCAAATTACACCTGGTGAACATACGATTGAGATGACTTATATGCCAGAAGGATTTATGGCAGGTTTCGTGATTTCAATCTTATCAATTTGTATTTATGTGTTAGCCATTTATAAAAAATGGATTTAATTGAATAGGAGTAGACTATAATGACAATTTCAAAAATGAAATTAAAATATAGTTCGCTATTCTTCGTTCCATTTGTGGTGATGTTGGGGGTCTTCCTAAGTTTAGGATTGACCCCTTTTTCGCAAAATTCGATTCATAGTGGAGACTTTCTTTCTCAATATTTTCCGCTTTATATCGGATTGCATAAGCTATTTTGGAGTGGAGATTTTAGTGGTCTATTTTGGTCCTTCGAGAAATCGCTTGGAGGAGCCATGCCAAGTGTCTGGGGCTTTAATAGTTTAAGTCCATTCACGTTTTTATATGTGATCTTTCCCATTTCAAGTTTTCAAGTCCTTAGCTATGTGATTCCACTTTTACGTGCTGGGGTGATGGGAGTTGTCTTTGGATATTTCTTAGAAAAGAAATTCCAAGGCGTATCGAAACATTACTGGTTATCATTAGGATTGGCTTCGTCATATGCCCTTAGCGGATTTGTCGTATCGCAACAGTACAATCCAAATTTCTTAGATAATCTGGTCTATATTCCGTTTATTCTCTTGGGAATTGAAGAGGTGGCAAGTGGGAAGCGTTCGGTGAAATTACCGTTGTTTCTTGCCATTAGTTTAATAACGGATTTTTATACAGGATATATGATGTGTCTCTTTGTGGCGCTCTATACATTTTATGTCGTCTTCTCGAAGGATATTTCGTTGAAAGAGGCGACTCTAAAACTAGCGAAAGTGGCATTATTTGCACTGATAGGGGTAGGCCTTGCAGCGTTCTGGCTATTGCCAGTCTTTAGTGCCTTATTAGAAAGTAAAGCAAGTGCGGGAAGTACCTTTGCATGGTCGTGGAATTCCGTGAATGATTTAGTCGCTATGCCGCAAAAATTCATCTTAGGATCCTTTGGTGAAAAAGAGTGGGGCGATTCTAAGGCGTTACCGCAACTCTTTATTGGTGGTTTAGGACTCTTTGGAGTATGTACCTTCTTTGCTAAAAAAGAGATTACACTTCGTAAGAAATTAGCGGCGACAGTCGTGTTACTTGTCTTACTGCTCTCATTTTCAATTCAAGGCTTCGACCAAATTTGGCATATGGGACAACGCCCAGTCGGTTTCTACTTCAGAAATTCGTGGGTAGCCAATAGCTTTATGCTAGTGCTAGCATCTGAAAGTCTAATGCAGTGGAAAGATGAGTTTCGCTTGAATGAGTTCTTAGTGGCCATCTTTGGATTTGGGTCAATTCTAGTATTGTCGACTCTAAGAATTCTGCAATATGTTGAGACCTCACAAAAAATACTCTCGTTTATTATTTGGACGATTATTTTATTAGCCTTCTTCTTTAGAAGAGCTGAGAGAGTTCGTAGGCTTCAATTAACGGCTGGCGTCGTGATTGTTGAGTTAATGGTGAGTTCGTTTGTTGGTTTTAGAAGAGCACCTTATTTTATCGGTAATGCAGGACTAAAGGAACAAATGGAATTTGCGATGGCTTTTGACAAGGAAGGATATAGCAATCCGAATCCTTTTACGCGAATGGAAATGCATAAGGGCTTGTCGCATGCGAACTTCCCGATAGCATTTGGCTATAATGGCGCTTCACATTTCACGTCGAGTCTTGAGCATGAGCTGATTGAAGAGATGAGTCACCTAGGACTTCCAACGTCTCAATCCGTGGTGAACTATACAAATCGTAATGTGATTTTAGATTCGCTTTTTGGAGTATCTCGCTTTATGATGGAAGGCGATGAAAAACGCGTCTTTGCGGATGTTCGCGGAATGTATGCCAAAGAAGGGGCAATGAAGAACTTCGCAATCTATCGGAACCCCTATGCGTTTTCTCTTGGTTATTTAACGAATGAAAATACGGCAACGAATATTGCCTTTGAAAAAAATCAACCAGTAGCCAATATCAACCAGCTCTTACAAGTGATTGGCCTATCTGGAACAAACGCATTGAGTGAAGTGAGCGTCCAAGAACCTGCGACGACGAATTTAACGAAGGGGCAGGAGAAATACACGCTAACAAACGAAGGTGAATCCGCAAAAATTGAATGGAAGTTCAATCTACAACCAAACAAACTTTATTTTGTCGAAATTCCAGAACGCCAAGCAGGTTCCGTGATTAAATCAAAAGTGATGCTAAATGGTATCGGTTATCCGTACGAGAATCGATTCCATGAAAATCAATTATGGATGATTGGAAATGGAAACTTAGATCAAACGATTACTTTTGCGATTGAGGACGCGAAAGCCAAAGAATGGGATCTTCGTGGCTTCAAGTTCTATACGATTGATATCACAACACTCTCAAATGCATTGACGCAATATAAAAAAGCAAATGATATTACAATTGAGTCGTATACAAATGCGATGGTGAAGGCACATGTCACTGTAACCAATAGTGATCAGACCTTTGCGACCTTTACGATTCCATACCATTCAGGTTGGAGCGTGACGGTGGATGGTAAGAAGCAAGAGGTGAAAAAAGCGCTCGGTTTCTTTATGGGCGTTTCGCTCACAGAAGGAGAACACGAGATTGTTTGGAGTTATACGCCACCAGGATTACATCTTGGAATGCTGATTTCTATTTCGTCACTTCTCTTACTGATTTTTCTATGGAAGAAGCATAAAAATTAATTAGATTGTCATTAAAATAGTCTCTGAAATCGTGATGATTTTAGAGATTATTTTTTTTCGTGTTTTTACAGGCCGTACTTTTGTAATTGAGGGTGTTTAGTGGGTATAATGACCTATTGATTAGAGAAAGGAAAGTGATGAAGTGATGGATGCGACAAGTATGGCTGAAGCCGTTCGCTCGAAAAAAGTGAGTCCTATGGAATTAGTGTCAGATACGATTCAACGTGCGCAGTCACTGAATCCTTCTCTTAATGCGATTGTTTACGAGCAATATGAAGAAGCACTAGAAAAGGCGAAGCACTTTAAACTGACAAATCAGCCTTTTGCAGGAGTTCCTATTTTTCTAAAAGACTTAGGGCAAGAGCAAAAAGGGAGCGTCTGTACATATGGCTCACGTTTATTTAAGGATGTAAAAAGCACGCAAACTGACAACTTTGTCAAACGTTTAGAAGAACTCGGCTTTATTATTATGGGTCGTACCAATACTCCAGAATTTGGATTCAAGACAGTCAGTGATGCCACTCTCAATGGTCCTGTTCGAAATGCGGTGAATCCTGATCGAAATGCTGGAGGCTCAAGTGGTGGAGCGGCAACTGTGGTAGCAAGCGGAATTTCACCAATTGCAGCAGCAAGTGATGGTGGTGGATCGATTCGAATTCCGGCCAGTCATAATGGATTGATTGGACTGAAACCTTCTAGAGGTCGTGTGATTGTCGGGCCAGGTTCTTATCGTGGATGGAATGGCGCAACCGTTCATTTTGCGCTGACAAAAACCGTCCAAGATACAAGGAACTTATTATTCCACCTGCAAGAGTGCCAGATGGAAAGTCCGTTTCCACTGCAGAAACTAAGTGTTGAACAGCTCTATTCAGCAGAAAAATTAAAACCGTTAAGAGTGGCCGTGTTATTGCAGTCACCTGTCGGAGAAGCGGTCTCTAAGGATACGGTGGATGCTGTGATGAAGATTGCCCGTTTCTTTGAAAATCATAGGCACTCTGTAACACTTCTTCAAAAGGATCCAGTGGATGGTATCGCTCTACAAAAAGGATTTTATATTATTAGTGCAGTGGAGACAGCGTTGATGTTCCAAAATATTGAACGTCAACTACAGCGTCCAGTGACTCGTGACGATATGGAACTAATGACATGGGCGATTTATCGTAGTGGTATGGATATTTCAGGAATGGAGTACTCTAAAGTGGCTTCAAGTTGGGATATTTATGCTGAGCAGATGGAGCAGTTACACGAGCAGTACGATGTGCTATTATTGCCAACGGTTGCACAGGCCGCTCCGAGTCTTGTTCCGTATGAATTATCCGCGGATTTACAATCCAAACTTATGCGCATTGATGATTTTACAAAAGACCAGAAACAACAATTACTCTGGGAAATGTTCGAGGAGAGCGTAGCCGATACGCCATTTACACAGCGATTTAATATTACAGGTCAACCAGCGATTAGCTTGCCAGTACACCATACAAAAGAGAGGCTTCCGATTGGTGTGCAACTTGCTGCAGCCAAAGGAAGAGAAGACTTGCTCCTACAAATCGCAGAATGGTTCGAACAAGAACAATTATTACAAGTAACAAAACAGTAGAAAGAAGTGAAAGTGTGATAGAAACAGAAGCTTTATTTAAGCCTTTCGAATTAAAAAAAGGAGTCACATTGGACAATCGATTTGTGCTTTCTCCAATGGTGACGAACTCTTCAACGAAAGAAGGTCATATTACAGAAGATGATTTAAAATATGCCGAGCGTCGTGCACATTCAGCGGCCCTTCAAATTACAGGGGCGGCCTACGTGAACAAGCACGGACAGCTTTTCGAGTATGGATTTAGCGCGACTTCCCTCGATGATATCGAGGGCTTAACGAAACTAGCTAAAGCGATGAAATCAGGTGGGGCAAAAGCTATTTTACAATTAACGCATGCAGGACGTTTTGCAAGTCATGCCTTAAACCGTGACCGTTATGTGTATGGTCCAAGTGCGATGACATTGCAATCGCCGTTCCCACATGAAGTTAAAGAGTTAACCGTAGAAGAAATTCATGGCATTACCGAAGATTATAGCCGTGCTGCACTAATCGCTGTCCAGTCTGGATTCGACGGGCTAGAAATTTCATCGGCACAGCGATTACTTATCCAAACCTTCTTCTCAACGTTCTCAAACGAACGTACAGATGAGTATGGCTGTAAGACATTAGAGGACCGTTCGAGAATCGGGATGGAAGTCTTATTGGCGGTTCAAGAAGTGATTGATGAATATGCCTCTGATGATTTTATTTTAGGTTTCCGTGCGACTCCTGAGGAAACGCGTGGAAATCAAATTGGATACACTGTTGATGAGTTCCTCGAGTTTTTCGAAGAGGCGCTTAAAAAAGTAAACATTGACTACTTAGCCATTGCAAGTTGGGGACATGATGTCTTCAGAAATAAAGTCCGTGCTAAAGGACCACATCAAGGCGAACTCGTTAATAAAGTGGTCTATGAACGCTTGAAAGGGCGCGTGGCAGTGATTGCTTCAGGCGGCATTAATTCTAAAGAAAAAGCCCTCGAAGCATTAGAAAATGCAGATTTAGTAGGTCTTTCAACACCATTTATCACGGATCCAGAATTTGCCGTGAAGATTCAAGAAGGCAACGAATCAGAGATTCAACTAACGATTAAACCAGAAGCGCTCGAAGCCTTAGCGATTCCAAAGGCGGCCTTCAAAGATATCGTTCCTTTAATGGATTTTGGAGAGTCGCTTGAAAAAGAAGCACGAGATTTCTTCAGAGGGCTCGAAGCAAACTACGAGGGGAGAGAGACGGATGAAAATTAGTCTGTTAGATTATGGCCTCGTGGATGAAGGGAAAACGAGTGCAGAGGCTGTTCGTGAAACGCTGGAGTTGGCGCAATTAGCAGACGAGCTGGGATTCCATCGTTTCTGGGTGAGTGAACATCATAATGTGCCGGCACTATCGATTAGTGCTCCAGAAGTGGTGATTCCTTATATTGCTAGCCATACGAAGAACATCCATATTGGTTCTGGTGGTATCATGGGGCTACATTATTCGCCATATAAGGTGGCTGAAATCATGTCAACGCTAGAAGGGTTATTTCCTGGCCGTGTGGATATTGGTCTGGGCAATTCGCCAGGAACACCTCTTGTAGGTCGTCATTTACAGTCGCTCTATTCGAAGGAGCAATATGCCCTGTGGTTAGAAAAGTTGCAGCACTATTTGAATGAAGCGCGTTGTAAAGGTATGGTTGTACCCGAAACCGAGAATGTTCCTGAACAGTTCCTTCTTGGAATGGGCGGTCAGTCGATTGAGTCAGCGGCAACTCTTGGATTGAGTTTTGTATATGGTGTATTTCCGTATATTCCTCAAGATCCTGTGGAGTTGGCGAAAAGTCTTTCTAAGAAATATCGCAGCACCTTTAAACCAGGACCACATAGTAAACCAAGCAACTTTGTACTAGCGGTATTTGTAGTTATTGCAGATACGAGCGTAGAAGCCGAAGAGATGGCGAAACCATTAGATTTATGGATGCTTGGAAAACAGGATTTTTCAGAGTTCCATACCTTTCCAACACAAAAAGATGTGGAAGAATATAAACTAACGCAGCGTGATCAAGAGAAAATTGCAAGTAACCGCAGTCGACTCATTGTGGGAAATCCGTGTGAAGTTTACGAGCAAATGGAGGCGCTAAGAGCAGTTTCCAACCCTGACGAGCTTTTATTTATCCCACTCGTCGGTTCCATTGAAAAAAGAAAACGTTCAGTAGAATTACTTGCTGAATTATATAAAGGAGAAAAATAAAATGAGAAAATTTGCTAACTTTTTATGGATTGATAAAGAAGGAGAAAACTACACGATTCGTATGACGCCAGAGCTTCAAGATGATGTCGGTACAATTGGATTCGTTCAATTCAATATGGATGATCAATTAGAAGCTGAAGACGAAATCTTAAGTTTAGAAGCAAGTAAAACAGTGATGTCGATTGTGACACCACTTGCAGGGAAAGTCGTAGCTAGAAACTTAGCGGCAACAGAAGATCCTAAATTATTAAACTCTGAAAAACCAGAAGAACACTGGTTAGTGACATTAACGGATGTTGATGAAGCAGCATTCTTGGCATTAGAAGATGAATAATCATACAGAAGAGCAGTTGCTCAAACAAATGATTGAGATCCTGGCTCAGGAATCAGTAGAAACCGTATCAGTTGAAGGAAAAACTCCCGAAGAGTTGAAGACGCTTTGGCGAGGACTTGTGAATGTCAGACAACCAAAAGATGCCCCTGCAGACTATCTCGTTTTAGAGAATGAGTATTTACAAGAATACCATGCTCCAAGAGTTCAGACATTAGCAGATTGCCTACCGACTACAAACGACCAAATCAAACTCTATTATGGTGATTTATGTGAACTGAAAGTCGATGCGATTGTGAATGCTGCGAATAGTGAGATGCTTGGATGTTTTATTCCAAACCATCGCTGTATTGATAATGCAATTCATACTTTTTCAGGCATTGAACTTCGCTCCTTTTGCCACCATTTAATGGAAGAGCAAGGAAAGAAGGAACCTGTGGGAAAAGCAAAAATGACACCAGCATTCAACTTGCCTTCGAAGTACATTATTCATACGGTTGGGCCCTTTTTACCTCCAGGACAAAAAGTAACGCCACTTCGTGAACAGTTACTTGCTGGTTGTTACAAGAGTTGTCTAGAAACAGCAATTAAAGCAGGACTTACCTCGATTGCTTTTTGCGGAATTTCAACAGGAGAGTTTGGTTTTCCAAAAGAACCTGCTGCGCGTATAGCCGTGGATACAGTGAACAAGTGGTTGCAGGATACGTCTTCAACAATGACCGTTGTTTTTTCAACATATACTAGAGAAGATCAAACAATTTATCAGAAATTATTATCAGGAGAGCAGTAGAATGACTAAATGGAATGCATTACAAAAAGAAAGAACAACTGAAGCTAGTCTACTGGCAGATTTATTCCAGGAAGCAGATGCTATTGTGGTTGGTATCGGGGCTGGGATGTCGGCAGCAGATGGATTTACCTACATTGGAAGTCGATTCGAAGACGCTTTTCCGGATTTTATTGAGAAGTATCAGTTTTTAGATATGTTACAAGCGAGTTTGTTTCATTTTCCAAGTTGGGAAGAGTATTGGTCGTTTCAAAGTCGATTTATCGCGCTCAATTACTTGGACCAACCTGTGGGACAATCGTATGTGGAACTCTTAGAAATGCTTAAAACAAAGCCATACCACATTATCACTACGAATGCGGATAATGCGTTTTGGGTGGCTGGATATGACAAAGAGAAGGTTTATCATATTCAAGGCGAATATGGGCTTTTCCAATGTAGCCAGCACTGTCATCCAAAAACGTATCATGATGATGAATTAGTCCGTAAGATGATTGCTGAACAGAAGGAGTTGAAGGTTCCTTATGAACTGATTCCGTTTTGTCCAGAATGCGGAGCGCCACTTGAAATTAATAAGCGTAACGCTGAAAAAGGAATGGTGGAGTCAGCAGATTTCTTTGCACAAAAGGCGCGCTATGATGAGTTTTTAGAAGAACATAAAAACGATAAGGTTCTCTTTTTGGAAATCGGAGTGGGCTTCACAACTCCACAATTTATCAAGACCCCTTTCCAAAAATGCGTACAAGCTAATCCAAATGCGCTATTTGTAAGTATGAATCATAAACATTATCGAATCCCGCTTGCGCTAAGAGAGCAAACCGTACAATTGTCAGAAAACATCGCCCCATTAATTCATGGGACGTATCAAGAGCTTAAAGGAGAATAAACGATGTATTTAATCGAACCAATCCGTGATGGAAAATATGTAAAAGATGGAGCAGTAGCGCTTGCGATGCAAGTATATGTGCAAAGTAATGTCTTCTTGGATGATGACATCTTATTTCCGTATTACTGTGATCCTAAAGTTGAAATTGGGAAATTCCAAAATACAATTGCCGAAGTAAACGAAGAGTATTTAAAAGAAAACAATATTCTTGTTGTTCGTCGTGACACAGGTGGTGGTGCCGTATATGTGGACTCTGGTGCCGTGAATGTGTGCTACTTAATTCAAGATAACGGAATCTTTGGAGATTTCAAGAGAACATATGAACCAGCAATCAAAGCTCTACATGAACTCGGCGCAACAGCTGTAGAACAAACAGGGCGTAACGACTTAACCATTGAAGGGAAAAAAGTATCCGGAGCTGCGATGACGATCAGCAATGGTCGTGTATACGGTGGTTTCTCGCTCTTATTAGATGTCGACTATGATGCGATGGAAAAAGTCTTGAACCCAAACAAGAAGAAATTACAATCTAAAGGAATCCAATCGGTTCGTGCACGTGTCGGAAGTATTCGTCCATATCTTGCTCCAGAGTATCAAAACGTGACTGTAGACGAGTTTAAAAACTTAATCACTTGTAAGATTTTGGGAATCAACTCGATTGATGAAGCGAAACGTTACGTGTTAACGGAAGAAGATTGGAAAGCCATCGATGAACTCACAGCATCTAAATATAAAAACTGGGAATGGAATTATGGTCAGTCTCCACAATATAGTGATTATCGTGATGGACGTTTTGCATGTGGAACGATTCAATGTTACTTAGAAGTGGAACAAGGTAGAATTTCAAATTGTCGTATTTACGGAGATTTCTTCGCTAAAGGAAATGTTCAAGAAGTCGAAGAAAAATTAAAAGGCGTTCGTATGGTGAAAGAAGACTTAGTAGACGTCTTAAGCAAAATCGATTTGAGCAGCTACTTTGGAGCTGTTACTGCTGAAGAATTTGCGGGACTCATTTTAGGAGAATAAAGTAAAAAATAGAGTGATACCGTATACGGTATCACTCTATCTATTTAGAAAAGGATGAAGCGAGGTGCTTCATCCTTTTTGCTTGATTAGTCTAATTCTTCTTTTGCTGGAATGCTGTGAGCTAGACGGCTTGCTGCAGCGGCAGCAATAGCACCAACTAGGTCATCTAAGAAGATGTTTACTTTACCAGTTGATTTATCATCTAAGTTTTTAAGAATTCCCGGTTTTACTTTATCGATATAACCATAGTTTGTAAATCCAATAGAACCATATACGTTTACGATAGATAATGCTAAGATTTCATCGACACCGTATAAGGGCTCGTCTTGAGATAGAATATCGTTTAATAATGGATGTAATTTCTTTTCTTCTGCTAATTTATCCATTTCAATACCTGTGATAACGGCGTTTTGAACTTCACGTTTTTTCAATACGCTATTAACGTTCAATAAGCATTCTTCTTTCGTTAATCCTGGTACATATTTTTCTTGTAAGAAATAAACTAATTCAGCAATTTGTTCTAATTCTACACCGCGCTCAGATAGTAATTCTAAACAGCGATTGTGTAATTCTTTTGGGCTTTTCATATGAAAAATCCTCCTTTTAACAAATTATGAAACCCTTTTAAAAAGAGTAGCTTTTTATTTTAACACAAAATAGAAAAACGCCCAAATGAATTGAGCGTTCTTTTTGAAATTTTGTAAACGATTAGAACATCGATGAGCTATGAATTGTGCTCGGACGGCTATTGGGGTTTACGTAAGTCATTGCAGCATTAATGGCAACAGGTGCTTCACCAAATCCTGTCGCAATGATTTTAACCTTGCCTTCGTATGTTGCGATATCTCCAACGGCAAAGACACCAGGAAGAGTCGTCTCCATTTGGCTGTTTGTCACGATGGTGTTACGAACCACATCGAATCCCCAGTTCTTCATTCCTCCAATAGAGGAAGAGAAGCCATAGTTCACGATAAAATCGTCAACAGGAAGTTCCATTTGGTCTTCACCTTTAGCGTGTTTCAATACAACGGATTGAATGTTTGTACTATCACCAATGATTTGGTCAGGAAGATACGGTGTTAAGATTTCAACGCTTGATTCTTCTAATTGTTTCACGCTATGTTCTTGTGCACGAAATTGTGGGCGACGATGAACAATCGTTACTTTCTTTGCGATTGGTTCCAAGGCAAGTGCCCAGTCTACCGCAGAGTCACCACCACCGCAGATGGCTACAGTACGGTCGCGGAAACGCTCTAAGTTCGTTACGAAGTAGTGTAGGTTGTTGTTTTCATAAGTTTCAGCATTTTCTACATCGAGTTTACGTGGACGGAAGGCGCCGTTCCCACAAGCGATAATCACCGTTTTTGCCAAGTGAGTTTGCTTTGAAGTAACCACTTCATACCCGAAATCTGTTTTGTTTAACTCGAGTGCTTCTTCCTCTAAACAATATTGCGTTTCTGGGAAACGTTCGAGCTGCTTTTTCAAGTTTTCGACTAAATCGCCTGCTGTAATTTCAGGGAAGGCTGGAATATCATAAACCATTTTTTCAGGATAAAGCATTCCGGGTTGCCCACCTAATTGTGGCAGTGTTTCAATAATTTTAACAGACGCTTGACGTAAGCCCGCGTAAAAGGCGGTGAAAAGCCCAACAGGCCCACCGCCGATAATAATAATATCAACAATTTCTTGTGTCACTTTGTACCTCCGATTAATAGAAGATTCTTAAAATAAAGGCCATTGCGATACCAGTTAGTACACCGGCGAACACCTCGATGGGTTTGTGACCTAGATATTTTTTGATAATTAATTTTTTGTTTTCTTCTGTATCAAAGAGATCGATTGGATCGTCTTCAGATTCGATTTCAACATGCTTTAATGCGCTTGATTCTTCACGTATTTGTTCTTCGTATAATTTTTGTAGGAGAATTCCTTGCTCACCACTTTGACGACGAACGGCCATAGCATCGAACATAACGATTAGGCCAAAAGTAGTTGCGATAGCAACAAATGGCGAAGCAAATCCGTGGTCAATAATTAACGCTGTAATCAGCGAGCTAACAGCAGCTGAGTGAGAACTTGGCATTCCACCAGTGCTAGTTACTAATGAAACGTTTGCGCCTGCTTTTTTTGAGAAGAGCGCAATCGGGAATTTGACAAATTGTGCAAATAGAATCGAGCAAACAGAAGCGATTAATGGATAATTTCGTAATATTGTCATTAAACTCTCACTCTTTCTTTTTTCTATACTCAAATACTATACCACGAAACAAAGAAAATCACTAAAGAAAATTTGTAGAACTTTTTTATTTTTTTATTAAGAATGATAAGAACGCTAAATTGCACCCGTTTGGCTTTTGTGGTTTAATAGAGGATGGTAGATGAGTAATCATTAGTATGAATTAAAAGGAGATGGAAAAATGAGTCAATTTCCACAATTGAATGAAGTGAATGAAAAGAATCCACTCGTGATTGTGCATACGAATCAAGGAGATTTCACATTGGAATTATTCCCTGAAGTAGCACCTAAAACAGTGGAGAATTTCGTAACACATGCAAAAAATGGATATTATGATGGTGTAATTTTCCACCGTGTCATTGAAGACTTCATGATTCAAGGTGGCGACCCAACTGGAACAGGTATGGGTGGCGAGTCTATTTACGGACGTACTTTCGAAGATGAATTTTCAAGAGAAGCGTTCAACTTGTACGGTACTTTATCAATGGCGAATGCAGGTCCAAACACAAATGGATCTCAATTCTTCATCGTTACAGCAAAACAAGTACCAGCACAAATGTTGAAACAATTAAAAGATGGCGGCTGGCCTGAAGAAATCGTTGAAGAATACGCTAAAGTGGGTGGAACACCTTGGTTAGACCACCGTCATACAGTATTCGGACGCGTCGTAGAAGGCATGGACGTTGTTCTTAAGATTGAAGGCGTAGAACGTAATGCGCAAGATCGTCCTCTAGAAGATGTTGTCATTGAATCGATGGACGTAAAAGCGTAGGAGGTTCTATGAGCAAAACTTTTAGAATTGGCGACATCGTTACGGCTAAAGTAACGGGTGTACAAAATTACGGAGTTTTCTTGGAGCTAGATGAAGATACACAAGGCTTGATTCATATTTCTGAGTGTAAACATGGATATATGGATAATGTGCATGATTTTGTGAAAGTAGGACAGGAAGTGACAGCCAAAGTCATTGACGTCGATGAATTCTCAAATAAGATTAGTTTATCGATTCGAGCGCTGGAAAAACTCGATGTGCCAGATGTTCCGCAACGCATTAAGAAAAATCGCAAACGCTATGTTCCATCTATTGGTTTTTCTAGCTTAGCGAAGAAGTTGCCAGAGTGGATCGAAGAAGCACAAGAAAAATTTGTAAAAGATAAAAATAAAAATTAATAAAACAATCGTTATTGAATACGAAGGAGGCATTCAAATGGGACATATTTCATTTGATTATTCAAAAGCATTAGATTTCTTCAGCCAAGAAGAAATTGACAATTTACAATCAACAGTAACAGCGTTAGATAAAGACTTACGCGAAGGATTAGGCGCAGGGAACGACTTTACAGGTTGGGTTAACTTACCTCGCGACTATGACAAAGAAGAATTCGCTCGTATTAAAGAAGCTGCTAAAAAGATTCAAGAAGAATCTGAAGTGTTAGTGGTTATCGGTATCGGTGGTTCTTATTTAGGCGCGCGTGCAGCGATTGATTTCTTAAACCACGCTTTCTATAACTACTTACCAAGCGACAAACGTAAAACTCCACAAGTATTATTTGCAGGAAACAGCATTAGCTCAACTTACTTACAAGGATTAATCGACTTAATCGGAGACCGTGATTTCTCTGTAAACGTAATTTCTAAATCTGGTACAACAACAGAACCAGCGATTGCTTTCCGTGTATTCAAAGATTTATTAATTAAAAAATATGGTAAAGAAGAAGCTGTAAATCGTATTTACGCTACAACTGACCGCGCTCGTGGAGCATTAAAATCAGAAGCAGATGTTGAAGGCTACCAAACATTTGTAATTCCAGATGATGTCGGTGGACGTTTCACAGTATTAACAGCTGTAGGATTACTTCCAATCGCAGTAACTGGTGCAGATGTAGATGCATTAATGCAAGGAGCTGAAGATGCACGTGTGGCATACAGCTCACCAAACTTAAAAGAAAACGAAGCTTACCAATATGCTGTAGCACGTAATGTGTTATACCGCAAAGGAAAAGTAACAGAGTTATTAATTAACTACGAACCAACATTACAATACTTCTCTGAATGGTGGAAACAATTATTTGGTGAATCAGAAGGGAAAGACTTCAAAGGAATTTATCCTTCAAGTGCAAACTTCTCAACTGACTTACACTCACTAGGACAATACATTCAAGAAGGTCGTCGTAACATCTTCGAAACAGTTATCAAAGTGGGCAAACCAAATGAAGAAGTAACAATTCCTGAAACAGAAGAAGACTTAGATGGATTAGGATACTTACAAGGCAAAACAATGGACTTTGTAAATACAAAAGCTTTCCAAGGAACATTACTTGCTCATACAGATGGTCAAGTTCCAAACTTTGTAGTGAATATTCCTGATATGTCAGCATACACATTAGGACACTTAATCTACTTCTTTGAAATCGCAGTTGGAATTTCTGGTTACTTAAATGGCGTTAACCCATTTGACCAACCAGGGGTAGAAGCATACAAGAAAAACATGTTTGCTTTACTTGGAAAACCAGGATTCGAAGATTTAGCAAAAGAATTAAACGAACGTCTATAATCAACTGACCGCATTCTCAAACTGAGGGTGCGGTTTTTTTGTATCTTTATACGCTCGAATCAGGAAAAGAACTTGCTACAATGGGCATTTTGAACTAACATAGGTCTTACAAGAAGTGTTGGAGGAAAAAAGATGAGAGTCATTGGATTAACAGGCGGTATCGCTAGTGGAAAGACAACTGTTTCTAATTTATTTAAAATCTCTGGAGTGCCGGTTATTGATGCCGACCTTGTAGCTAGACAAGTCGTCGAAAAAGGAACTGCCGGATTAACTGCGCTCGTGAACCGCTTTGGAGAGGCTATTTTGAATACAGACGGAACGTTAAATCGAACGGAACTTGCCAAAAGAATGTTTAGCGACGAAGTAATCCGAAGTGAAGTAAACGACATCCTTCAACCACTGATTCGCCAAGAGATTACAGGAAAGATGACAGATTACCAAGAGCAAGGAAAGTCTTTAATTGTCTTAGACCTTCCACTCTTATTTGAAATGCACTATGAGAGTCTCTGTGATGATATTATCGTGGTGGCAGTTTCTGTGGAGACGCAAATTGCACGGTTGGAAAAGCGGAACGGATATACTAGACAAGAAGCGTTAGAGCGAATCCAGTCACAGATGCCTTTAGAAGAAAAAGTAAAGAGAGCAACGATTGTGTGGTCCAACGAAGGAACCCTTCAAGAGTTAGAGCAAAAAGTCCATCAGTGGCTACTCGAAAATTTCCTATAAAAATGATATAATAAATCGAATAAGCACAAAAAAGGAGAGGTGTTTGTAATGCAATGTCCAAAATGTAAAAACAATGGTTCTCGCGTAGTTGATAGTCGTCCAGCCGATGATGGTCGTTCTATTCGTAGAAGAAGAGAATGCGAAGAATGTGGCTACCGTTTTACAACATTCGAGCGCTTAGAAAAGGCGCCATTGCTTGTCATTAAACGTAACGGGAATCGCGAAGAATTTAGCCGTGAAAAATTATTAAACGGATTAGTTCGTTCAGCAGAAAAACGTCCAGTATCACTTGGACAATTAGAAAATATCGTGAATGAAATCGAACGTTCCATCAACCAAGAGGGAGAAAATGAAGTGTCAAGCACTCTTATTGGGGAAATGGTGATGGATCACTTAGCAAAAATTGATGATATTGCATATATTCGTTTTGCGAGTGTGTATCGTCAATTTACAGACCGCAAAATGTTCTTAAAAGAATTAGAAAGAATGTCTATGATTATGGACAGCCAAGAAAAATAGGAAGGAATTACAAGAATGCACTCAAAAGAGTTTCCGTGGGCACAGTATAAGCCTAAAGACGGTATCCTCGTGGTACAACCTGTGTGGATTACCGAAAGAGAAATCCAATTTTTAATGCAATTATACGCTCCGTTCATTGGGAAAGAAGCGACTCTTTTGTATGCGACTTTGTACGGTGAGTTATCTCCATCAGAGTATGAAAGTGAAGTCTTCTCCATTTCTGAATTATTGTCGATGACGAATTTAGGGATGCCGGACTTTTACTTAGCAAAGACTCGCTTGGAAGGGATTGGACTCTTGAAAACGTATCGTAAGGAGCCAACTGCTTCACGTCCTCAAACGTACACGATGGAATTACAAGCACCAACGTCTCCGCGACTCTTTTTCAAAGATGCCTTGCTTTCGACATTATTGTTAAACCAAATCGGGAATCATCGTTTTGAAAAATTAAAACAACGATTCTTAGTGTCAAAACCAGGCGATTTAGGAGAAAACGAAAGTGCGCAATTTGAAGAAGCGTACCGACTTCCTTATAACATGGAGACTTATACAAGAAACCACGCGCAAGAAAACCGCATGGTACTCGATAGCAAGCAGCAAGCTGCATTCGAATTTACGTCAGATGTGGATTGGGATTTAATCGAAGGACTATTAAAAACAGAATTCGTCGATTTGAATTCTATCACAAAAGACGTTCGCAAAATCGTTGATACCCTGTACCGCGCGTATGGTTTTACAGAACAAGAAATTGCACAATTTTTAGTGATTGCGTCTGATTTAACAACGAAAGTTATTGATGAAGAGTTCTTGTTGAAATTAGGACAAGAAGCTGCTCAAGATAAAGTGACGCAACTTCGCAGTGAAGAAGTGGATGAAACACCTGTGGCAGAACCGACTGAAGTGCACGTAGCAGAGGGCGTGTCAGAAGAAGAGTTAGCCATCCAACAATTGATTCAAGCGGCTAAAGCGATGGCGCCAATCGACTTTGTTTCAAGTATCAAGGCGCAAAAGAAAGGCTATGTCTCAAAAGCAGAACGTCAATTAATTTTTGATTTAGTATCTGTCAGCGGATTGCCAAATGAAGTGTTGAATATTTTGTTCCACTATGCATTGGTGCAACTCGATAACGCGACACTGGCTCGAAACTTTATCGATGCAATCGCCAACGACTGGGCTACAAAAGAAATCAAGACGGCTCAAGAGGCGATGGAAGCAGTCAGAAACCGCGACTTGCAACGAGAAGTGAAACGAAAACAACAACTTCATAATGCAGGTAAAAATAACTATAGAAGAAATAATGGTTATCAAGAACAATTGCCAGATTGGGCAAAAGATTCTAATGCGAAGGAAAAACAAACTCCTGCTCCTAGTGAAAGCCAATCAACACAAGTTTCAAGTAATTTAGCCGAGCAAATCGCAAAATTAAAAACAAGTAATCAAAGAGAACAACAATAACGGAGGTGAACGAATTGGAAGGATTAAAAGGATTTTTAGATCAAAGAGGAGCTTCGCAAGGCATGCCAAACATGCAAAGCATCGAAAAAGAAATCTTTGAAGATGAAGACGTAAAAGCTTTTCTTGACCAACATAAAGAAGAATTGACTCCGGAAGCTATTCGTAAAGGAATGTCTGCGTTATTGGAGTTTCGAATGGAAAGAGATGCCAGAAAGAATCACAAGGAAGTGAAAGCTCCAGGACTCGAACCATGTTTAGAAGTGCATAATGGATTTATTTTAGTGAATTACAAACGTACTGAAGAAGCGATTCGCCAGGAAAGAGAACGCAAGCGTAGACGCCTGATTCATTCGATTAATATGCCGAAAAATATCGCAGAAGCTCGCTTCTCTGATACGGCTCTTACAAAAGAAAGAGAAGATGTCATTCGAGAGTTATTGAATTTCATCGAAGCATACAAAACGGACAGCACTACATACCATAAAGGTTTATACTTAGCAGGACCTTTTGGGGTTGGTAAAACATATATGATGGGCGCTTTAGCAAATGAGCTTTCTGAGAACGGCATTGAAACGACGCTTGTCAATGTTCCAACGTACAGCGCAGAAATTAAGCAAGCCATTGCGACAAATACCGTTGAAGCGAAATTAGTATCGATTAAAAACACACCAATCTTGGTGTTGGATGATATCGGTGCGGAAATGAATAGTGCATGGTTTAGAGATGAAGTGTTGATGGTCATCTTACAACACCGTATGTTGCAAGAATTACCAACGTTCTTCACATCGAACTTCACGATTGATCAGTTAGAAGCGCATTTTGCTCATTCAAACAAAGGAGACCAAGAACTTCTTAAAGCAAAACGTCTGATTGAACGAATTCGTTTCTTAGCAAAAGAGTATTTTGTCGATGGACAAAATCACAGAAATCCATCATAGATGAAAATGCTTGAAAATATGAAAGATTAGTGGTTAAATACTAATGAACTAAATATTTTGAAAATGATGAAAAAGACAAGAAACTATCTCTTGGTTACATTTCAGCGAGAAGTGGGTTGGTGCAACACTTCATCCGGAATAGTTTTACCACTTTTGAATCTTTGCTTGAATTCAGTAGAGCAAGGCGCATCGGAGCGTTATTCCGTTGAGGTTTATCTTTTTTGATGAACAAATTTGGGTGGAACCACGTAGAATATGACGTCCCATAGTTTGCAGTAGCAGACTATGGGATTTTTTGTTTATTTCAGAAATTTCAAAAAGAAAGAAGGAAGAAAATGTCAATGATTAAAATTACTTTTCCAGATGGTGCCGTTAAGGAGTTTCCAAAAGGAATTACAGTAAAAGAAGTTGCAGAAAGCATTAGTAAAAGCTTAGCGAAAAAAGCATTAGCAGGTAAAGTGAACGGAGAATTAGTAGACTTCGATCGCGCTATCGAAGAAGATGCTTCTATCGAAATCGTTACACCAGATCACGAAGATGCATTAGGAATCTTACGTCACTCAACAGCACACTTATTAGCACACGCATTAACTCGTTTATACCCAGGAATTCACTTCGGAGTAGGACCAGCAATCGAAACAGGTTTCTACTACGATACGGATATGCCAAATCAATTAACAGAAGATGCACTTCCAGAAGTAGAAGCAGAAATGATGAAAATCGTTAAAGAAAACTACCCAATCGTTCGTCGCGAGGTAAGCCGTAAAGAAGCATTAGAAATCTTCGCAAACGACCCTTATAAAGTAGAATTAATTAATGGTTTACCTGAAGACGAAACAATTACTGTCTACCAACAAGAAGATTTCGTAGACTTATGTCGTGGTATCCACGTTCCTTCAACAGGACGTATCCAAGTCTTTAAATTATTATCACTTGCAGGGGCTTACTGGAGAGGTGACTCTAACAACAAGATGATGCAACGTGTATACGGAACGGCATTCTTTGATAAAGCAGACTTAAAAGAATTCTTGAAAATGCGTGAAGAAGCCAAAGAACGTGACCACCGTAAATTAGGAAAAGAATTGGACTTATTCATGATTAGCCAAGAAGTAGGTTCAGGATTACCATTCTGGTTACCAAAAGGGGCTACAATCCGTCGTACAATCGAACGTTACATCGTAGATAAAGAAATCAGCCTTGGATATCAACACGTGTACACTCCAGTTATGGCTGATGTAGGTCTTTACAAAACTTCAGGTCACTGGGCTCACTATCAAGAAGATATGTTCCCACCAATGGACATGGGCGATGGCGAAATGCTTGTTTTACGTCCAATGAACTGTCCTCACCATATGATGGTTTATAAAAACCACATCCACAGCTACCGTGAATTACCAATTCGTATTGCTGAATTAGGAATGATGCACCGTTATGAAAAATCAGGTGCGTTATCTGGTTTACAACGTGTACGTGAAATGACTCTTAACGATGGACATACATTCGTTCGTCCAGACCAAATTAAAGACGAATTCAAACGTATCTTAGACCTAATCCGTGAAGTATATAGCGACTTCAACGTTAAAGATTACCGCTTCCGTTTAAGTTATCGTGATCCTGAAGATAAACATAAATACTTCGATGACGATGAAATGTGGAACAAAGCAGAATCAATGTTAAAAGAAGCAATGGATGAAATGGGATTAGAATACTTCGAAGCTATCGGTGAAGCAGCATTCTACGGTCCTAAATTAGATATTCAATTCCGTACTGCAATGGGATTAGAAGAAACAATGTCTACAATCCAATTAGACTTCTTATTACCAGAACGCTTCGACTTAACATATGTTGGGGAAGATGGAGATAACACTCACCGTCCAGTGGTTATCCACCGTGGGGTTGTATCAACTGCAGAACGTTTCGTAGCTTACTTAATCGAAGAATACAAAGGAGCATTCCCAACTTGGTTGGCTCCAGTCCAAGCAACAATCATTCCTGTAAGTGTGGAACATCATTATGATGCTGCACGCGAGTTGAAAGAAAAAATGGCTCGCCTAGGAATGCGTGTAGAACTTGATGACCGTAATGAAAAAATGGGTTACAAGATTCGTGCATCTCAAACTCAAAAAATCCCTTATCAATTAGTAATTGGGGATAAAGAGGTTGAAGAAGGTACTGTAACTGTTCGTCGTTATGGTTCTAAAGAAACTAAATCAATGTCTGTTGAAGCGTACCTAGAATACGTACAACGCGAGATTGCCAACTTCTCTCGCCCGCTTGAAGACTAATTTTTCAAAGGCTCGTAGCAATACGAGTCTTTTTTGTGCTTAATAATAATAAAACCGAAGGTTTTGATTTATGGCTGGGGTGGCTTAAGAAGGATAATTCTGCTTCTTATTAAACATAGGAGGGGAGATATTTTTATTGAACTTTCGTTCTTTTGAATCATTGCGGATGTCTTCATAAAAGCTGTAATGGGATACCGGTTCGAGCCTTAGGTCTCTCACCTTCAAAGCCTCAAAAACGGGAGTAAGGAATCAATTCCTAACTCCCGTTAATTCGTTTTGATATCATTCCCCATTACTGCTTTTATAGAATCCGCATGATTCTTCAGAACGCGTATAAAAATTTTATTCGTATATTTTATAAGATGAGCTATCTTTCTTAGACCGCCATAAATCAAAATGCTTATAAAAAGACGAGTCTTGCGAAAAATTAGTTATCGCTAAAATTGGAGCGTCCGCTGGTGCTGTCCATGGTGAGGTGAGTGCTGAAATAGTGGGAGTGGATGTTTGACAAAATCAGATTGCAAAGTTAAGATAAATGTATTGGTAGATCTCTCCGCGTGTGGAGGGACTTTTTTTATGCGTATATATAATTTATTGAGAAGGAGCGTTTAAATGATAGTTGAAGAAAAACAAAATCCATTAGGTATAGAAAAGATTGGAACTCTTCTTAGAAAGATGGCGATTCCTGCTATTATTGCGAATGTGGTGAACGCACTCTATAATATCGTTGACCAAATTTTTATTGGACAAGGGGTAGGGTATCTTGGGAATGCAGCTACAAATATTGCTTTTCCAATTACAACCATCTGTATGGCGATTGGTTTAATGGTAGGGATTGGTGCCGCGTCAAACTTTAACTTAGCGCTGGGCCGAAAAGAGGACAAGCATGCTCGTGAAGTTGCTGGGACTGCAGTGGTGTTGTTGGTGACTGCTGGGTTAATGATTATGAGCGTGGTTCTATTGTTTTTACAACCATTATTGAACCTGTTTGGTGCTACTGATCAGATTTTAGGATTCGCCAGTGAGTATGCAGGAATTACGGCTTTTGGGATTCCGTTTTTCATGATTTCGATTGGTTTTAATCCACTGGTTCGTGCAGATGGTAGAGCAACGTATTCGATGATGGCGATTATTGTGGGAGCGCTGCTTAATACCGTTCTTGACCCGTTGTTCATCTTTGGATTTAATATGGGGATTGCCGGGGCTGCTTGGGCAACAGTCATTAGCCAAGTAGTTTCAGCACTCGTGTTACTCGCATATATCCCACGTTTTAGATCCGTTCGCTTTGAGCGTAGCGACTTTAAGTTGTCGTTTTCGGATGTAAAAGTGATTGCATCACTTGGATTAACATCGTTCATTTTCCAAATTTCTGCGACCGTCGTACAAATTGTATCGAATAATCTTTTACGTACATATGGAGCACAATCCGTTTACGGTAGTGATATCCCGATTGCGGTTGGGGGAGTCGTGAGCAAAATCTTCGTTATATTCATTGCAGTTGTAATTGGGTTGAATCAAGGAGCACAACCGATTTTAGGGTTTAACTATGGCGCGAAGAAATATTCACGTGTGCATGAAACGATGAATTTACTACTGAAAGTAACCCTCATCTTATCGACGGTTTTATGGATTCTATTTGAAGGCTTTCCGCTTCAACTCATTCAAATGTTTGGAAGTGGGGATGCTCTTTATTATGAATTTGGAGTGAGATATGCACGAGCATTCTTATTCTTTACGTTTATTAATGGGACTACCATAATTGTGACAACCTTCTTCCCAGCAATCGGGAAAGCAAAATTAGGAGCGATTCTTTCTTTAACGCGACAAATGTTTGTTTTGTTGCCAGTGATGATTCTTCTTGCAACCAGTTTTGGAGTAGACGGATTGATTTTCGCAGGTCCAATTTCCGACTTTATCTGCTTTATCATTTGTATTGCTGTTTATATCCATCAAATGCGCAAGATTCCAAAGGCGGACGAACTTCTGGTATAATAGTTTGAAGTAACGGAAGGGGTAGGATTTATGGAATGGTCTAAATTACTTTCAACAAAACGTCTTTCTGGTAAAGAAGCAACACATCGCAACGAGTTCGACGACGATTACAAACGAATTGTAACGAGTCCTTCGTTTCGAAGATTACAGGATAAGACACAAGTGTTTCCGCTGGAACGTCTTGATTTTATTCATACGCGACTAACGCACTCGTTAGAAGTGGCGATGGTGGCACGTTCTCTAGCGAAGGAAATTGTTATTTTATTGCAAGAGGAAGTAGAAAAGAAACCGGACAGCAGTAAAGAGGAAATGATTGCTCGACAAGAAGATGTATTGAAAATTGTTGAATGTGCCAGTCTCGTTCATGACCTTGGGAACCCTCCTTATGGCCATTTTGGGGAAGACATCATTCGACAATGGTTTAAGAAAAATCTGCAAAGTCTCTTGAAAGAGAGAAGTGATGTGGCAGAAGAATTTCTAGCGAGTCCTTATATCTATGATTTTTATCGTTTTGAAGGGAATGCACAATCACTTCGTATTGTATCGAAGTTGCATGATTTCAAAGGTGAATTTGATGGGCTAGATTTAACTGCAGCAACGCTTAATACGATTCTAAAATATACGTATCCATCTTCTCATAAGAAAACAGAAGAGATTGCTTCTAAAAAAGTAGGGTATTTCTTTGCCGAAGAAAAAGCTTTTAAAACAGTAACGGAAATTACAGGAGCTGGAACGAGTCGTCATCCATTGACTTACATCCTAGAAGCTGCAGACGATATTGCGTATCTAGTGGCGGATATGGAAGATGCGATTGGTAAAGGCGTGATTTCGTTTAGAGATGTGCGAGAGTTCTTACTAGAGAATTTGAGTACGGATGCCTATAGTGCACCGCATTCCGTTCATACACGAGAAGTGTTAACAACCATCGACGAGAAAGTCTTCAGTGTTAACCGATTCTTTGTGGATTTACGGGATAAATTAATCGATGGCGCACGTCATACTTTTGTGAATCATTATGAGGAGATTATGGCAGGGACATTCAACCAAGACTTATTTAAAAATTCTTGGGCGGAAGATCTATATGTCATTCTTCGTAAATTATCTGAGGAACGCATTTATGACAATAAAGGAATCTTGAGGTTAGAAATTGCAGGATATACAACGCTCACGTATTTGTTGGATAGCTTTGTGCCTTCTCTCGTGTCGTATGATACGAATCGCCAGTTAGACTATGTAGAGTTGAAGAAGATTGGCATTATTTCTGAAAGCCAAAAACGTTCTTATCATTACTTTGCAGAAGGAAAGAGTGAAGTTGAAAAATTATACTTACGTCTTTTGTTAGCGACGGACTTCATTTCAGGAATGACGGATAGTTATTCTCACCGCCTTTATTTAGATATGGTAGGAATTTAATTCAAAGTAGAAAATTACCATATATGGTAATTTTCTACTTCATAAATAAAAAAATACCGCCGACGAAAAATTTTCGTTGGCGGTTTCAATTTATCTATATTAATTGAACGTTGGTCGTTTCTTCTCAACAGGAATACTGATTTCAACAAAGTTATCAGCATGAATAATATCTAGACCTTCTGGTTCCATATGGAATAGGCGATGAACGACGAATTCAATTTCAACATCTTTAATACGTCTTTTTTTGTTTAAGATTACAATATCGCGGTGAGTGGCAGCGTCAGCATAGAAAACAGTTGTTTGACCAAGTGAGTATACCTTGATGAAGTACGCATCTGTATTTGCTAACTGTTCATTGACAAGTTGCGAGTGAGAATTGGTAATATCGATAAGTTTCATAGACACAGCCTCCTTCTGAAAAAATTCCTTGAAACCATTATACATTTTTTTTGTTTCATTTTCACCTACAAATTTAAGAAAAGTTATTAAATTTTAAAGAATTTTCAATCAAGAGATTTTTTTGTAAGTGTGATAGGGATTGTGATGAAAGTGCTTTTAAAAAATGTATTTAAATAGTTGTTAAATTTCTCAAAAAATGGTAATCTTATTAATTGAAAGGGTTGTATTTTTGAGGCTTACATGCTCTCGAACGTACATTTCTTAACAAAAATTTACTTTCAAAGGAGACTTTCAATATGGAAAAGAAAGAATATCATGTAATCGCAGAAACAGGGATCCACGCTCGCCCAGCAACTTTATTAGTTCAAACAGCAAGCAAATATAGTTCAGATATCCAATTAGAATACAAAGGAAAATCTGTTAACTTAAAATCAATCATGGGCGTTATGTCATTAGGTGTTGGCCAAGGTGCTGACGTAGTGATTACTGCTGAAGGTGCTGACGAAGCAGAAGCATTAGCAGGAATTGACGAAACAATGAAAAAAGAAGGATTAGCTGAATAATATGAAACCAACATTACAAGGGATTGCTGCTAGTGATGGCATCGCAATTGCCAAAGTATATACTTTGACTGAACCAGATTTAACAGTCACAAAAGTAACTGTTGAAGATTCAGAAAAAGAAGTTTCACGCTTGGATGATGCATTAGCAGCGTCAATAAAAGATGTCGAATTAATCAAAGAGACTGCTTTGAAAAACTTAGGTGAAGAAGAAGCGCAAGTATTCGATGCTCACTTAATGGTTTTAAGCGATCCAGAATTAATTGGACAAGTAAAAGATAGCATTACATCTAACAAAGTGAATGCGGAATCTGCATTAAAAGAAGTAACAGATATGTTTATTTCTATTTTTGCAGGAATGGAAGATAACCCTTATATGCAAGAACGTGCTGCGGACATTCGTGACGTATCAAAACGTATCTTAGCACATCTTTTAGGCGTTAAAATTCCTAGCCCAGCAACTATCAAAGATGAAGTGATTATCGTAGCTGCCGATTTAACACCGAGTGATACAGCTCAATTAAATCGCCAATACGTAAAAGCTTTCGTTACTGATATTGGTGGACGTACTTCTCACTCAGCTATTATGGCTCGTTCTTTAGAAATTCCAGCAATCGTTGGTACTAAAGAAGTGACTTCAACAGCTAAAGACGGAGATATCATTATCGTTGATGGTTTGACAGGGGATGTATTCCTTAACCCATCTGAAGAAGTGATTGCTGAATACCGTGCTAAAGCAGAAGCATTTGCAGCTCAACAAGCTGAATGGGAAAAATTAAAAGACTCAAAAACTTACACTAAAGATGGCCATCAAGTTGAATTGGCTGCAAACATTGGTACACCTAAAGACCTAGAAGGTGTTGTAAACAATGGTGCAGAAGGTGTTGGTTTATACCGTACAGAATTCTTATACATGGATTCTCACGAAATGCCAACAGAAGAAGATCAATTTGAAGCTTACAAGGCTGTTTTAGAAGGTATGAATGGAAAACCTGTTGTCGTTCGTACAATGGATATCGGTGGGGATAAAGAGTTACCATACTTACCATTACCACACGAAATGAACCCATTCTTAGGATATCGTGCAATTCGTATCTCATTAAACGAACCAGAAATGTTCCGTACACAATTACGTGCGTTATTACGTGCTTCTGTATTCGGTAAATTACGTATCATGTTCCCAATGATTGCGACATTAAATGATTTCCGTGGCGCTAAAGCGTTATTAGAAGAAGAAAAAGCTAAATTAATCGCAGAAGGTGTTGCAGTTAGCGATGATATCCAAGTAGGTATCATGATTGAAATTCCAGCAGCGGCAGTTTTAGCTCACCAATTCGCTAAAGAAGTGGACTTCTTCAGTATCGGAACGAACGACTTAATCCAATACACAATGGCTGCTGACCGTATGAACGAACGCGTTTCATACTTATACCAACCATATAACCCATCAATCTTAACGTTAATCAAACACGTAATTGATTCAGCACACAAAGAAGGCAAATGGGCTGGAATGTGTGGGGAAATGGCTGGGGATCAAACAGCTGTACCTCTATTAGTAGGTCTTGGATTAGACGAGTTCTCAATGTCTGCATCAAGTGTTCTAAAAACACGTAGCTTAATTGCCAAATTAACATTAAGCGATATGCAAGCATTAGCAGATAAAGCAATTAACGAATGTGCAACTGTTCAAGAAGTTGAAGCATTAGTTGAAGAAGCTGTATCTAAAATCTAAACAATAGATAGCCTGAACACCTGAGGGAAACTTTGGGTGTTTTTTGTTGCCTAAATTTCTAAAAAAACATTAAATCCCGAGAAAGTACGGTTCTGAGTATGTTCACGGTGTGAGGAATATGATATACTACGATTCGTAGAAGAAATGAAGGGGAATGGATGATGAAAGATAAGTTTCTAAAATTAGTTCGTAAGTGTGATACATTTTTAGGGTGGACACTCCTCTTTTATATCCTAATTACGAGTATATTGTTATATGTTATTTTTACAGACTTTACAAATGCAACAGAATTTATTTATAACGCATTCTAAAAAAACAACAGTATTGCTAGGAAGGTGTGACTTTCCTAGTTTTTTCAGTTTTTTTACGTTGATTGAAATGACAAAGATTAGTATAATACAGTCATTAAGACTTGAGGTGAAGATATGAAAAGACAAAGAACTTTTCAAATGGTATTAAGTGCGATGTTTATCGCAATGATTATTTTACAAAGTTTTGTTCCATTTTTAGGGAACTTACCATTAGTGGTTTTAGATATTACAATTATTCATATTACGGTTATTGTTGGTGGGATTGTGTTAGGGCCACAAGCTGGTTTCCTATTAGGCTTTACGTGGGGGATGTGTTCGTTCTTCCGCGCCTTTACTTCAGGGAGCCCGATTAGCTTGTTAATTTTTACGAATCCATTGATTTCAGTACTTCCACGTTTAGTGATGGGGGGACTTGTTGCGTTATTTTATCATAAGACAACTAAACTCATTGCGTCCTACCAACTCAGAATGGCAGTGGCTGGTTTCCTTGGAAGTATTATGAATACGGTATTAGTATTAAGCTCCATTTATTTACTGATGGGAAATCAATATGCAGAATTAACAGGGAAAACTGTTGCGGAATTGCCGCTCTTCTTAATGGGCGTTGTTATGACAAACGGTATTGCGGAAGCGTTGGCTGCAACCGTGATGACACCAATTATAGCTTCAATTTTAGTTAAGATTTCTAAGAAAAGAGGATAGTGTATGTGGGAAGGTAAAAACGTAACGGTCTTTGTTACAGGTGGAATCGCCGCGTTTAAAGCAGCTACACTTGTTCGCTTGTTTGTAAAAGCAGGGGCAAATGTGGAAGTTGCGATGACAAAGAGTGCGTGTGAATTCGTTACGCCACTAACGTTTCAAGTGTTAACGAAAAATAAAGTGCACACCGATACGTTTGACGAAGACGAAGCAGATCGCGTTCAACATATTCATTTAGCCGATAAAACCGATGCGGCAGTTGTTGTACCAGCAACAGCTAATACGATTGCGAAATTGGCCAATGGAATCGCCGATAACTTTGTAACAAGCACATTATTAGCAATAACGGCTCCGATTTATGTAGCGCCTGCGATGAATGAGCACATGTGGGAAAACCCTGCAACCGTTCGTAATGTGGCACAGCTTAAAGCAGATGGAAAAGTGATCATTGAACCAGCAACAGGATTTTTAGCAGAAGGATATAATGGGAAAGGCCGTCTTCCAGAACCAGAAGAAATCTTTGAACAAGTGACATTTTTCGAGAGTAGAAGAGAATACAAGTCTCCTTTAGAAGGAAAAAAGATTTTAATCACTGCTGGTGGAACAAAAGAGCGCATCGATCCAGTTCGTTATATCTCAAATGATTCTTCTGGGAAAATGGGCTA
>CAKAPS010000002.1:0-50724 GCA_916719965.1 uncultured Streptococcus sp.
CGCCATCGCAGAAATGGCGTGCGTTTCCTCAAACGTCCGCAGAACGTTTCACGTTTCTTCCGGCGTTCGAGTCCAACGTTCCATTTCTGAGCGCGATGTCTCACATCCTATCGCTTGTCAATAGCTTTAGTCGCACGGTCTCCAATAATTTGGATAATAAATACCAAAATAAGGATGGCTACTGTAGCGACAAAGATGATATCTACTTTGTTTCGTGTATAACCAATGAGGTAAGCTAAGTTTCCTAATCCTCCCGCACCGATAACACCAGCTACTGCTGTAGAACCGATTAACGCGATTGCCGTTACGGTAATCCCTGATACAAGTGCTGGAAGTGATTCTGGAATCAGCACTTTTGTAATGATTTGGCGGGTATTTGCCCCCATTGATTCTGCCGCCTCGATGACTCCTGACGGGATTTCATTTAACGCGATATCCACTAAACGCGCATAAAATGGCGCTGCACTGATGATCAATGTTGGGATTGCCCCTTTAGGACCCACAATCGTTGACATGATGGCTTTTGTAAAAGGCATTAATAGAGTCAGTAAAATGATAAATGGAATCGCACGGAAAATATTAATGATTCCGCCTAAAATCAGATGAACCCATGTATTTTCAAGACTGCGACCTTTTCCTGTTAAGAAAAGAAGGAGTCCTAAAATTAATCCAATGACAAATACATAGAACGTTGGAATGAAGGTCATATAGAGAGTTTCATTAATAGCTTTAATGACATCAGGCCATACAACATTCTCGAACGAAAACATTTCTCTGAAAAGTTCATCTAGGCTTGCTGATGCTAAAAATAGATTAAACATGCTCTAACACCTCCACGATAATTTCTGCTTGTTTAAGATATTCGATGACTTCTTCTGCTTTTGAAGATTCTTCCTCAATCAAAATAATCATGCTTCCTAATATCCCTTTTTGCGTAATATTCACCTTCGCTTGTAAAATCGATACCGTTGCATCGAGTTTACGAATCGCTTCAGATAATACGGCGTCTCCAGTACGGTCGCCTAAATACTGAATACGAACTGCTACCCCTGGGCGAAGGGACGTTGATAGGTGATGGAATACCTCATCGATTTCATCATCCACACGTTCTTCTCCCACGAATTGTTTTGTAATTGGTTGTTGTGGATTTTTGAAGACTTCAATCACTTCTCCACTTTCCACTACTCGTCCTTCTTCCATCACGGCAACACGGTGACAAATTTGACGAACGACATGCATTTCATGCGTAATTAACACAATCGTTAACCCTAGTTCTTGGTTGATTTCTACTAATAGCTTCAAGATATCTTTTGTCGTCTTAGGGTCAAGTGCACTCGTTGCCTCATCACATAAAAGGACTTCTGGATCGTTAGCTAACGCACGGGCAATCCCTACTCTTTGCTTTTGTCCCCCAGAAAGTTGTGATGGATAAGATTTTTCACGTCCTGTTAACCCCACTAAATCGATTAATTCGGCTACCTTAGCTTTACGCTCGGCTTTTGGAACGCCTGCAATTTCAAGTGAAAAAGCAATGTTTTCTTCGACTGTTCTCGACCATAAAAGATTGAAATGTTGGAAAATCATCGCGATTTTTTGGCGTTCTTTTAAAAGCTCTTTACGTTTTAAGGTTGTAATGTCTTTTTCATTAATATAAATATGGCCACTTGTAACTGTCTCAAGTCCATTTAACAAACGGATTAATGTACTTTTACCCGCACCTGAAAAACCAATCACTCCAAAAATTTCGCCTCTACTAATCTCTAACGAGACATCTTTTACAGCTTCAACCGTGCCTTGTTTCCCAGTATATGTTTTGGACACGTTCTCTACTCGAATCATTGTTTCACTCCTTAATAGTCAAAAGGGAGCGAAAAGTACAAGGCTTTTGGCTTTGTATCTTTCCACTCCTCTTGTTCTCTAATTATTTTTATTATTTCGCAGGAATTACAGAACCATCTGTATATTTTTCGTTGATGAATTTACGAATTTCATCACTTTGTAACGCTTTGATTAATGCTTGAATTTTTGCTTTATCTTTATCAGCAGGTTTTACAGCGACTAAGTTAGCGTATGGTGAGCTTCCATCTTCTAAAGCGATTGAATCTTTCACTGGTGAAAGTTTAGCATCGATTGCGAAGTTTGAGTTGATAATCACTGCATCCCCTTCATTGTTTTCGTATGTTGATACTAATAATTCAGGTGCGATTTCTGTTTTGATTTGGATGTTCTTTGGATTTTCAGCAATGTCGCTTAATCCAGCAGTTACAGGATCCACACCATCTTTTAATTTAATCAATCCAGCTTTTGTGAAGAAGCTTAAGAAACGACCTACTTCAGCAGGGTTTGTTGATGCATATACCACTGCGTTATCTGGTAATTCTTTTAATGATTTATATTTCTTAGAGTAAATCGCCATTGGTTCGATATGAACGTTCCCTACAGAAACTAAATCTTGGTTATGTTCTTTGTTAAATTTATCAAGATATGGAGTGTGTTGGAAGTAGTTTGCATCCGCATCTCCTCCGTAAACGATGTTGTTTGGAGTTACGTAGTCATTTACGATGTTAATGTCTAATTTGTACCCTTCTTTTTCTAAGAGTGGTTTAGCAGCTTCTAAGATTTCAGCGTGAGGTGCTGGTGAAGCGACTACTTTAATTGTTTTGTCTTCTGCTTTTGCAGCTTCTGTTGTGCTTTCTGATTTTGCTGAGTTGTTTCCGCAAGCTACTAATGCTGTTGCTAAAAGTCCGAATGTTGTTGCTTTGAATAATTTATTAAATTTCATGTTATAAGTCCCCTTTTTGGTTAAATGATTGTTCTTTGTTTGGAAACCACATGCGCGCTTCGTGATTTCCAACAGATGGTTGCTCTGTCCACTTTGGTTTGGGCCATAAAAAAAGCTTCCCTCTATACACTAGAGGCGAAGTTTTCGCGTTACCACTCTAATTCCGATAAACCTCACAGTTTACCGTTCCAAAAGTACGTTGCATAATGCAAGATACCCTTGTACGTTATCGAGTACAAATCGCAAAAGCTTCATCACCTTTGTTGCTCCCAGACCATTTTCAATAAATTGCCCCGTATCCTTTCCCACCAACCGGATTCTCTTTAACGTTCTTCTTTATTTACTTATCTGTTCATTGCATTGTTTTATCTGATGAAATTACTATAAACGATGGCCCTATTCTGAGTCAATACGAAACTCGTTATTTGATTATACCTGTTTTTCAGAACTCGTTATAACTTTTGTGCATATGCTCTTCAACAAAAAAAGAAGGAGCACACAACTGCACTCCTTCTGTCATTTATAACTATTTTTTCAAGAACTTTCTCATTGAAAGAATTGAACCAAACGCACCGATAAGAACACCGATGGCAACCATTCCTGCTGAAACATAAATCAAGAATGGATTTGGATCGAGTAGGCTAAAGCTTGATCCAGAGAAGAAATCTGAACCGCCTTTATACACCCATAGGTATACAGACCATACTAATCCGATTGGGATAACTGAACCGATTAATCCAATCATACCGCCTTCTAAGAAGAATGGCCAACGGATATACGCTTTTGTCGCCCCTACCAGACGCATGATTTCGATTTCTGTTCTACGTGCATAGATTGTTGCACGAATAGTATTTGAAATTAAGAACATCGCTAACGCTAATAGTCCTAAAATCACAACTGCCCCAATATTACGTGCTGTTGCAATAATACGGAATAAGTTATCCGCACGAGCTTCCCCGTAACGAACACGCGCTACGTAGTCCATGCCTTCGATTTGTTTCGCGATAGCACTTGTTTTTTGTGGTTCTACTGCTTTTACGTCGAACGCATTACGAAGTGGGTTTGCATCATTTTTAAATAATGATAACTCTTCCCCGAAGTTCTTTGTTACGTCTTCTAACTCTTCGTCTTTAGAACGGAAAGTGATAGACTCAACGCCATCTAAGGCTTTAATTTTCGCTTCTAATTCATCTGTTTTTGTTTGGTCAGCTGCCAAATCAATAAACACACGTACGTTTACGTCATTTTCAATATCTGAACCGATTTTATTAACGTTAAATAGTAGTGATACGAACACCCCAACGATTAATAAAATCATTGAAACTGCAGAAACAGCACCAAATGTCATCAATCCATTTCTGAAAAGACTCTTGAAGGCGTCACGTATATGACGACCCATCGTTCTAATCTTCATATCCGTATTCCCCCTGTTCTTGGTCACGTACAATTTGACCATTTTCAATCGCAATTACACGGTGCTTTTTCTCGTTAACGATTTGGCTATTGTGTGTTGCCATTACGATTGTTGTTCCTTGTTCGTTGATACGCTCAAGGATATCCATAATTTCCATTGAAGTTTCTGGGTCAAGGTTCCCTGTTGGCTCATCGGCAATCAGGATTCCAGGTGTATTCACAATTGCACGAGCAATCGCTACACGTTGTTGTTCCCCACCAGATAATTCATTTGGAAAATTGTTCATACGGTGTTTTAGGTTTACTAACTCTAAAACATCTTCTACACGGCGTTTAATTTCACGAGGCGATTTTTCAATAACCTCCATCGCATATGCCACGTTTTCGTATACAGTTTTATGTTGTAAGAGTTTAAAGTCTTGGAAGACAACCCCTACATAACGGCGTAAGTACGGAATTTGACGATCTTTAATTTTCATCAAATCATATTTACCTACACGAATTCTACCTTTAGTCGCTTTTTCTTCGCGATACATCATTTTAATGAAAGTTGATTTACCTGCACCAGAAGGCCCTACTACATAAACGAACTCTCCATCCTTAATTTGGATAGATAAATTATTAATAGCAGTGATGCCTTTATTATATTTCTTAGTTACATTCATCATTTCAATCATAAACTCACCAGCTTTCTAATCCTTCGATATTTTAATCCTCCCTATTATAGCACCCGAATATTACAACCCCTTCACATAAGATTACAGAAATATTAAATTAAGGATACGAGCCATCGCGTTCAGAAATGGAACGTTGGACCGGAATACCGTAAGCGGCTGGAACAGCCGTGCGGATATTTCGGGAAACGCACGCCATTTCTGCGATGGCGAGTTCAACTTCAGGATACGAGAGAAATCCTTCACAGTGCGAAGGATTTGGGTGTGGGCATTGCTTCTCGTATACTCATTCATCCCAGTAAGACAATACTTTACTCTATATTAGAAGTATTTACTCACTCCTCAAGAAAGTCAATAAACCACTGTGTCTATATTAATAAGCTTTTCTCCTTCGTTATAACGGAAGTTTCACCCAATAATAATACAGATAATTAAAACGAACTTAAAATAATTTTCCTTCCAAAAGTAAAACACCCAGCTCTCACTAGGTGTTTCTCTACTATTATTCTTCAGTTGCTTTTGTTCCCTCAAGCGTCCATTTTAAGTATGCATCCATAAACGGATCCAAGTCTCCATCCATGACCGCACCAATATTTCCCGTCTCATATCCAGAACGTAAATCTTTTACCATTGAATAAGGATGGAACACATAGTTACGAATTTGAGAACCCCAGGCGATATCCTTTTGCTCACCTCGGATAGCTGCCAATTCTGCCGCCTTCTTCTCTTCTTCTAATTGGAATAATTTTGCCTTCAACATCGCCATCGCTTGATCTCTGTTTTTAAATTGAGAACGTTGCGCCTGACTCTGCGTCACGATACCAGTTGGAATATGCGTAATACGAACCGCAGAAGACGTCTTATTAATATGTTGTCCACCGGCACCACTTGCACGGTACACATCCACTTTTAAGTCATCTGGATTAATTTCAATATCAATATCTCCGTCCATTTGTGGAACAACATCCACTGAACAGAATGATGTATGACGTTTCCCAGCCGCATCAAATGGAGAAATTCGAACGAGACGATGCACGCCTTTTTCAGAACGTAAATACCCGTAAGCATTCAAGCCCTCAATCGACAAGGTTACAGACTTAATCCCTGCTTCGTCCCCGTCTTGATAGTCCACTGTTTCCACACGGTAGCCATGTTTTTCAGCCCAACGCATATACATACGCAGTAGCATACTTCCCCAGTCTTGCGATTCCGTACCACCAGCACCTGGATGGATTTCTAAGATGGCACTGTTCTTATCATGAGGACCGTTTAGTAACATACTTAATTCGTACTGTTGCAAGTCCTTCTCAAGAGACCCAATCGCTTCAACGATTTCCGCATGTACTTCTTCATCTGGCTCTTCTTTATACATTTCAAATAACAAACTAGTTTCTTCATGCGCCAATTCCATCTTATGGAACGTATCATAGATAGCCTTTAATTCATTATTCTTTTGAATGACTTGATTCGCTTTTTCGCTATCATCCCAAAATGATGGTTCAGACATCTCTTGCTCATAGGCTGCGATATCTTCTTCTAAGCGATCTAAGTCAAAGAGACCTCCTATAACTGATGATTTGTTCGTTCATGGCTTCAAGCGCATTTCTAATTTCACTAATTTCCATACTGACCTCTTTCTAAAAGAAAACGGCGAAATGCTTCGCCGTCTCCCCTTGTTATTAAGCTTTTTCTGAATCGTCGTCAGAAGTTCTGTCATGACCTGTAGCCACTACACTACGAACTCCTTGAATTTGTTCACGTTGTAAGTTTTGACGAATTTGAGATTTCATCAAGATACGTGTTACATCATAGTCGATTGCAGCAATCATTTGTTGGAATCGTTCGTAACCTTCTGTTTGGTACTCTGTTAATGGATCGATTTGAGCGTATCCACGTAAACCAACGCTTTGACGTAATTGGTCCATATCATCGATGTGATCTGTCCACTTACGGTCAACCACACGTAGGATAACTACTTTTTCGAACTCAAGCATTTGATTGTCGCCATTCAATTGCTCTTGTTTTTCTTTGTAGATTTCCATTGCTTTTTCGTTTAAGATTCCTTCGATTTCAGTAGCTGATTTGCCTTCTAAATCGCTAATTGAAAGTTCATCTGGAGCACAGATTGAGTTGTGAGCAAAGTCCACAATTCCTTCTAAGTTCCAATCTTTTTGGTCTGTCAATGTATGACTTTCCACAACGCGGTGGATTGTACGACGGATCATACCTTTTGTCACTTTTTCAAGTGAGTTTTCTTCGTTAATAATTTGTAGACGTTGTGAGTAGATGATTTCACGTTGTTCACGCATAACCTCATCGTACTCTAGGACGCTTTTACGAGTATCGTAGTTGTTCCCTTCAACACGTTTTTGTGAAGATTCTACTTGTCTTGTTAACATCTTGCTTTGGATGAAGTTATCGTCGCCTTCATCTGTTAAGTTTAGACGTTCCCAGATTGCTTGCATTTTTTCTCCACCGAAACGTTTCATCAAATCATCTTCTAATGATAGGTAGAATTGTGTTGCACCTGGGTCCCCTTGACGTCCACTACGTCCACGTAATTGGTTATCGATACGACGGCTTTCGTGACGTTCTGTACCGATTACGCAAAGTCCACCAAGTTCTTTCACGCCTTTACCAAGCTTGATGTCAGTACCACGTCCGGCCATGTTTGTCGCGATTGTTACAGCGCCACGTTGACCAGCTGACATGATAATTTCTGCTTCTTTAAAGTGGTTTTTCGCATTTAATACTTCGTGCGGAATTCCTTCTGCGCGTAGTAAGTTAGATAGCAATTCACTTGTTTCAACGGCAACCGTACCGACAAGGATTGGTTGACCTGCTTCATGACGTTGTTTGATATCTTGAACAACCGCACGGAATTTACTACGTAATGATGGGTAGATTAAATCGTGACCATCGATACGTTGTACAGGACGGTTTGTTGGAATCGCAATAACGTTCATGTTGTAGATTTCTCTGAATTCTTCTTCTTCAGTCTTCGCAGTACCTGTCATCCCTGACAATTTACGATACATACGGAAGTAGTTTTGGTAAGTGATTGTCGCCATTGTCTTAGACTCGTTTTCAACTTCAACGCCTTCTTTAGCTTCAATCGCTTGGTGAAGACCATCTGAATAACGACGACCTTCCATGATACGTCCAGTAAATCCATCAACGATTTTAACTTTACCTTCATCCACCACATAGTCGATGTCGCGTAACATAATGTAGTTTGCACGTAACGCTTGGTCGATATGGTGTACAAGCGCTGAGTTATCCACGTCATAAAGGTTTGGTAAGCGGAATGTTTGTTCAGCTTTGTTAATCCCTTCGTCTGTTAATGAAATTGTTTTAGAAGTTAAGTCGATTGTGTAATCTTCTTCCTCTTTTAATCCTTTAACAAACATATCTGCACGTTGATATAACACTGTTGATTTTTCAGCTTGTCCTGAAATGATCAATGGAGTACGCGCTTCGTCGATTAAGATTGAGTCTGTTTCATCGACAACTGCGTAGTTCAATGGACGTTGAACCATTTGTGATTTGTAAACCACCATGTTATCACGTAAGTAGTCAAATCCTAATTCACTGTTTGTGCTGTAAGTGATGTCTGCAGCATATGCAGCACGTTTTTCTTCTGAAGACATTCCTGTTAAGTTTAACCCTACAGTCAAGCCTAAGAAGTTATATAACTCACCCATTTCGCGAGCGTCACGAGAGGCTAAGTATTCGTTAACGGTAACTACGTGAACTCCGTCGCCTGATAATGCGTTTAAGTATACAGGCATTGTCGCTGTTAAAGTTTTACCTTCACCAGTACGCATTTCCGCAATGTTACCGTCATGAAGTGTAATCCCACCCATGATTTGAACTTTATATGGGAATAAGCCTAATACACGTTCAGCCCCTTCACGTACTAACGCGAATGCTTCTGGAAGTAATGAATCCAAAGACTCTCCTTGAGCATATCTTGCTTTATATTCTTCTGTTTTTACTGGAAAATCAGCATCTTCTAATGCAGCCATTTGAGATTCTAACGCAATTACTTTATCCGCTAGTTTTCCTAAACGACGTAATTCACGCTTATCATTTTCAACTAACTGTCTCAAAAAATTTGCCATTTAATTAACTCCTTTTTTATTTTCACCATTATTTTTAAATCGGTGAACATTTTAAATCTCATAAAAGTACTACAAATAGGTGGCTACACCTATTGCATCTTATTCATTTTACCATTGTTTAGCTAATTAAGAAAGCAAAAAAAGGCGACTTTTTTCAAAGTCACCCGAATTTTTTACATTTTTACGTCAAAGAAACTCAATTTCCTATCCAAACGGAAAGTTGTTGTTGCTTTAACTCCGTTTTCTTTTCGCTAAAACTAGCGCCATTTCTATTCACAAAAAAGGTGGCTTATAAAAGCCACCTAAAATTTTATTAATTTGTTTCAATCAAACCATATTTTCCATCTTTACGACGATAAACAATGTTTGTTTCGTTCGTTTCAGCATCTTGGTAGATAAAGAAGTTATGTCCTAACATGTTCATTTGAAGAACAGCTTCTTCGCTATCCATTGGTTTCAAATCAATTCGTTTTGTACGAACGATTTCTAATCCTGTTTCCTCCTCTTCAGGCGCTTCTGGAAGTGGTGGTAACACAATATCGAATCCTTTTTCACGAGATTTACGATTGATTTTTGTTTTATGTTTACGAACTTGTCTTTCAAGTTTATCGACTACCAAGTCAATACTTCCATATAAATCAATTGAAGTTTCCTCGGCACGTAGAACTAAATAAGGAAGTGGGATCGTAACTTCAACTTTTGCAGTCTTTTCAGTGTAGACTTTCAAGTTGACATATACAGTCGCATTAGCAACGTCAGTGAAGTATTTTTCTAATTTGCTAATTTTCTTTTCTGCGTATTGACGAATCGCTTCTGTGACCTCAATATTTTCTCCACGGATATTATATTTAAACATAATACTCTCCCCTTTCATCTGGAAAACCAGATTTGAAGAAATACCCTAAGGACCACTCTTAGGAATTGCTTCGTTTGATTTCTATAGTTTTATTATAAAGCATGCAAAGGGGTTTTACAACCGTTTTCAAGGATTCTTTCATTAAGAATTGTTAAGGAAAAACGGTATTTTTGAGGACTTTTCTTTGGAGAAATTTTATTTTCATGAGATGAAACATCATACAGCACTGAAGATTAGAATCATTCCCAATAAAACTCTCTATCACTACACTCTTCTCTCTCCTATCTTGGATGTCTAAGATTCCTAGTTAAAATAACACAGAATCTCCATTGACAGAAATCGTTTTCAACGATATAGTGAAATAGTAAACAAATTATAAAGGAGTTATGGTTATGGAAAAAGTATTTGCTAGTCCGTCTCGTTATGTTCAGGGGAAAGATGTTCTTAAAACTGGTCTTTCTCACGTGTTGGCTCTTGGGAATCGACATCTCCTTCTTTGCGACCCTATCGTTTATGATTTAGTCGGTAAAGAACTAGAAGAAAATCTCGTAAAAGAAGGCGCGTTTGTTCATCGTGAAATCTTCCATGGTGAAGCCACTAACGATGAAGTCCGCCGCGTTGCTGAAGTTGTGAAGGAACATCAACTAAACGTAGTCATCGGCTTAGGTGGTGGTAAATCGATTGATACAGCCAAAGCCATTGCGGACGATTCTAATTGTCCGGTAGCGATTTTACCAACAATTGCTTCAACAGATGCTCCAACTTCTGCCCTCTCTGTTATTTATTCAGCAGAAGGCGTGTTTGAACGCTATCGTTTCTACAAGAAAAATCCAGAATTAGTATTAGTCGATACTAAAGTCATTGCCAATGCTCCAGTTCGCTTATTAATCTCAGGAATTGCCGATGCGCTTGCGACTTGGGTGGAGGCTCGTGCAGTCATCGAAGCACAAGGCGGCACAATGGTCGGTCAAGTGCCAACGATTGCCGCAGAAGCCATCGCTCGTGTCTGCGAAAGTACTTTATTCGAAAATGGTCTACAAGCCGTTGCAGCAGCAAACGCCAAAGTGGTTACTCCATCTTTAGAAGCTATTGTAGAAGCAAACACCCTACTCAGCGGTATCGGTTTCGAATCGGCTGGTTTAGCAGCAGCGCATGCCATCCATAACGGATTCACTGCCATCCATGGTGACATCCATACTCTCACTCACGGTGAAAAAGTAGCTTATGGTACATTGACGCAACTGTTATTAGAAAATCGTCCAAAAGAAGAACTCGATAAATACATTACTTTCTATAAAGCACTTGGATTACCAACAACGCTGAAAGAAGTGAAATTGGATTCTGTGTCCTATGAAGACTTACTCAAGATTGGATCTCTTGCTACACAAGAAGGCGAAACTATCCACCAAATGGTTGTTGACTATACTGCCGAAGATGTGGCAAATGCCCTCCTCGCTCTTGACCAATATGTCACTACAAGATTTTAAAAATAACTAAATCCACTCGAATAGCCCAAGCAGAAATCTGCTTGGGCTGTTTTATCGATTTGTTTTGTATCATAAATGATACGTATCATTTATGATACACTTTTTATCTAAATAACGTCAGAGATTCCACTTCTTCAACACCTGTTTCCATTAATGCTTTTGCGGCAAGGTGGATTGTTGCACCGGTTGTATAAACATCATCCACCAATAAGACTTTCTTTGGAACCCCTACATTCTCTTTCACTTTAAAAGGTTGCTTTAGTTGCAGACGCTCCTGCCTTGTCTTCTCGGATTGCTTCTTCCCACTGCCAATATGTTCTAAAAGTGAAACGGTAGGTACATGGCACTGTTCCAGTAAAGTTGGAATCGTCTCGAATTCCCTTTTTCTTAGACTCGCTTTGGACGAAGGTAATGGACAGAGAACGAAGCCTCTCTTTTGATACTTTAGCAACTCTTGTCTTAATTCCTTTATCACCAACGTCATCACTCTTGTATCTCCCACAAATTTGAATAACTCCATAAACTTTCGACCTGCCTCGTCATAAGCATATAAGGCAGTATTCTTTAGGAGTACCGCTTCTTTTACTTGATGCCATTTTTGACAATCCGGGCAAACTTCCACTTTTGTCATCAGCCGTCCACACTCTAGGCAAGTTGGATGCTGTTTTAATTCTATAAACGGATGCTCACAATTGACGCAAATGCACTTTCTATTTGCTCCTAGTAAAAACGAGAGTATCGGTTGGGCTCGTTCGACTTCTTCCCCGCACCATAAACATTTCATTCGTGTTCCCTCCCAAGAAGCGCTTGTTGATTTAAGCCCTCGATTTCCCTGACCGCCTGGACCATTGCTTTTGTTTTGCCATTATGAAAATAGACCACCTCTCCTGTTGGACATTCTACTGTCCGTCCAACGCGTCCTGCGATTTGCACGAGTACTTCTCTTGAAAATTCCTCTTCGTGAGCATTGATGACACAAACATCGACTCCTGGAAAAGTGACTCCGCGTTCTAGAATCGTTGTCGTCACTAGAAAATCGAGCTCTCCTGCTCTCATTTTTGCGATTCTTTCTTGCCGATACACTTCTTTAGAACTAACCGTCTCGAATTTCGCATTTGTAAACTGTCGTCTAAGTGCTACTTCTATCGGATTAAGAAGTGTAATTCTCGGTACAAACAGCAAAAATCGTTTCCCCTCTTTTAAATGTTCCTCTATAAACTGACACACAGGTTTTGGCACTTTCTTCTTTTTCAATCTTTTGTCTAAATCACCGATAAAATTCATCGTCGGTACTACTAACGGCTTCTTATGATACCGTTCCGGTAACAAGGATACCGATAACTCTTTTCGTTTGATTCTTCTCTCTAGTGTCTGGGACGGAGTCGCCGTTAAATACAGCAAACTGCCGTCCTCTTTCACCGCACGATGAACTGCTCGAATCAGTAACTCATTATCCCGATAAGGAAATGAGTCTGTCTCATCAATCACGACCAAATCAAATGCGCGGTAGAACCTAAGCATCTGGTGCGTCGTCGCAATCGTCAGTGGCACTCTCTTGTACCCTTCCTCCGACTGTGAATGTAGGACGTTTTGCTCGACTGTCGGGAAAGCTTCCTTCAAACGCGGCGCCAACTCCACACACACATCAATTCTTGGTGCAGCAATGGCGACTCTCTTTCCCTGTTGCAACATCCATTCGATGCTTGGAAAAATCATCTCCGTTTTCCCAGAACCTGTCACAGCCCAAAGTAGGTGCTCGCGAAATCCTGTTTGCTTTACGACTTTCAAGCACTCCAAAGATAGCTGCTCCTGTTTGGAACTCAAAGTATGTTTATAGTGGGCTAATCCTTCTTCTCTTTTTGGAAAAGGCTGTTCTTCTTCCGGAGTCGCAATCACCACACTACAAGCCTTTACCTTTCCCATCCCAATACACTTCAAGCAATACCAACATTCACCGCCCGCGCAATTCAGACAAGGCCCCTTAGCAAATTCCAATGGATCTGTATTCCCACAAAACTGGCACTCCTTCTTTCCATTCTTCACTGTAATCCCAACATTTAGCACAGCATTCGTAGAAACTTCATTCTCTTTTAGCATCGATTGAAATACTGCTTGGATGCGCCCAACTGCCTCTTCCATCCCACTCACCTCACCTCTAACTACGCAAAAAAATCAGAAGAAGATTTCTCTTCTTCTGATTTTTGTTTGAAAGGAGTGCTTCTATTATGAGAAGAATGCGAGTAATACCCCTGCCGCAATCGCACTACCGATAACTCCGGCTACGTTTGGTCCCATTGCATGCATTAATAAGTAGTTACTTGGGTCTTCTCTTTGTCCTTCTTTTTGTACAACACGAGCAGCCATTGGTACGGCAGATACCCCTGCTGCACCGATCATTGGATTGATTTTACCGCCAGAAAGTTTGTACATCAATTTACCCATAATAACCCCCGCCGCAGTACCTGCAGCAAAAGCGATTAATCCTAGTAAAGTAATTTTAAGAGTCGATACTGATAAGAACAATTCCCCTGTCGCTTTCGCTCCAACGGTTAATCCTAAAATAATGGTAACTCCGTACATCATCGCATTTTGTAGAACTTTTGTAATGTTTGGCACTACCTTAATTTCTTTAATTAAGTTACCGAGCATTAAGCATCCTACTAATGGTGTTGCACTTGGTACTAATAAGCTGACAAAAATTGTAACGATGATTGGGAAAAGAATTTTTTCCGTTTCACTGACTTTACGGTTTTCTGTCATCTTCACTAGACGTTCTTTCTTCGTTGTGAGCGCACGAATAATTGGCGGTTGAATAATCGGCACAAGCGCCATGTATGAGTACGCTGCTAGCGCGATTGCTGGTAATAAGTGCGGTGCAAGTCTTGTCGTTAAGAACAAGGCTGTCGGTCCATCCGCACCCCCGATAATCCCTACTGAAGCGGCTTCTTGCGGTGTCATTCCCCACATTACTGAAAGGAAGAATGCGACGAAAATACCGAATTGAGCTGCCCCACCAAGCAAGATGGTCTTTGGATTTGCAAGTAGCGGTCCAAAGTCTGTTGAGGCCCCTAAGCAAAGGAAAATCAATGGTGGATAAATACCAAGGTTTGTTCCTTGATATAAGTAATACAAGAGTCCACCAGGTCCATTTTCAGTAGGAGCATCCATCAACCCTGCTAATGGTAAGTTTACAAGGAGCATCCCGAACGCAATCGGAACCATTAAGTATGGTTCATACCCTCGTTTAATCCCTAGATATAGAAACACGCAGGCGATAATTAACATAATGATATTTTGAATTGTTAAATTATAGAGCCCACTTGTTTCAATCAACTGTTGAATGACTTCCATAAACCATCGCCTCCTAAATCGTTAAGAGTGGTTGGTTAGATTCGACAGATTCATTACTTGATACATGAATTGCTTTCACAACACCATCAGCCGGAGCAAGGATTTCATTTTCCATCTTCATGGCTTCTAAAATCACAAGTACATCTCCTTTTTTAACTGCATCACCGATATTTTTATTGACCGATAATACAATCCCTGCCATAGGAGCAGGCACCACTTCACCGTCCCCTGTTGGAGCAGGTACTGGCGCAGCTTTCTTTTCTTCCACTGGCGCACTAGGTGCTGGAGTTGGAGCAGCCGCTAATTTTTGTGTTGCTTCTTCATTTGAAATTTCTTTTAGTGAGACGATAAATGTTTCGCCATTCACTTCTACCTCGTATTTTTTCATTTAATCCACCTTCTTTTCAATCGATACAATTTCAAAGTGCTTGTCCGGAACATCCGCACTCGCTTTTGTTAAAGCGACTAGTGCGGCAACTCGAGCAAGTTTATTCGTTTCAAATAATGTCCCATCATTTGTTGGAGCCTCAGGTTTCACCTCAACTGGTTTACCTACAACTCCAGCTGTTGGATGACTCTTTGCTTCCAGGATTTGGATAACTTTAGAGCTTCCTTGCATGAGAAACATTAGAATCGTCAACATCACAAACACAATTCCCATTGAAACGATTGTGATCCATAGGATTTCTAATAAACTTAAGTGCATAACTCTCTCCTCACTTTACAGTCGCAAAAATCTTCACGATTTCAGATGGTTTTTGCCATTGTCCATTCTTCTTGAGCAAGAATTCTTTACCGACTTTAGGGAAGAGTGCGTAAGTTAAGACATCTTCGTCACTTCTTGCTAAATCTCCAAGTTCTGCTTTGAGTGTTTCGAATTCTGGTGGCAAGTGGTTTGCTGGTCTGTCACTGATGACTTCTTGGTCACCAATGATGCTTCTTCTGAAGCTTTCTTGAATTGGTACTGGTGATTGTCCATAAGAACCAAGTAAGTAAGATTTCACTTCGTTAGAAACCACTTTGTAACGTTGGCCTGTAAGAACGTTCATCGTTGCTTGTGTTCCCACCATTTGACTCATTGGAGTTACGAGCGGTGGATATCCAAGGTCTGCTCTTACTTTAGGCACTTCTTTTAATACCTCTTCGTATTTATCAGTTGCACCCGCTTGCGTTAATTGAGAATACATATTTGATAACATTCCACCAGGCACTTGATATAAAAGCGCACGTGGATCTGGTGTTAACATTTTTGGATTCAAAGTTCCATCTTTAATGTATTTATCTTTAATCACTCGGAAGTGGTCTGCAATTGGTTCTAATTTTGCCAAATCAACCGAAATATCATAGCCTAATTCGCGAAGTGCAATGACTAATGATTCGGTAGGTGGTTGGCTTGTCCCTTCACTAAGTGGTGAAAGGGCCGTGTCGATTCGGTCTGCACCAGCTTCAATGACTGCTTGATAAGTGAGTTGTGCAATACCGCTTGTGCAGTGTGTATGCACGACGATTGGAACTGTAATCACTTCTTTTAATGCGCGAACGAGCTCAATACCACGAGCTGGTGTTAAAATTCCGGCCATGTCTTTCACACAGATAGAATCCGCACCCATTTCTTGCATTTTTGCTGCTAGTTCTTTGTAGTATTCAATCGTGTGCGCATCACTAATCGTATAGCAAATTGTCATTTGTGCTTCTTTACCTGTCTTCTTCACAGCATTTAGTGAAGCTTCCAAGTTACGAACGTCATTTAACGCATCGAAAATTCTGAAAATATCAATCCCGTTTTCTGCTGATTTTTCGACAAATTTTTCCACCACATCATCAGCATAGTGACGATATCCTAAAATATTTTGTCCGCGTAATAACATTTGGAGTGGTGTCTTCTTTAAATGTTTTTTCAAGGTGCGAAGTCTGTCCCATGGGTCTTCGTCTAAGAAACGAATACATGCATCAAACGTTGCTCCACCCCAACATTCCAAAGAAGCAAATCCTGCTTCGTCTAATTGATCTAAAACAGGGAGCATATCTTCAATTCGCATACGGGTTGCCATCAAAGATTGATGGGCATCCCGTAAGATTGTATCTGTAATTCCTATTTTTCTAGTCATCACCGAACACTCCTTCCACTATAATACGTCGATAAAGCGTTCGATTGTCTTGATGCTTTCAAGGGCATCTTGAGGAATTTGATGTTCTGGATTTGCATCATTAAATGCTTTCAAGTAGTCTAGACGGAATTGCATACGATCACGAATTAATTCAGCGTATTCGCCATTCATGTCAGGCACTTCATATCCTTCTACTGGTAAGTATTCCATTCCTGGAAGTCCACCGAATAATTCGAAGTGTGCTTTACCATCGACTACAGTTTCGATGACGCCAAGAGAAACTTCTTTTGTCACTTTCTTACCTAGGTAGTCTCCTGTATTGATAATGTAGCAATCTACTCCTTTATCAAATAAAGCTTTGAATTTTTCGTAGTCTTCTACTAATGGATATACACGGAATGGATTTGCATATGGTTCGATAACGAGCGCATCTAAGTTTGCCCCAGCTCCTGTATTTTCAGCAGTAGAACGTTTTGTCATTAATGTACATCCTAAAATAGATGCTAAACGTGGATCTGTGATTTTCACTAATGGTGGTAGTGCATCATCTTTCATGATCCAGAAAATAGATTGAATTGGTTCTTGAATCTTATCAACACGGTTTGGTGTTGAATAACGAGATTTAATGGTACGTCCGTTACCGTTACGAATATCTTCTGTTACTAATACTTTACGGCCGTTTTCATCCAGAGTCACACCACAGTTTTGAACCGTTACAAAGTAATCTTGTTCTCTGTGACCTGCTGGATAGTCATTTGTTTTGTCGAAGTAAGAAGGTTCCAAAGCTACAGATGAACCATCTTCTACCGAAATCACAAATGCATCGTCGTGTAATACTTCAATGTCGTATTTATCGTCATGTTTTGCGTGTGTTAATGTAGACTTACCTGATCCAGATAATCCGAAGAAGCTTGCAACGTAAGAATCGCCTTCTTTATGGAAAATCTTCAAACCACCGTGGCAAGAAACGTAGTTGTTACGAGCGGCAGTTGCCCATGCTAATGTTAACGTTCCTTTCTTGATTTCCCCAAAATAACTCATTCCTAAAATTGCAGCACAGTTATGTTTTGTATCAAAAAATGCTAATCCATCTGGGTAATCAGGATGTCTCCAAGTTGGGTCGAAGAAAATGAAAATATCATTTTCGTCATATTGTTTAGACGCATCATAACGTCTCTTATATTGGTCATTGAAAATTTGGAAGTTCAATAACCATGAGTACAAGTTGTTAATGTGTTCTTTAGGCATTGTGATATGCGCCTTCACCATAAAGTCTTCATCAAGACCTACAACGGCTGTACCCTTAATAAACGGTTTGAACGAACTGTTATAAATCTCTTCACGAATGATTGGAATAATCTTTGCATCTTCTGCTGGATTATTACCCAAAATTCGACGAGCTTTTGCAGTACGTCCTACAACGCTCCCATCAACAACCGTAAGAATATGTGCATCCTCCGGTAACCCTAAATCCTTTGCGTTTGCAACGAACGCATCTAACACTGTTGTATTAGGTGCATGTGACGCTAATTCATACGCCTCTGCCAGAGTCGGAATTTCAGTCGCATTGTTCGAATAAAAAGCTGGTTCAATAGTTGCCTTCAATTGCGAAAGATGCGGATTGCTCTTGCGTATAGTGTCTGTAGCGAAACGATCAATTGTTGCCATAATATCAACCTTCCTATCTTTTTATTGATACTTTAATTATACACGAAAACGCTTTAAATGTAAGCGTTTTTTGTGATTTTTTTTGCTAATTTCTCCATTTTTTTCTTTTAATTGTTGGAATCTCGTCCAAAAGTAGCGAATCGCTCCCAAACAAAAAAAGAACGGGTTACCGCATGTGGTAACCCATTCTTTTAAGCTTTATCTTTAAAATTCATTTCAAAACACATTCCTTCTGCTGTTGCAAAGAAGCGGTGTTCAATTTGTTCACGTTCGAGCAACTGATGAACACTATAGAGTCCTACTCCATTTCCTCCGCCAGTCGTTCCTTTTGAAGATGGTAAGAGTGAAAATGCCGTTTCAATTTGTTCTTTCGTTAGTGGAACACATGGATTTTCAATCGTTAAATCTTGATCCTTTAATTCCACTCGAATGACGCCTTCTTTTGATGAGTGTTTAATGGCATTCATCAATAAGTTATTCCATACGTTTCGAAAGGCGATTGGACTCGCTTCAATCGTAAACGGTTCGATGCTTTCTTCAAGCACTAGTCCTTTTTCTTGTAATAATAACTGGAATTCTCGATTCCACTCTGGAAGAACTTTGTCTAATGCTATTTCTTCTTTTGTTAGAGTTTCTTCTTGTAATTTAGACAGCGCCAGAATTTCCTGAACGAGTACAGACATCTGGTCGACTTTGGCAATCGACTCTTCCAAGTACTTATCACGGTCCTTATATTTACCAACATTGAGGCTCATATTCTCTAATAAAATACGCAGGCCTGCTAATGGCGTCTTCAACTCGTGAGAAGCGCTTCGCAAGAAATCCACCTTTGTTTTTTCCAACTGAATCATCTTCTGATTCTTCTCTTCCAGTTCATCGATGACGGATAGTAGATGCTCGTATAACTCATTAATTTGCATCTCCATCTGTCCAATTTCATCGGCTCTTGGATTTACAAACCGTGCATCTCTATCCAATTCCATCATCTTCTTGGTTACTCTGGACATTTGCATCAGAGGTTTCGATAATTTTCTAGCATAAATATACGAGAAAATGACTGCTGTAAAGATCGAAATGGCGAGCGATAATGGCAAATAACGGAATGTAACCTTGGTTGCCTGTTTCACCGATTCGGTTGTCGTCACGACCTGCAGTTGCATTTGTTTGCCGTCTTTTGTAGTGACTTGTCTATCCTCGATAATGACCGAGTTCTGATCACTATTTTCATCAATGGCTAACTCGCTTCCTAGCTGTAAGTTCTCCCCGTTCGATTCTTTTCTTAAGTAAGCTGTAATCCCTTCATTTTTAGCATACAGTTGCAAAGCAGACGCAGCCTCTTGTTCATCGACTTTGGATAAACTTTCTACTAACACATCTGCTTTTTGGCTTAATTCTTGCTGACGTTCCTGCAAATAAAAGTGCGGAAAGGCAAAGTATAAAAACAGATGCGCGATGGCGACTAGCGTACCTAGAATGCTCAATGTATAAATAAAAATCTTAGGAAACAGTTTTAATTTTCTCATCTTAACTCCAACTTGTATCCGACATTTTTAACAGTAACGATACAATCCAACAATAATTTTTTTCGCAATTGCTTGATATAAACATCCACAACACGGTCAAACGGTGGATCTTCATGCTCTGCCCACACGTGATCTAATATTTGAGCACGACTCAATACTTGTCCGTGATGTTCTACGAGTAGTTTCAAAATTGCCAGTTCTTTTGCAGTTACTTCCACAATCTGCCCATTTACTCTAGCTTCAAAACTGGTAAAATTCACACTCGTATTCTCATAGTTCCACACATCCATTTCTCCGTAATGACGCTTCAATACGGCTTCAATCTGCTTATGCAAAACGACGAGGGAGAATGGTTTTTGAATAAATCCATCAACGAGTAGCTCGAACGTTCTCACTTGTGTTTCTTCGTCATGAAGGGCCGTTAGCATCAGAATAGGAACTTTACTAGTTTTACGCACCTCCTCTAACACTTCAAAGCCACTTTTTCGAGGCATCATAATATCGAGTAAGATTAAATCAATCGACTCTTTTTCAAATACTTCAAGCGCTTCTACTCCATCTTCTGCTTCAAACACATGGAAGCCTTGCTCTGTTAAATATTCACGAACGCCTTCGCGAATCGCTCCTTCGTCTTCAACGATTAATAAATTCAAAAACATCACCTCTTTTTTGCTATTATATCAATCAATCGGTCTAGCGACTAGACCCTTGCATTTTTATTCCGTATCTTGCAATAAACTCTTCGGAGATTTTTGTAAAATAAACGCACTGCCTAAGAGAACTGCAATAACAACAACGACGAGTCCAAGACCTACAACTGTTGCTTTATCCATATTGGATACCGTCACCGATAATTCTGTCAATGTCTTATTGAAACCGTCAACGGCTGCTCCACCACCAAGGTTGGCCGATTTCGCTTCATTCGCCAGTTGCGTTCCAATGCTGCTATTCACTTGCCCCAAAATGAGTTTTCCAACCCATTCGCTGACAGGTCCACCTGCAAGAATTGCAGCGATAAAGCTGGCAATGCTGACCATTCCAACTTCGCAAAGCATTTGTGCAATAATCGTTTTGTTCGTCATTCCAAGCGCCAAACGGACACCGATTTCTCTTCTGCGGCTATTTGTCCATAAGAAGAGAACGAGTACTAAAATAATAGCAGAGAAAATCAGACTTCCAAGGAATAGTTTATCCGTTAAGCCGTATACTAAGTTAATTGATTTTTGAAGCGTTGGGTAGTTTTGACTACTCTTAATGAGCGTATATGCCTTCCAGTCAATTCCCAACTTCTTCGCTTGTTCCATTACCTTATCGATGTCATATTGACCACCAACAAGGAAAGTAGCATCTAAATAAATCGCATCCGCATCTGTATAACCATACATTAAAGCACTTGTCTTCAAGTCCGTTAAAATGGTGTTTTCATATAATTCTTGTGGCGCTGTGACTCCACCTTTATTTTTACCTCCGAACAGACCAACAATCGTCACTTCGGTTTGGTTATTGGCTTGCTTCTCGTTATCTGCATCATAGATGTTTGATTTCAACTTAAACTTGTCGCCGACTTTTAAATTATTTTTCTTAGCAAAGTCTTCGTGTACTAATGCCACGTTTGTATCGTCATCTTTAATATGACGCCCTTCTGTAAGCGTGAAGGTTTGTGCAGCAAATCGTTCATCCATACTAGAATCGTTAATTCCTGTTACCTGAGCTGCTTTCCCGAAACGTTGCTGACGAGTGGCGTCAAGACGAACTCCTTTTGCTGGAATCAATTCTTGATCCACAAGGTCAGCTACGACTTCCATTCGCTTCACTGCCTTTTGAACGCCTTCGATTCCTTCAATCGCTTGAATATCTTTTCCTTTCAAGTTCCCGCCCCCACGAGCAGTTCCTTGATTATGTCTGCGGTCGATTTGCATCGAGAACGAAGAATTAATCGACTTAAACGTTTCTTTTGCAGCAGTATCCGTTGCGTGTTTTACGGCTAAGCTACTAAGAGCCACTGTTGCCATACTGAATAAAATAAAGAAAATAATTAAGGTTTTAAACTTTTTTCTTGAGACATATGCCCAAGCATTTTGTAGGATATTCATCTATTTTCCCCCTCTTGCTTTCTTTAGTTTTCCATCTTCTAATTCCAACACTTCATCACTCGCAGTCGCTACTTGCGGGCTGTGAGTCACTACGATGACGCATTTCCCACTTTCATGTGCTGCCATTTTTAAGATATCGATAATCTCTGCTGCGGTTCCCTCATCAAGGTTTCCGGTTGGTTCATCCGCTAAAATAATTGGCGCCATTGAAACAAGCGCTCTCGCAATCGCAACCCGTTGTTGTTGCCCACCTGATAGCTTCAATACATTACGATGAATTAATTCTTCCTCTAATCCCAATTTCAACAATATATCTTTGCTTGCTTTTCCATTTACGAGCCTTACATTTTCAAGTGGTGTTAAATAATCGATTAAATTATAGTTTTGGAACACTAAGCAAATATGGTCACGACGATGTTCACTGTATGACCCTTGCGCAATATCTTGCCCATTGAAACACACTTTTCCTTTTGTTGGGCTATCTAGTCCTGCTAATAGCGATAAGAAAGTTGATTTTCCTGCTCCGGATTTCCCAACGACCGCATAGAATTTTCCTTCTTCAAAAGTGGCATTCAGATCATTCAATACATATTTTTGAGAATCCTCGTATCGATAATAAATATTTTCTAATGATAATACTGACATAAAAACACTCCTTAGTTCATTTGACTTAAAATTTTCTTCGGTTTCTTCATTAAGATAACTGCCGTGCTAAATAGAACGGCTAATGCAATAATAATCAGTACGACTCCAATGGTTAGCAGTCCTTGCATCAGACTGAACTCTGGCAAGCTCGACTCAAATAATGATTTCACTTGTATTGGAATCTCATCCGAAGATAAGAGACCAGTGTAAAATTGTTTAGCTACAAAGCTTCCCAACATAAGAGCAAAAATCGAACTCGTTGCCGCAACGGTGTAGAGTTCTAATAAGATTTGCGCGATAATTTCTTTTCTTGAAATTCCAACCGACATCAAAATTCCAAACTCATGAATTCTTTCTCTTAATGTAAATAATAAAATTAAAAATAAAACAATTACTGCTAATACAAATACAGAGCTCGTCAACAATGTCATGAGCGATTTAAAGTTTTGGATAGGCGAGGCTACCTGCTCAAATACTTGTTCATTTTTAGAAAGTTGCATGCTATCCCACTTGAGAGGAAGTTCTTTTACTCTTGAAATCACTTCATCTAGTTTTGATGGATCTTTCACCGTAAAAATCGCACGGTGAACAATCGCATTCGATTCATCTTTCCCGATTAATGATTGACTCGTTTTATAATCCATATAGATGCGATTTTCTGTTAAGTCACTCGTCAACCCTGTCGATTGCTCCGATAATTTCCCGTTGAAGATTCCAACGATTTCGACGGTTACTTCTTTACTGTTTGCAGTAGCGTCCCCGTTTTGGAAGTTCTTCAATTTAATCTTGCTTCCGACTGTCCAATTGTTTTCTTTTGCAAGTTCTTCATGTACGAGAACTTTTCCGGAATCGTCTTTCGTTAACGCACGGCCTTCTTTAAGACTTAGCGCACCACTAGCAAAATTTAGCTCCTGATTGCTAGAAGTGACACCATGATACCCCACCAGTTCTCCCATATTCCCTTGATCGAGTTGGACCGCTTGTTCTCTTTCAACAGCCTTTGCGTCTTCTAGTTGACCAATGCCATCAAATTCATACTGCGCCTCTTTCACTCCCTCAACTTGTTCTACTTGGGACAATTTTTTTTGTTCGATGCTTCCATCTTGTAAGAGCGATTCTATTTGAAATCCCGAATTGGATAGTTCTAATAGCTTCGTTTGAACCTTCCCTGTACTTTCTTGCATCGAGAGTACCGCCAAGACGGCTGCTGTAATTAGCATCATGATGAAAAATAATATTCCTGTACGAATCTTCTTGCGCACAAGATACGCACCTGCTCTCTTTTTCCAATCCATGTGCTCTCCCACATCCTTTCCTATTCTGTACTATTAGTTTGCACTTCCAATATGAAACAAATATGAAACGGAATTCTTTTTTGAAATATTTCATTACCATATATGGTAATGAACTGTTTTTTGTATGCAAAAAAGGCTGGACAATTTGTCCAGCCTTCCTCTTTAATATCTTTCTTTCATTGCACGATCGATTTCGCGTTTCATATCCTTTTGCTTTAAGGCATCACGTTTATCGTAATTTTTCTTCCCTTTCGCAACTCCGATTAACAACTTTGCAACGCCATTTTTAATGTAGACCTTCAGCGGCACTACCGTATTTCCGGCTTGCTTTACTTGCTCCAGTAAATAATTAATTTGCTTTTTATGAAGCAATAATTTTCTCGTTCTTAATGGGTCATGATTGAACAGTGTCCCTTGTTCAAACGGGCTAATATGGACACCTACAAGAAAAGCTTCTCCTTGCTTCAAGCTCACGTATCCATCTTTTAAATTGATACGCGCTTGACGAACCGATTTGATTTCTGTTCCAGTTAAGACCATCCCAGCTTCAATCGTTTCAAGAATGGTATAGTCATGACTTGCTTTTCGATTTTGTGCGAGCACTTTATCGTTCGTTCCTTTAGGCATTCACGAACCTCCTAGCGTCTTTTCTTTTTCGTTTTAATTGCTTTTTTAAAGCGTTGGCGTCCTTTTGATTTTTTGCCTTTCTTAGAAGACTTTTCATCAAAGCGTTCGCCTTTTCTTGGACGTTCTGTTTTGGCCAATTTTGCATCTTCTACGAGTAGGAAATCGACTTCTCTAGCTTCCACATCTACTTTCACACATTTCACACGAACACGGTCACCGATACGGTAACTAACACCCGTACGTTCCCCAAGTAAAATCATATGACTTTCAATAAAGTTAAAGTAGTCTTGCTTCAAGTGAGAAATATGAATTAATCCTTCTACGGTATTGGCTAACTCGACAAACATCCCGAATTTTGTCACTGAGCTTACGATTCCATCGAATTCCTCGCCGACTTTGTCTTGCATGTATTCAGCTTTTTTCAATGCGTTCACATCGCGTTCCGCCTGTACTGCAAGTCGTTCCATACGAGATGATTGGTCTGCAATTTGTTGCAACTTATCTTCTAGAAGTGTTTCTTCTTTCTTCGATAAATGACCTGGATGTTTTCCGTAATGACGAATCATACGATGGACGATTAAGTCTGGATAACGACGGATTGGCGAAGTGAAGTGCGTATAGTCTTCTGCTGCCAGTCCATAGTGTCCCGTTGGCGTGATATCGTATTTAGCTTGTTTCATAGAACGAAGCATCATTGTTGATACCACAGCTTCATACGGCTCACCGCGTACCTCATTCAAGGCCTTTTGCAATTTCTTCGGTGTAATCGAATCGTTCTTCCCCTTAATCGTAATTCCAAATGCGGTAATAAACTCTAAGAATCGTTGGAGTTTTTCGCTATCTGGATTTTCGTGAATACGGTAAATGAACGGCACCTTCAATTGTTCATAATGACGAGCCACGGTTTCGTTAGCAGCTAACATAAAGGACTCAATGAGTCGCTCTGCTACGCCACGTTCACGTAGTACAATTTCGGTTGGCGCTCCTTTTTCATCGACCAGAATTTTTGCTTCTTGTGTATCAAAGTCAATCGCTCCACGTTCCATACGTCTACGTTCTAGAATCGTATGCAATTCCTTCATGTTCCAAAGCATTGCTTCAATCTCTGGAGTGATTTTTTCAGAAGCTTCATTCGTATTGAATAATACATTCACTTCATCATAAGTTAATCGCTCGTTCGATTGAATCACACTTGGGAAAATCTCGTGCTGGTAAATCGTTCCGCTACGGTCGATTTCCATGCGTGCTGTTAACGTTAATCGCTCTTCATATGGATGAAGCGAGCAGATTCCGTTTGATAATCGTTGTGGCAACATTGGAACCACACGGTCTGTTAAATACACACTCGTTCCGCGTTCAAATGCTTCCTTATCCATTTCAGAATTTTCCGTTACATAATAAGAAACGTCGGCGATGGATACCGTTAAGACAAAGGTTCCATCTTCGCGTTTGACTAGAGCTACCGCATCATCTAAGTCTTTTGCGTCTGCTCCGTCAATTGTCACGGTTAATTCTTGGCGTAAATCCACACGCCCTTCGATTTCTTCCGGTGAGATCGTTTCACTCACACGGTTGGCTTCCCCTATAACAGAGTCTGGGAATACTGTTGGGATTTTTAATTGATGTAAAATCATTAAAATGTCCATGCCGACAGCGTCTTTATAGCCGATTTCTTTGACGATATGCGCCTTCAAGACGAGTTCGTGACGCTCTGTTTCATAACTGTCAACTTCGGCAATCACGACGGTTCCGTCAACTGGGTTTAATCCCTTTCTAGTCACATAACATTTCGTTTTCTTTAATTTAGAATCTTTTAATGCAATTTCGCCACAATAGCCTGTTTGCATCATAATCTTCGATGGATAACGTGTATAAATCCCCACCACTTGCTTCACAGCGCGTTCAATAATCTTCACGATTGTTCCGCTTGCGGCTTTGTCGTTATAAGGATTTTCTTCTTGAACGATACGAATCGCAACTTTGTCTCCATCCATAGCGCCATGGACATCCGTTCTTGGAATAAAAATATCTGGTTTGCCTTCTTCAACTGTGACAAAACCAAATCCTTTATCGTTTAATCGGAATGTTCCTTCTAACGTACGATTTTTTTGATTGAATCCAAATTTACCTTGTCGTGTTAATACAATTTTTCCAGAATCTTCGAGGTCAGCTAATTGTTTCACTAAAATCTTAAAGTCCTTTGAAGCAGTAAATCCGAAATGCTCACTAATTTCTTGAACAAAAAAACTTTCGGATTCATGTTCCATAAAGAAAGCCATTAAGATTTCTTCTAATGATTGTCTCATTTCTTTACCTCCATTCTTGTTGATTTAGAAAAGAGAGAACAGTCTCTTGGAATTCCTTTCTAACAGGACTAACCGTAATCACGTGCCCTGCTTCTTCATACCAATGTAACTCCACTTGTGCGTTAATGAGGCCCTCTTTTAATTCAAGAGAAGACTCTGGATCGACAAGTGTATCTTGTTCCCCTTGTGCAATATAAAAACTTCCTGTCACTTCATCTAAGTGTGAAGCAACTTCACTTGAAAATGATTGAATGTGTGCTAATTGTTTTTGTGCTTTTTCCTTCATTTCAGCTTCATCAAATGGTCGTCCTACATTTCTATAAGACGCCTTCGCATACATCATAAAACTTTGAAACAGTCCTGGCAACTGAGGATTTCCAGAAGATACCGGCGAACAAAAAGTCCCTGCATATTCAACGAGATGTTCGGTTGCTAATTTTGTCGCCATAATACCGCCCATCGATAATCCGAAGGCAGTCACCGTGTGAAATCCTTCTCCTCGAACAAAGTCGACAGCACTTTTGGCATCTTCATACCAAGCCTCAGGAGAACTTGCCAAGATATCTTCCACATCTGGAGTTCCATGGCCAGAAAATACTGGAACATAGACTGCATAATCATGACGATGTAAAAACTGCGCAAGCATTCTCACATCGGCAGGCGTTCCTGTATAAGCATGAAATAAAATCACCGCTCTTGTATTGCTTTCTTTTCTTAACCATAGTGCTTCCATAATATTACTCCTCTAATCTGACAAATAAAAAAGTACAATTGGTTGGCTGTCCGAACAATTGTACTTAAATTTATTATTTTGATGAAATGTATGCTAATGCAAATGCTAATAACATGAAGATTGTTCCTAAAACAACTGTTACGCGAATTAAGAATGCCTCAAAACCACGTGCCTTTTGTTTACCGAATAATTGTTCTGCTCCACCTGTTAAATTCGCAGCATTTGTTTTTGAAGGTTGCATTGCAACAACAATAATTAATAATACGCATACCACAACCATCAGTGATAAAATTAAACTGTACAAAGGATTCCCTCCTTAACTAAAATTCTTTTCAATTTTAACATAAAAACTACGATAATTCTACTCTTTCACGCGAAATACTATGAATTCGAACTACAATTAAAAATGTTGAAAACATGGTATAATAAAAAAAGACACAATGAATGGAGTGACGGAATGAAAGGTTTTGTATTTTTTGATTTGGATGGAACTCTCTTGAACGGCGAATCCAAAGTCGATAAAGCTACAGCAGAGGCTATTCAAACATTAAAGGACAATGGGTATGAACCCTTTATCGCAACAGGACGGTCATCTGCTGAGACGCGCGATATTATGGAAAGTGCCAATATCCACTCAGGAATTTTTATGAATGGTCAAGTCGTTCTTTATCAAGGAGAGCGTGTTTATTCTTCAGAAATTCCAACTGAAACGGTAGAAAGATTCCATCAAATGGTAAAAGAAGATGGGTATGGGTTAACAGCCTATAACGACAAAGAATTTTACTTAGTAGAATCCTCCACAGGTGCTAAAGATGCATATGGATTTATTCATACTAATCCTCCTGCATTGAAAGAAGATTTTTATAAAGAAAATCCAATTAACATGATGCTCTTTATCTCTCTTCCACCTGCTGAAGAAAAATATAAAGTAGCATTTCCAAATCTTGATTTCCTACGAAACACACCGTACTCAGTCGATGTGATTTCAAAAGGAAATTCAAAAGCAGAAGGAATCAAACGCTTCTTAGAGCACTTAAACCAAGAAGATGCTGAAACTTACGCATTCGGAGACGGTCCAAACGATATCGAGATGCTTCAAGCAGTGACTCACCCTGTGGCAATGGGAAATGCGCTTCCTGTGCTGAAAGAGATTGCGGAGTTTATTACAACGAACAATACAGATAACGGCATTGTTAATGGATTAAAACACTACGGCCTTATTTAAGAAAGAAGGAAAACGGATGTCAATTTATGAAATCGAAGTCCCTACAGTCAGTGGAGATGTTACCACTCTAGAGGACTATAAAGGACAATTACTACTGATCGTGAATACGGCCAGTGGTTGCGGTCTAGCTCCACAATTTGAAGGACTAGAAAAACTCTATTTAGAGTTCAAGGACAAAGGGTTCACCGTTCTTGGTTTCCCTTGTAACCAATTTGCAGGACAAGAACCCCTCACTGCTGAACAAGCACTCTCTCACTGCCAATTAACTTACAATACGACTTTCCCAATGTTTGGTAAGGTTAAGGTAAATGGTCCTGAAACTAATCCATTATTTGATTTATTAAAGAAGGAGACGGCTGGTCTTTTCGGCGAAAAAGTTAAATGGAACTTTACAAAATTCCTCGTAGCTAAAGATGGAACGATTTTAAAACGTTTCGCCCCTACTACAACGCCTGAACAAATCCGAGACGAAATCGCAAGTCTTCTTTCATAAAACAATCTGTGATAAAATAAAAAGAAAACAGTTAGGAGAAATCACCATGGAAGTCAATGAAATTTTACGTATTTTAGAAGAAATGAATGTAGCTGTTATTGCGACTGCTGATGAGAACAACCAACCTCATGCACGTCATATCCATATTGGTGTTGCAAACGAAAAAGGCGTGTTCTTTATGACTAGTCCAAAAACAAACTTCTACAAACAACTACAAAATAACCAAAAAGTTGCCATTACTGCTATGAAGAGCGAAGATTACTTAATCCAAGTGATTCGTATCGAAGGTGTTGTTAAAGAAATTGGTCGTGAACGTCTTGAAGAAGTTCTTAAAGATAACCCATTCGTAAAAGATGTTTACCCTAACGAAGAAGATATTGCTGGCGTACAAGTATTCCACTTATATGACGGTAAAGGATTCTACCATAGCCTTACACAAGGCCACAAATACGTGTTTGATATTCACGAATAAAAATAGAAAGAGGATTTTATGAAAAAACTTTTATTGGCTCTTGCAGCTCTTTTTGTTGTTGGCTTGGCGACATTTTATTTATTACCATCAAGCAGCAAACCTGCTGATGCAAACGTCGTATTCCAAGACGCTAGCGGAAAGAAATTAACTGAAAAAGACTTTAACGGAAAACCAACAGTCTACTACGCTTGGGCAAGTTGGTGTCCAGATTGCCAACAAGAGCTCCCAATTTTAAATACATTAAAAGAAAAATATGCAGACAAAGTTGAATTTGTTGGTGTAGCGATGATTAGTCAGAAAGAACCGATTGAGAACGGAAAGAAATACTTAAAGGAGCATTCTCTTTCCCTCAACTATTATTCAGACGTTGACTCAAGCTTCCAAAAATATCATGAGATTACAGAAATTCCAACCCTAATCTTTGTCGATAAAGATGGAAAGATTGTTAAAAAAACGGCCGGTGTTCTGACTCAAGAAGAACTCGAAACTTACATCAAAGAAATCTTATAAAATTAAAAACACTAGCAGAATTCTCTGCTAGTGTTTTTCGTTCTAACAATAAAAGAGAGGATGAAATCATCCTCTCTTATTTATTTTCTTCTATGTTTAGAAACACCAATACGGTTAATTGCCTTGCTTAAAGCGATTTTCGCACGCTCTACATCACTTTGAGAACGACTACTATCGCTAATCACTTTTTCAGCTTTATCTTTGGCTTGTTCTGCACGAGTCACGTCAATGTCTCTTGCACGCTCAGCCACGTTGGCAATGATCGTTACGACATTATCCCGCACTTCCATAACTCCTCCACCGATTGCAATATAATCAGTTGGGGAATCCTCTAAGAATCGTTTCACTCGAAGAGCCCCGATTTTTAAAGGAAGCATGATTGGAGCATGATGCGGTAGTATGGTGATTCCGCCATCGACTGCATCGGCACTCACAGAATAGGAACGATGGTTATACACTTTTCCTTCTGGTGTTGTGACAACGACCAGTAATTCATGTTCAGCCATCTTTAGTTTCCTCCATAAAACCCTGCTGCTTTAGCTTTTTTAATCACGTCTTCGATTGGTCCTACGTTACGGAACATATCTTCTGGAATATCATCATATAAACCATCGATTATTCCTTTAAATCCACGAACCGTGTCTTTAATTGGAACATATGAACCAGGTTGTCCTGTAAATGCTTCGGCAACGTGGAAGTTTTGTGATAAGAAGAATTGAATTCTTCTTGCACGGTTTACAATGACTTTTTCGCTATCTGACAATTCATCAATCCCTAAGATGGCAATGATGTCTTGTAATTCACGATAACGTTGAAGCATTTGTTGTACTTTCATCGCTACTTCATAGTGTTCTTCCCCAACAATTTCTGGAGTTAGGGCACTTGAAGTTGAAGCAAGTGGATCCACCGCTGGATAAATCCCTTGTTCTGTTAAACGACGCTCTAAGTTTGTAGTTGCATCTAAGTGGGCGAATGTTGTTGCTGGAGCCGGGTCAGTATAGTCATCGGCAGGCACGTAAATCGCTTGAATAGATGTAATCGATCCGTCTTTAGTTGAACTGATACGTTCTTGTAATTGACCCATTTCAGTTGCAAGTGTTGGTTGATACCCTACGGCAGAAGGCATACGTCCAAGTAGGGCTGATACTTCTGAACCTGCTTGTGTGAAACGATAAATGTTATCGATGAATAAAAGCACGTCTTGTTTTTCCATATCACGGAAGTATTCCGCAATTGTTAAACCTGTAAGTGCTACACGCATACGAGCTCCTGGTGGTTCGTTCATTTGTCCAAACACCATCGCTGTTTTAGCAGATACACCTGACTCTTGCATTTCATGGTAAAGGTCGTTCCCTTCACGAGTACGTTCCCCTACCCCAGTAAATACTGAAATACCACCAAGTTCTTCGGCAATATTATGAATCAATTCTTGAATTAATACGGTTTTCCCTACACCGGCACCACCGAATAAACCGATTTTACCACCTTTAAGATATGGTGCTAAAAGGTCAATAACTTTAATCCCTGTTTGTAGAATTTCGTATTGACTGTTTAATTCTTCAAATTTTGGTGCTGGTTTATGGATTTCATGTCTTGTGAAATCTGCTGGGAATGGTTCCTTCAAGTCGATTGTATCTCCAAGAACGTTGAAGACACGGCCTAATGTTTCAGGTCCCACTGGAACGCTAATTGTGCGTCCTAAGTCCACCACTTTCATGCCACGTTGCAAACCATCGGTAGATTCCATGGCGATCGTACGAACTGCACCGTCCCCTAATTCTACAGCAGTTTCCAAAGTAACAGTTTTTTCGCTACCATCATTGGCTGTTTTCACAACTTGTAATGCATTATGAATATCTGGAACGCCTTCTTCTAAAGGAAATACCACGTCTACAACTGGCCCTACAACTTGTAAAATCTTTCCAGTTCTCAATCCATTTTCCTCCTTCTAAAATCCTAATGTTCTTCCAGAGCGGCTGCTCCACCGACAATTTCTGTAATTTCTTGTGTAATTTGCGCTTGTCGTCTCTGGTTCAAATCTTGTGTTAAGTTACTGATTAAATCTTTAGCATTATCAGTTGCACTTCTCATTGCAGTCATACGAGAAGCATGTTCTGCTGATTTGGCATCGATAATGGCTCCGTAAATAAGCGATTCTGCATATTGTGGAAGCAAGATGTCCATAATAATTTCCTTATTTGGTTCGAAAATATAATCCAATTCGTACTCTTTTGCTTCTTCCGCGTCCAAGTCGATAATTGGTAACATTTTTTCAACACGGTAATTTGATAAAAGTGCGTTTACATGGTGATTATAGCAAACGTAAAACTCATCAAATTCACCGTCACGGAACATTTGGACCGCACTTGACACAATCTTTCTTACTTCTTCAAAGGTTGGAATATCGGATACGTCATTAATTTCAAGACGTACATCGACTCCCATCTTCTTGAAGAAGCGACTTGCAGCATCCCCAATCGTTAAGATGACATATTCATCTTTGGATTGGTGGTCTAACTCTAACATTTCTCTTGTTGATTGGAAAATGGAAGAGTTGTAACTCCCAGCAAGTCCTTGGTCAGATGAAATCACTAAGTATCCAGTCTTTTTAACCGGACGTTCAATTAATAAGTCGTGATAGTCGATGAAAGAAGTTACTACTTCTCCGTCCTCTGACGTTTCATCGACAACCTCTTCTTTATTGTGATTTGCGTATAGTAAGTGAGTTACAACTTCACGGATTTTTTGAGCGTAGTCTTGATAGTGACGCACTGCTTGCTCTGATTTGGCTAATTTTGCTGCAGAGACCATCTGCATGGCGCTAGTGATTTGACTTGTTTTCTTTGTTGAAACAATTCTCTTCTTTAAATCATTTAAGGAAGCCGTCATTCAGGTCACCTCTCCTTTCTACGCTTATTGAACACGTTCAAATAAATGAATTTGTTTGAAACTCTCAATTACTTTGTAGAATTTCTCTTCATCCGAAATCACATGTTGATCGCGGATTTCATTTAATAAATCTCTATGTTCGCTTTCTAAATGTTGATATAACGCTTTTTCAAATGGTTTAATACGGTCGATTGGAATCGCATCTAATAAACCATGTGTTAAAGCAAATAAAATCGATACTTGATACTCGATTGGTAATGGTTGGTGAACATCTTGTTTCAAGACTTCTACCGTACGTTTACCACGATTTAATTTTTGTTGCGTTGCCGCATCTAAGTCAGAACCAAATTGAGTAAAGGCTTCTAACTCACGGTAACTTGCTAAGTCGATACGTAATGTACCAGAAACTTTCTTCATCGCTTTAATTTGGGCAGAACCCCCAACACGCGATACAGATAATCCGGCAGATAACCCTGGACGTACCCCTGAGTAGAATAAATCACTTTCTAGGAAGATTTGTCCATCTGTAATAGAGATTACGTTTGTTGGGATATATGCAGAAATATCTCCGGCTTGTGTTTCGATGATTGGTAAGGCTGTTAATGACCCTGCTCCTAATTCATCACTTAATTTTGCTGCACGTTCTAGTAAACGTGAGTGCAAGTAGAATACATCCCCTGGATATGCTTCACGACCTGGTGGACGACGAAGTAATAGGGAAATTTCACGATATGCTGCAGCTTGTTTTGATAAATCATCGTACACGATTAATACATCGCGTCCTTGATACATCCACTCTTCACCCATTGCAGTACCTGCATATGGTGCAATGTAAAGCATTGGTGCTGGTTGAGAAGCACTCGCTGATACAACCGTTGTATATTCCATTGCTCCGTAACGTTTTAACGTTTCAACAAGAGCTTTAACTGTAGATTCTTTTTGACCAATAGCTACATAAATACATAATGTATTCTTACCTTTTTGGTTCAAAATAGCATCCACTGCAATACTTGTTTTACCAGTTTTACGGTCACCGATGATTAACTCACGTTGCCCTTTACCGATTGGAACTAATGCATCGACTACTTTTAATCCTGTAGGTAATGATTGTTTTACACTTTGACGTTGCATAACGCCAGGTGCTTCATTTTCTACTGGACGTTTTTTCGTTGTTTCGATGGCCCCAAGTCCGTCAATTGGACGACCTAACGCATCGACAACACGACCAATCAATGCATCTCCTACTGGAACATCAAGGATACGTCCTGTACGTTTAACAGGTTCTCCTTCATGGATATTTTCATATCCTCCGAAGATGATAACACCGACATCGTTTTTTTCTAAGTTTTGGGCCATCCCGTAGGCGCCGTTTTCAAATTCTACTAATTCTCCAGCCATTACATTTGTAAGACCGATGACACGAGCAATTCCGTCCCCGATGAAGGAAACTTCACCGATTTCTTCAATTTGTTCTTTCGTTTCAAAAGAAGCGATTTGGTCACGAATTCTCGCTGTAATATTACTCATTTCCATTTATGCCATCTCACCTCTTTAATCCTGTTTGGCTAATTTTCTCTTTGAATTGTTTTAGTTTGTTTGCAATCGTTCCATCTAATAAATACTCTTTTGTCTTAATTTGAACGCCTCCAATCACTGAAGGATCTACAGTGTTCACCCAAGAATCAAATTCTTTATGTGTTTTATTTTGGAATGCAGTTGCAATACGATCCATCTGCTCATTCGTTAAAGGAATCGCAGAAACAATCTCTAATTTATTAGCATTGTAAATATCTAAGAACGCTTCGAGTGCTTCTACAATATTCATCGAACCATCTTCAGACGGGAATGTTGCTAAGTACTCTTGTGTTTCTTTTGATAAATGTCCAAATGCTGATTCTAATACAGATAACTTTTTGTCATAAGAGACATGCTCTAAATGCATCATCTGTCTAAACGTCGAAGTGTTTTGAATTCCTGCTAAAATTGCTTGGAGTTCATTCGTCACCTGCTCTAAGTGACCTTCGAATTTTGCCTTTGCATAGAAATGGCTGGCTTCTTTAACGATATCTTTATGATATTTAACCATTATTTTCCAACCCCTTAATGAAGGCTTCGATTACTTCTTGATGCTTCTCTTTTGTCACTTCTTTTTCAAGAATTTGACTAGCAAGTTGAACCGATAGGTCTACAATATCATCTTGCACTTGCGCAATGGCACGTTGTTTCATTGAATCGACTTCACGTTGTCCATCTGCTTTCATGCGAGAGACCACATCTTTACCTTCTTTAATCATTTCATCTTGCGTTTTTGAAGCTGCTTCACGAGCGTTATCTAAGATTTCGCTACCTTTCACTTCTGCGTTATGAATAATTTCGTTGGCATTAGCCTGAATTTCTTCCGCTGATTTTCTTTTCTCAGCAGCTTCATCTAAATCTTTAGCAATTTTATCTCGACGTGCTTCTAACATGGCATTTACTTTATCCCAAGCAAAGAATTTCACCAAGAATAGTAACAACGTCATTGAAATTAATACGACTAAAGTATCGCCTAAAATTGTACTGACATTACCTGATAACATTACTTCAAACATCTCTCACCCCTCCTTTACGACAATAATTCCATTTGTTGGATTATTTAACGAATACAAGGATAAGAGCGATTAATACGGCGAAGATTGGCATCGCTTCGATTAAGGCAACCCCGATGAACATTGTTGAACGTAATTCATTGCTCATTTCTGGTTGGCGTGTCATTGATTCAATTGTTTTTACGATAACTGCTTGGTTACCAAAGGCTGCTGCTAAAGCTGCTCCTGCTACTGCGATTGCTGCTGCTAATTCTGTCATTATAAATTCCTCATTTCTTAAAAATTAATGTTTCATTACTTTATGTGAGATGTAAACCATTGTCAACGTACAGAATACGTACGCTTGAATAGCTCCAATTACCACTGAAAATCCTTGCCAAACTACCCCTAGTGGGATTGCAAGAATATAGGTTATTAGTCCTGCTGCGGATGAGAACATCACAATCAATCCTAATAACACTTCGCCGGCATAAATATTTCCGTAAAGACGGAATGCCAACGTAATTGTGTTCGTAAACTCTTCAATCAATTTGATTGGGAGCATTATCGACATCGGACTTAAGTAAGAATGTTGAATATATCCTTTGAGTCCCATCTTCTGTACACCAGAATAATGTGCGATTAATGTTGTCATTAGCGCTAAGGCTAAACATACTACCGGGCTAGCTGTTGGGCTGGCAAAATAGCTGTGATCTTCATAGTGAATAAAGATGATTAGCCCAACCATATTAGCGACTAGTACAAAAGAAAACAGTGAGAAAATATATAAATAATACGTTTGTGCTGTTTTCTCATCAACTGCACTGTTTACAATACCCTTCGAGAAGTCCATAAGAGCTTCTAAAGCATTTTGCAACTTACCAGGCTTCATCGAAACCTTCCTTGAGGCAAAAATTGTAAACAATGCGATTAGTAAAACACTAACCCCACATGAAATCAAAATCGGAACTGAAAACGACAATCCAAAAATCTCAACCACTTTTGGCGTTGCTTCCATGTTTCTTATTTCCCCTCCTTTACACCAAATAAAAAAACTGACAATAATCCTATACTTTGAGTTTTACGCTCAGTACGGTGATTATTGTCAGATTTGGTGGCAATAGTCTATCGCAAAAGCGTTGACTATAAAAATTTATTATTTGGTTCCGAATAAACGATCTCCAGCATCTCCTAATCCTGGAAGAATGTATCCATGTTCATTTAATCTTTCATCTAACGCTGCTGCGTAGATGTCGATATCTGGGTGGGCTTTACGTAGAACTTCTACACCTTCTGGAGCAGCTACAAGACAGCAAAATTTAATTGAGCTAGGTTGTGCACCACGCTTCAACAGTGCGTCAATAGCAGCTACTGCAGATCCCCCAGTTGCTAACATAGGATCAACGACAAACAATTGTCTTTCAGAAATATCTGAAGGCAACTTCACGAAATACTCAACAGGTTGCAATGTGTCATGATCACGATACATACCAACATGCCCAATTTTGGCTGCTGGGATTAATTCGAGAATTCCATCAACCATTCCAAGTCCTGCTCGCAGAATCGGAATGATAGCAACTTTTTTACCAGCTAATGTTTTCAATGTTGTTTTAACAAGTGGAGTTTCGATTTCTACATCTTCAAGAGGCAGATCTCTAGAAACCTCATAAGCCATTAGCATTGAAATTTCGTTTACAACTTCGCGGAAAACTTTTGTTCCACAATCCTTTTGACGAATCATTGTCAATTTATGTTGAATTAACGGATGATCAAGTACGTGAAATTTACCCATTTGTCATTCTCCTTCCAATACATTAGTGTCACTTCTATTATTTTACCTAAAAACCAGTTAAATATCTAGTCTCAGTTTGAAAACTTATTATTATTTTCATAATCTGAAACAAACCTTTACATTTACTTCGTTAAGCGTATAATTTGAAAGTTTCCGTCAACTGTTTCACTTCTTGACGAACCGTGTTTAATACTTCTTCATTTTCAGGATGTGTTAATGTTGTAAGGATTAACTCAGCTACTTTTTTCGCCGCAGCTTCATCGAAACCACGTGTTGTAATAGCTGCCGTTCCGACACGAATTCCACTTGTTTTAACAGGTGGTAATGTATCAAATGGAATGGCATTTTTATTCACTGTAATTCCAACAGTGTCGAGTAATTCTTGCGCTTCTTTACCGTTTAATCCAGTTTCTTTAATATCAAGGAGTAATAGATGGTTATCTGTACCACCTGAAATCGCACGAATGGCTGTTCCTTCGAACACCTCTGCCATTGCTTTAGCATTCTTCACGACTTGCTCGATATACTCACCAAATGCTGGTTGAAGAGCTTCATGGAATGCAACTGCTTTACCCGCAATCACGTGTTCTAGTGGTCCGCCTTGGATTCCAGGGAAGATTGCACTGTTTAATTTCTTGCCAAATTCTTCTTTTGCTAAGATTAAACCGCCACGTGGTCCCCGCAATGTTTTATGTGTTGTTGATGTTACAACATCGGCATAAGGAACTGGATTTTGATGAGCCCCTTTAGCGACTAAACCAGCGATATGAGCCATATCCACCATAAAGTAAGCTCCAACTTCTTTAGCGATTTCACTAATACGTTTGAAGTCAATTTCACGTGGGTACGCTGAAGCACCAGCCACGATTAACTGTGGTTTTTCTTCTTTAGCGATACGTTCTAATTCATCGTAATCGATTGTTTCAGTTTCTGGATTTACTCCATAAGAAACAAACTGATAATCTTGACCAGAGAAGTTCACTCCCATTCCGTGAGTCAAGTGACCACCATGGTTTAAGTCCATCCCTAAAATCTTATCGCCTTTCTTTACTAAGGCACGATATGCTGCCATGTTTGCTTGAGAACCTGAGTGAGGTTGAACATTGGCGTATTCAGCTCCAAACAATTCTTTTACGCGATCAATCGCTAATTGTTCGATAACATCCACGTACTCACATCCGCCATAATAACGACGACCTGGATACCCTTCTGCATATTTATTCGTTAGAATACTTCCTTGTGCACGCAAAACTCCTTCAGATACGAAGTTTTCTGATGCAATTAATTCAATCCCTTGTTGCTGACGATGAAGTTCTTTTTCAATCGTCTCAAAGATGATTTTATCTTCTGTAAATTGACTCATTCAACTACCCCTTTCTATTCTTACCTTTCTATTCTATCACATTATAGCGTTTAGTAGAAAACCTATGAGTTCTCTTAAAGTGCGGTGGATGCCGCCTTTTTCAAACGGTTCATATACGCGATTCCAACTCCTACTTCTGGAGCTGATTCGGCTAAAATAACATCTAATTTTAAGTGGTCTAATGTACGCAGTGCATCAAATAACGCACGGTTCATATCATCCACGCTCGTCCCCATCTTGTAAGTACCTTCAACTTTATTTTCAATTGTCTTTACAATAGCGCTTTGAGCCATCACACCCACTGTTTTTCCTTGTACTTTGTATTGATCGATAGCTTCTTCAAAAGCTTCAATTGTTCCGCTGACAACAAACACTGGTGTTTTTGGTGCGTAATGACGATATTTCATGCCAGGAGATTTTGGTACTTCCTTCTCCCCTGTTTTTGTCGTGATAGAAGATTGAATAGGTCCGATTACCGATTCAATTTGATCCTTCGTAATCACACCTGGTCTTAAAATCACAGGACCTTCTTCATTTGTTAAGTCAATCACCGTCGACTCAACACCCACAGTAGATGAACCTCCATCCACAATCCCACGAATACGGCCATTCATATCTTCGAATACATGCTCTACTTTTGTTGGACTTGGCTTTGTTGAAAGGTTCGCACTCGGCCCTACAAGAGGAATTCCTACCTTCGTGATTAACTCTAATGTGACAGGATGATTTGGCATTCGGAAAGACACTGTTGGAAGTCCGGCAGATAAGGCTGGAGCGTAAATTCCTGGTTTTGCCTTCAGAATCATTGTGAGTGGTCCTGGCCAGAAAGCTTTTGCTAAGGTCAGCGCAATTTCAGGAACTTCTTCTACAGTAGAAGTCATCTGATGAATATCACTAATATGAACAATCAGCGGATTATCACTTGGACGCCCTTTTGCTTCAAAGACTTTTAGAACGGCTTCTTGACTCGTTGCGATAGCTCCTAATCCATATACCGTCTCCGTAGGGAAAGAAACAATTTCACCTTGCTGTAAAGCCTGAGCTGCAACATCTAAGTTTTCTTTTGTAAAAATTTGTGTTTCCATTACAGCGCCTCCTTTCCACTCACAATAATCATTCGGTCCAAACCTGCAATATCTTTATGGATCGTTACTTTTCGATTCAGACAAGCTTCACTAAAAATTCGTTGCACGCTTGGTCCTTGCTTAAATCCAATTTCAAAAAAGGCTTGTCCACTATCTGTTAGATACTCTTCTAAGCGGTGGGCAATCTTTTCGTAAATCGCAAGGCCCTCCTGTTCTGCAAATAACGCTTGTTTTGGTTCATAGCGTCTCACCGATTCATCCATTAACACTTCTTCAGAAAAAGCAATATACGGTGGATTACTAATAATACATTCAAATTTCTCATGTGGAACATTGCTGTACACATCGCTGTAAATTAATTCGGTTTGAAGACTAAACTTATCCCGATTCTTCTTAGCAACAACGAGCGCTTCCTCTGAAATATCACACCCTATATAATGATGAAGGCCTACTAGTCTTTCCAGGCTCAAAATTATACATCCTGTTCCAACTCCAATTTCTAGAACTCTCCCAACAGGGCACTGTTCTAAAAAGGACTGTGCTTTTAAAACAAGTTCTTCTGTTTCTGGACGAGGAATTAAAGTATCCTTTGTGACCATAAATTCTTCCCCTAGAAATTCAGCCACTCCTGTAATTTGCTGCAATGGTTCAAACTCACTAAGACGTAGTAACTCGCCTTCTAAGTCTTCAAAAGTCACAGTAGTCTCTTGGCGTAAATTTAATAAAAATTGAGATAAAGTCCATTGATTCTTATATAACATCAATTCTCTGACAAGATGCTGGCATTCCTCATGCCCTAATTTCGGTTGTTTTTCTTCTAAAAAACAAGAAGCCCTAATGAGGACTTCTTGGTTCGTTGGATTAGTTGCTTCCATTATTTAATTGCTCCAATTTTTCTGTGTGATCATAAAGAATTAAAGCATCGACAATTTCATCAATTTTTCCAGCTAACACTTGGTCTAGTTTTTGAAGAGTTAAACCAATACGGTGGTCTGTAACACGGTTTTGTGGGAAGTTGTACGTACGAATACGTTCAGAACGGTCCCCTGTACCTACTGCAGACTTACGGTTTGCATCATATTCAGATTGCGCTTCTTGAGAAATCTTGTCATACACACGCGCACGTAATACTTTCATCGCTTTCTCCCGGTTTTTCAATTGTGAACGTTCATCTTGCATAGCAACAACAATTCCTGTTGGCAAGTGAGTTAAACGTACGGCAGATGCAGTCTTGTTAACGTGCTGTCCACCAGCACCTGATGCATGGTAAATATCCACACGAATATCTTTATCTTCTAATTCAATTTCTACTTCTTCTGCTTCAGGCATAACAACGACTGTAGCTGTTGAAGTATGCACACGTCCTTGAGATTCAGTTGATGGAACACGTTGTACACGGTGAGCACCAGATTCATATTTTAATTTAGAGAATACATTATCCCCTGTAATCATTAAAATAACTTCTTTATATCCACCGATACCTGTTACATTGGCATCCATCACTTCTACACGCCATCCTTGTGCTTCAGCGTATTTTTGATACATGTTCAAAAGATCTCCCGCAAAGAGTGCAGCTTCATCTCCACCAGCTGCGCCACGGATTTCCATGATGATGTTTTTGCCATCGTTTGGATCTTCTGGTAACAGTAAGAATTTGATTTTATCTTCTAATTCTACCTTTTCTTTTTTGAGGGCACTTAATTCTTCTTTAGCCATTTCTGCCATTTCAGCATCTAAGCTTTCACCAAGCATTTCCTCTGTGTCGCTAATTTCTTCAACCACTTGTTGATAACGTTTGAACGTTTCTACTTTTGGTCGTAAGTTTGCTTCTTCTTTTGTTAATTCCATGAAACGTTTTGTATCGCCGATAACTTCCGGGTCACTTAGTAACTCTGAAAGTTCATCATAACGAATAATAAAACTATCTAATTGATCGAACATACTTTTCTCCTTTATCTTCTCTTATAAGCGTTCTTCACCAGGATGATTATAATGATAACGACAAACTGGATAATAGGCATCATTGCCTCCAATTTGAATTTGTTCTCCCGTATACACTGGAACACCATCCACTACGCGCATATTCATACTTGCTTTTTTATGACAATACCAACAAATCGTTTTAATTTCTTCAATTTTATCAGCATAAAGTAATAAGTATTTAGAGCCTTCGAATAACTCGTTTTGGAAATCATTCTTTAAGCCAAATGCCATTACTGGAATATTTAATTCGTCAACAATTCGAGCGAGTTCGAGAATGTGTTGTTTTGATAAGAATTGAGATTCATCAATCAAAATACAATAAGGTTTCACCGCTTGACCTTCGACAATTTCGTAAATAGGTGTATCGTCAAAAATCGGAATGGCTTCACGTCTTACTCCGATACGACTTGATACATATCCTACTTGGTCACGGTCGTCAATTGCACTCGTAAATAATAAAACCGGTTTATCTTGTTCTTCATAATTATGTGCAACCTTTAAAATTTCGATTGATTTTCCGCTATTCATTGCACCATATTTAAAAAACAATTGTGCCACATTTATCCCTCCAATTGCTAAACTATACCTTTAATATCTTACGATAAATGGGTACCTTTGTGCAAAGAAAAACCGTTATTTCAGGCGATTTTTCACAAACAATTTTAATAAAATTTTAAAAACGTTTTTATAAACCACTTTTCATGAAAATATGCTACAATAGTGAAGTATATTAACGGAAAGGATCGTCTAAATTGAATCTTAGAACACAAGTTGCCTTAGGAGCTGGTAGATTTACTCGCTGGGCTCTGAAGACTTTTACAAAAGGTGGTAGTAGCCTGCCAGGGAAAGTAGCTCATGCTATCGATCCAAATATTTTAAAATCACTCGCTGAAAATTACGATGTCATTATCGTCAGCGGAACAAACGGGAAAACTTTAACAACTTCACTGATTGTTCAATTGTTAAAACAAAAATATCCAAATATTTTAACAAACCCTACTGGAGCTAATTTAACTCAAGGGATTGTTTCAACATTTTTAAACCACTCTCCAAAGACTGGGGAGAAGAATATCGCTGTTCTTGAAGTGGATGAAGCGACAATTCGCCACATCACTCCATATATCGAACCAAAACTATTTGTGTTCACGAATATTTTCCGCGACCAAATGGATCGTTTTGGAGAAATTTATACAACCTATCAATTAATGCTAGATGGTGCTGCTTTTGCACCAAGTGCAACTATTTTAGCAAATGGAGACGCTCCTATTTTTAATAGTGTGGACACTCCAAATCCTCGTGAGTATTTCGGATTTAACAATGCTGAAGATAGCGAAATGATGGCGCACTACAATACTGATGGTGTTCTTTGCCCTCATTGCCAATCGATCTTGCACTATAAGTGCATTACTTATAGCAACCTCGGAAAATACTATTGTCCAAAATGTGATTTCAAACGTCCTGAATTGAATTATGCAGTCACTGCACTTAATGAATTATATCTAACAGGTTCTTCATTTGATATTGACGGTACTACTTTCTCAATTCCAATTGCTGGACTTTACAATATTTACAATGCGTTAGCAGCTTACTCCGCTGCAAAATTCTTCGGTCTTTCAACTGAAGAAATCCAAGCAGGGTTCTCTAAAGCACAACGCGTCTTTGGTCGTCAAGAAACATTTGATGTTGAAGATAAAGAAGTCATGTTGAACTTAATTAAAAATCCAGTCGGATTTAACCAAATCGTTCAATTATTATCTTATGAAAAAGAATCCTTTAGTTTAGGAGTTCTCTTAAACGATAACCCTGCAGATGGTCAAGACGTGAGCTGGATTTGGGATGGCGATTTCGAAGGGCTACATGCCTTGAATTCTGTTGACACAGCTATTAGCGGAATCCGTGTTGAAGACCTTAGTGTTCGTATGGAAGTTGCAGGTTTTGAAAACATGAAAGTCTTTAAAACAAATGCGGAATTAATCGATTGGATTCGCAAAGCTCCAACGAAGAAAGTCAATGTACTAGCAACTTATACTGCTCTACTCGACTTACGTAAAGACTTTGCCAAAGAAGGATACCTTAAGGAAGGGATGAACGGATGAAATTAAGAGTCTGTCATTTATATGGAAACTTAATGAATACGTATGGTGACAATGGGAACTTACTCATGTTGCAACACCGTGCAAAAAAATTAGGCTACGAAGTGGAAACTACTTTAATTAGTTTAGAAGAAGATTTTAATGCTGAAGACTTTGATATTGTGATGTTTGGCGGCGGTCAAGACTTCGAACAAACCGTTGTTGCTAAAGACCTTCAAAATAAAAAAGAGGCCCTCATCCAATACATCGAAGATAATGGTGTTGTCGTTGCGATTTGTGGTGGGTTCCAATTACTCGGCCGCTACTACGTGAATGCAAGCGGAGAACGCCTAAACGGTATTAGCGCTATTGATGTGTGTACCAATGGACAATTCCCAAGTCGCTTAATTGGGGATATTGAAATCTTTAATGAAGAGTTTGATGAGACTTATTTAGGCTACGAAAACCATATCGGTAGAACATATCTTGGTAAAAATATGAAGCCACTTGGTAAAGTTGTTAAAGGATTCGGAAATAACGAAGAAGATCATGTTGAAGGATGTCATTATAAAAATGTATTTTGCTCATACTTCCATGGCCCAATCTTAGTTAGAAACCAACACTTAGCTGATCGTATTATCGAAACAGCGGCTGAGCGTCAACGTTCAAAAAATGCATAACGAAACAGACCCGTGTAACAAAAATGTTACACGGGTTATTTTTTATAATTATTCAGCATTAGGATAACTAGTATTCTGTCAAAATGTTTCCACGTTTTACAAACATTTGTATACATTTTAGATACACTTTGATGTATTTATAGTTCTCTCATAGATTATCTCTTTTAGTTAAAATAGAACTAAAACATTAAATCCATTGAATAGAAAATAAATAAGTCAGTAGAGCACTAATGCTGATAAATGGAGCAAAAGGGATTTTTGCATGTAACTTATTTCCTTTTGTTAGAAGCATCCAACTAATCACTACTCCCCCGCCAATAATAAAAGAAAAGAGTCCGATAAAGAGAATTTGACTTAGTGAAAAGAAGGGACCTAATGTTGTTAAGTAGTATACATCTCCCATTCCGAAAACTTCCTCTTTCCAAATCCATTTTCCAACACCATAAACCGTACTGTACAATACAAGCCCAATCATCATAGATAAAATAGCTTCTTCGACAGCATTCATTCTGTTATAGAGTCCTACGATTGCTAAAATGAATAACAAGCGTAAATCTACTTCATATGAATCGAAATCCATCAACGCTATCAGCATACAGATTGTGCAAAAAAAGTAGCCAACAATTTCCAATGGGGATTTTAAATAAGCTACTAGACAAAATAAAATGGAAAATATTATTTCTACTATGAAGTAGCGGATAGAAATTGGCTGTTTACAATAGCGACACTTCCCACGTAAAAAGAGATAAGAAAGAATCGGTATTAAATCCAATGCATGTAGTGAATGATGACAATGAGGACAATAGGATCTACCATGAACAAAATCTTCTCCTTTAGTCCCCCTCACACTGACTACATTTACAAAACTTCCTATAACTGCTCCAATCACACCTATTATAAAAAGCATAAAAAAACCTCCCTTACTAAACATTACGTTTCGTAAGAGAGATTTGGTTTTAATTTTCTTCAATCATAACGACTTCGACGGTTTCTTCTACTTCCTCTTTTGGAGTGTAATACAAACCAGAATAGTCTTTATACCAGGCAAAGAAGTGAGTTACAAATACTTTAATAACTGCATAAACTGGTACTGCAATCAACAATCCTGTTAATCCAAACATTTTTCCGGCAGCTAGTAAAATTACTAAAATTGTTACTGGATGCATCTTCAATGATGAACCGAGAATCAGCGGTTGCAGTAGACGACTTTCAATCAACTGTTCAATCACAAATACTAATAAGACTTGTAAAGCAATAGATGGGCTTGTAACAAAGGCAATGACAAGTGCAATACTTAATCCAATAATAGAACCAATGTAAGGAATAATGGTTAATACTCCGGCAATCATCCCAATTGTTACGCCATATGGTAACGCAATGATTGAATACCCAATCGTATATGTCACACCAACGCAGATAGCTACTAGGATTTGTCCACGAATATATGAGCTGACTTGTTGGTTCATTTCATGTAACATCACGCTAATTTTATGACGTGAACGAGTCGGAAATATTCGTGTGATGGAAGGAATGACTTTATTTCCATCTTTCAATAAATAATAAAGAATAACTGGCATTGTCATCAGTGTAATCACGATATTCCCTACGATTCCAAATACACTTCCGATACCGCTAAATGTAAGGTTTAACACTCCATTTAAACGTTCTGTCATCGATTGAATGAAATCCATGTTAATCGTATTAAATTGTTCCTGCAAAGCTGTAAACCAACTAGATTGCATGAACTTTTCAACTTGATCACTGATAATTTGATAATAATAAGGCAACTGTGACACTAAATCTAGCAATTGCTTTTGGATAATCGGTACCAAACTTGTGACTACCCCGATAAATAGGAAAATAACTCCTAACATCACCGCTAAAATCGCAATGCCTTTTGGCACCTTTTTATTAACTAGAAAATCATAAACGGGTTTTACTAAGTAGTAAACTACCGCGCCGCAAGCAACGGGCACCCCAACAGCAGAGATGAATCCTTTAATTGGATTAAACAAGTACGATGTCTGCGAGAATAAAATCAAGTTAACAAGGAGCAATAATAAAATAAGCAATCCTGTCACCAATTGATTATCTAAAAACCATTTCCAAAACCATGTTTTCTTTTGGTTTTCCGGTCTATGATCCATAAAGTTCCTCCTTTTCACATTTTCCTCTAGTGTATCACATTTTTGCTCTCTATGATTAACATTTGATTAGATTTTGCAAAAAATTGTATAATTATTTTATATTGTGATTCGGAGGGAATCGTATGAATGAAAAATTTTATTTAGGAACCTATACAAAACGCGTTAGTAAAGGAGTTTACTCTGTAACTCTTAACAAAGAAACTGACCAACTAGAATCTCTGACATTAGAAGCAGCTATCGACAATCCAACGTATCTTTCATACTCGAAGAGCGACCAATTATTATTCGCTGTTGGAAAAGGTGAAGAACATTGCGGAATTTCAGCAAGTAATGCACTGACTTCTCCAGTAGAACCATTAGCAAGCTACGATGATCAAAAAGCCGTTCCTTGCTACATTCGATATAACGAAAAAACAGGAGACGTGCTCACCGCTAATTATCACGGAGGATTCGTGGAATTATACCACTACGACAAAGAAGACGGTGCTTTTACTTTTGTAGATAAAAAAGTCCACTCTGGATCTAGCGTCCATGCAAACCAAGCTTCTCCACATGTTCACTACACTGATTTCACACCAGACGAACAATGGATTGTTGTTTGCGACCTCGGAATCGATACTGTATTTACGTATAAACGTACAGAAAAAGGTTTAGAAGAAGTTGCTCAATATAAGACGAAAGCTGGTAGCGGACCTCGTCATCTAGCCTTCCATCCTACGCTTCCTATCGCTTATCTAATTTGCGAACTCGATGCAACTGTAGAAGTCCTCTCTTATAATCAAGAGAATGGAACATTTACGAACTTAGACAAGATTGCTTTAACAACCGAAGACCAACAAGCTTGGGGAGGTGCCATCCACATCACTCGTGATGGACGATTCCTATATGCTTCAAACCGTGGATTCGACGCGTTATACACATTCTCAGTCGATGCCACAAATGGTTTACTCACTCTCGTACAAACAATCGATAGTTATGGTTCAGTTCCTCGTGATTTCCACTTAAGTAACGATGAAGCTTATATCGTTGTTGGACACCAAGAATCAGACAATTTAACGCTATTCAAACGTGACTTAGAAACTGGTGAACTCACACTTCTTCAAAAAGATTTTTATGCCCCAGAAGTAGTTTGTGTCGTACCTCAATAGAACTCATTTTACAGTCTCTTCTTTTTTGAAGAGACTTTCTTGTTTATTGTGGTAATCCTTGCCAGAAAGCAGTATAATCGTTGTTAGCAGACTTTATAAAGGAGTGGAAAAATGCTTAATCTTATCGAGATTATTAAAACTATTATTTTAGGAATTATCGAAGGCGTTACTGAATGGCTACCAATTAGTAGTACTGGTCACTTAATTTTAGTGAACGAAATCATTCAATTAGACGTATCTGCTAAATTCCAAGAAATGTTCAATGTTGTGATTCAATTAGGTGCCATCATGGCAGTTGTCCTTGTGTATTTCAACAAATTAAACCCATTTGCTAAAAGTAAGAACCGTAAAGAGTTTATCGAAACAATTAGTCTTTGGAAAAAGGTAATTATCGGATGTATCCCTGCTGTGATTCTTGGATTCATTCTTGATGACTTTATGGATGACTACTTCAACAAACCAATCGTTATTGCATTAGCCCTAATCGTTTACGGGATTGCGTTCATCTACATTGAACGTGCACATAAAAATGTGGAACCAAAAATTAATGACTTCAAAGAATTAGACTTCATGACAGCCATTAAAATTGGTCTTTTCCAATGTTTAGCGCTTGTACCTGGTACTAGCCGTTCTGGTTCAACAATCCTTGGTGGTTTATTAGTCGGAACAAGCCGTTCAATCGCAACTGAATTCTCATTCTTCATGGGGATTCCAATCATGTTCGGTGCGAGTGGATTAAAATTATTGAAATTCGGATTCCACTACTCCCTAGCTGAATTCGTCATTTTATTAGTCGGTTCTGTCGTTTCATTTGTTGTATCTCTATTCGTTATCAAGTTCTTATTGAAATACATCAAACACCACGACTTCCAAGCATTCGGTTGGTACCGTATCGCTCTTGGGATTATCGTTATCGGAAGTTTATTCTTCAAATAAACATAAAGCTGGATTTATTCCAGCTTTTTCTTTTTGCCCAATTTCGGGTATAATAAAACTATTCAATTAAGAAAGAAGGATACTATGTCACTACTCTATGTCGGAATTGGCGGTGCCATTGGAGCTATTTTACGATATTTATTATCTCAGCTTCCTCTGCAGCACTCTCTTCCCATTAAAACATTATTCATTAACTTATTAGGATCGCTAGTCATCGGATTTCTGAGTGCTAAATTTCAGCAATCCCATTGGTTTGAAGGCGATCAAATACTCCTTATAACAGGTGTTTGTGGTGGCTTTACAACCTTCTCCACTTTCAGCTTAGAGTCTCTTCAATTAATTCAAAATGGAGATACTCCACTCGCTCTTTTATATATGGCTATTAGTTTAGTAGGTGGCCTCTCCTGTGTAGCGTTCGGGTATTTTCTTGGCCAAGCTTCATTTTAAAATAGCATTTTTATAAGAAACGGTTTACAATAGAAATAAGAACAAGAACGGAGGTCATTTTATGACGAAAAAAGGTGTAACATTGTATTTCATGAGACATGGAGAAACCATCTTTAACCGCTACAATCGTATGCAAGGATGGTCAGATACTCCTCTAACAAAAGAAGGACGCCTAGATGCTATTCGTTCTGGTTTGGGAATGAAAGACGTTCATTTTGACGCTGTTTATACAAGCGACTTAAGAAGAACTGTCGAAACTGCTCAACTTTTCCTAAGAGATCATCCAAACCGTGAAAACCTCACGATTGAAATGATGCCTGAGTTCCGCGAAGTATTCTTCGGAAGTTTAGAAGGAAAAGATGCTGGCGATCTCTGGGGCGAACTTTATAAGAAATTACATCGCAATTTTGATGATTTAGGTGGACGTAATATCCAAGAAGAATTAAACGGACTAAAGGAATTAGATCCAGATCATCTCGGAGAGAACTTTATGGAGTTTTGGTTACGTGTAGAAAAAGGGTTGTTAAAAGTAATCAATAAACACCGTGACCAAAATCAAAACATTCTTATCGTGAGCCATGGAATTACAATTCGAAATATGCTTCACGAATTGATTCCTGACTTCCAACTATCAGAATTAATCGGAAATGCATCTATTAATATCGTTGAATATTCAGATGGTAAATTCCACTTAAAAGCACTCAACCAAACAAACCACTTTGTACTTCGTAAAGAAGCCAAAGAAGAACCATATGAGATGCTTCCTACAAAAATGCACGATTAATAAAGGTTTGCAAGTATAACTGAACTTTGTTACAATGAGAGTCTAGGCGTAAGTCTAGGCTTTTCTTTATACGGGGTCGTTACGGATTCGACAGGTATAGGTTGAGCTTTCAATGCATTTCGTAGGTTACGGCTACGTAAAAACGTTACAGTTAAATATAACTGACAAACAACAAACAAACACTTTAGCTTTCGCAGCTTAATAACTGCTAGCTAAGATCTGTCCGGCATCGCCCATGTGCTCGGGTCCAGGTCCTATAACCAGTGGGATACGATTCACTTTTCCGTCTGTCTAAGTGAATAAGAGATTATCAGGCTAGCTTAAGATGATGCTTGTTTATCAGCTAATCGGTAGCGAAACTTAAATAGATAAACTATGAATGTAGATTTGATTGTGTCGATATACTTGGACAGGGGTTCGACTCCCCTCGGCTCCATTATTTTACG
>CAKAPS010000003.1:0-43708 GCA_916719965.1 uncultured Streptococcus sp.
AGTTACTACAGAATTATTAAACGTTAATCAATTTCAACTCCAAAAGAGGTTTCCGTGCGAAGCCTCTTTTTTGTGTTTTTTTCCAAAGTGACAAAAATGTAAGAATCGGGGATAAAATGATAGGATAGTGTCATGATTTCCCTTTACGAGTGGACTATACTAAGTTCAACAAATGAAAGTAAAGGGTGAAAACAATGACATTATTAGATGTACAACATTTACAAAAGAACTATCAAACGCGCTTTGGAGCTGCTGAGGTGACGGCGCTAAAAGACATCAGCTTCTCTGTTGAAGAAGGTGAATACGTAGCCGTGATGGGGGAATCAGGTTCTGGGAAAACAACGCTCTTAAATATTTTGGCAACTCTCGACCGTCCAACTGCTGGTTCTGTCTTTTTAAACGGAGAAAATATTCAAAATATCTCTTCTAAAGTATTAACGGAATTCCGACGTGACCACTTAGGGTTTGTCTTCCAAGATTTCAACTTATTAGAAACTTTATCGGTCTATGATAATATGGTGTTGCCGCTGGTACTCGCTCGCCGTCCAATTTCAGAAATGAAGCAAAAGGTTGAACCGATTGCGCAAATGCTAGGGATTAAAGACTTACTGAAGAAATATCCTTATGAACTCTCAGGTGGGCAACAACAACGTGTGGCGATTGGCCGTGCGATGATTACAGATCCAAGCCTCCTCTTAGCCGATGAACCAACAGGGGCATTGGACTCAAAATCAGCAAGCAACACATTAGACTTGTTCGATAAAATCAATCAAAACGGGCAAACGATTTTAATGGTAACACACAGTACGGTTGCTGCAAGTCGTGCCAAACGCGTTCTTTTCATTAAAGACGGCTTGATTTATAATCAATTGTACCGTGAAGGAAGAAGTGATCAACAAATGTTCGAGTTGATTTCAGAAACATTAACTGCGATGGCAAATAGAGGTGAAATCCATGTTTAAACTCATTTTTTCGATGGCAACATCGAATCTAAAAAAGAATCATTCATTATATTTGCCGTATGCACTGACGACCATTATGGTGACGATGATTCTCTATATCACACACGCCTTATCTGCGATGCCTGAGCTTTCCACTCTTCGCGGTGGCGGAGCCATTGCGCAAACATTGGGCTTTGGAGTCATCGTGGTTCAGCTCGTGGCCCTCTTAACGATTCTTTACGCGAATGCCTTCGTGACGAAAAATCGATTAAAAGAATACGGCCTATATAGCATTCTTGGACTCGACCGAAAAAACATTCAATTGTTAAGTTTCATTGAATTGCTTCTATTCTCAGTGGTCAGCGTGGGGCTAGGGATTCTACTTGGAATTGTGTTCCATCGCTTCTCGTTTGCCGTTTTATTGAAGCTCATTCGAATTCCAATCGGCATCGAGTATTCAATGCAACTCGGTAGCGTCGGTTTTGTACTGATTTCAATGGCGTTTATTTTCGGAGTTGTCTTCTTCTTAAATGCGACAAAGATGTACATGAGCCGTCCGTTAGAAATGCTTTCTGAGAAGAAAAAAGGAGAAACGAAGGGACGCTTTATTCTTCTTCGCGCACTCATTGGTGCAGGGCTTCTCGGGGGCGCGTATTATATGTCGCAAACGATTGAAGCGCCTGTTGCAGCGCTATATTCCTTCTTTGTTGCGGTCCTATTAGTTATTTTAGCGACGTATATTTTATTTGACGCAGGTTCCATTGTGCTTCTTTCTCTTTTGCAAAAGAACAAAAAACTCTTTTATCAACCAACGAATTTTATTTCGATTTCTAATTTAAAATTCCGTATGCGTAAAAATGCTGCGGGGCTTGCAAGTATTTGTATTTTATCAACGATGGTGCTTGTCACATTAGCTACGACAGTCGCGTTGCAAACAGGGACAGCCGATTTATTAAAGAAAAGCTATCCAACAGATTATTCCGCAACGGCATTCGTCGAAGATACTTCTACGATTCGCCAACTTTCAGAACAAATCAGCAAGATGAAGGCGCAATCGAAAGGCACCATTTCAAATGAAATGAATTACCTTAGCGTACTTCGTGCTGCAAAAAGTATGGAGGGCGGTGTGGACATCGAAGGAGTCTATCCGGGAGATAGCCCAGCTGCGTTCATTACCTTCCTTTCTGCGGATGATTACAATCGTATTTTTGGGACGAATTTTCATCCAAATGACAATGAAGCCGTTCTAGGACTGGTTAAAGGAGACGACAAAAATGTTTCGGCTATCCGTGTGAACGGGCAATTAACGCTTCAAGTCAAAGAGATGATTGCTACTAGCGACTTTAAAGAAAAATTGCCACAATTGCCATATGTTGCAGATAACGTTTATGTAGCCGTTGTAAAGGATCCAACAAAGATGATTGACGGTAAACTTGGCCGTGGATTCTATTACGCATTGTGGAATACATCGACAGATACATCGGCTAAAACAGAAGAGTTTGAGGCCTACGCCAACGTGATTGAAGCAAGCAATGACGATTCCATCACGGTTGGAAGTAGAGAGGATGCGGCCAAAGACATCTACGGATTTATGGGAAGTTTACTCTTTGTAGGGGCACTTCTTTCCGTTGCGTTCTTCATCGGCGCAGTCCTTGTCATTTACTACAAACAAATTTCTGAAGGGTACGAAGACCGTGACCGTTTCGTAATCCTACAAAAACTTGGTATCGATCAAAAGACCATCAAGAAATCCATCAACCGTCAAGTGCTAATTGTCTTCTTCTTACCGCTTGTCACAGCGTTTATCCATACCGCATTTGCCTTCAAGATGTATCGTAAGATCATTCAGCTCTTTGGGGTCGACGGTAATGTAACACTAAACGCGACAATTGTGATTGGTGCCATCTTCGTTGTGGTCTATCTCATCGTGTATCAAATCACTTCACGTAGCTACTATAAAATTATTAAACGTTAATAGATTTTGTTCACAAACCATGAAGGGTTTTAGTAGGAAACCCTACTTTAAAAAGGTTTGTATAAGTTCGAAAATTCGTAAAAAGGGCGAGGTTTTCTCGTCCTTTTTTTGTGCTCAAAAACGGGATAACTGTCCACAATAAAAAGCTTTCATAAATTTTACTTTTTCAGTTTTCAGTTTCTAAAAAACATGGTAGAATAGAATGTATTGAAGTAAAAGAAAAACTGGAGGATTCGTCATGATCGATGTTATTGACTTAAACAAAGTATTCGATAACGGCTTTGAAGCATTAAAGTCAGTAAATTTCTCAATTGAACAAGGAGACTTAGTATGTTTACTAGGACCTAGTGGTTGCGGGAAATCAACAATTTTAAACTTAATCGCAGGATTATTAACACCAACAGGAGGAGACATCCAATTTAAAGGATCATCAGTTGTTACAACTGAACCTAAAGACCGTAATATCGGATTCGTATTCCAAAACTATGCGTTATATCCACATATGACAGTGTTAGAGAACATCATGTTCCCACTAACAGTTGGTAAAAACAAAATTTCTAAAGAAGAAGCTCAAAAAATTGCAGAAGAATATATGCAATTAACAAATATTGAAGAGTTAGCAGGTAAAAAACCTGGTACTTTATCAGGGGGGCAACAACAACGTGTGGCTATCACTCGTGCGCTTGTTCAAAAACCTGAAGTGCTCTTACTAGATGAGCCATTAAGTAACTTGGATGCTCGTTTACGTTTGAAAATCCGTGAAGAAATCCGTCGTCTTGTAAAAGAGGTAGGAATCACAACAATCTTCGTAACGCACGACCAAGAAGAAGCTTTATCTATCTCAGATAAAATCATTCTTTTAAACGAAGGGTACATTCAACAACATGATGACCCACAAAACTTATACCTAGAACCAAGTAACTTATTCGTTGCGAAATTCATCGGTAACCCAATTATCAACATTACAGAAGTAGAAATTAAAGACGGCGTGATTACTCACCCTTCATTTAACATTCCAACTTCTGAATTATCACAAGACCGCAAACGCCAAGAATTAGCAGATGGTCACTATTACTTAGGAATGCGTCCTGAAGACGTAGTTCCTTCTTCTGAAGGTGAACAAGGGCACTTCTCTACAACTATTAGCGGCGTAGAGCTAATCGGACGTGAACGTATTCTTCACTTCCCATTAGGCGAACAATTCTTGAAATCAATTGTAAGTGTGGAACATAAGATTGAAGAAGGAGACACACTTTCATTCCAATTACTAAAACACAAAATCTTCTTATTCGATAAAGATGGAGCGCGTGTTTACTAATGAGAAAATATAATCCAGAGAACCAACCTAAAGCTTGGTTATTCCTTCTCCCATCTTTAGGAGTGATTCTTCTCTTTAACATTTATCCATTACTTCGTTCGTTCTGGATGAGTTTCCAAAAAGGGTCACTATTAAAATTACAATACACTGGTTTAGACAACTACCAAAAAGTAATTGCGGACCCTGTATTCCATAAAGCGTTACTCAACACAGCACTGTATGCATTCGCAGTAGTGCCAGTAGCGTTATTAATCTCAGTCATCATTGCATGGATTATTTTCGAGAAGATTAAACGTAAAAGCTTCTTCGAAACAATCTTCTTCATGCCTTACGTTACAAGTACAATCGCTATCGGGATTGTGTTCCGTTACTTCTTCAATGGGGACTACGGAATTATCAACTTCTTCCTTGGCTTGATTGGGATTCCAGCCGTGAACTGGTTGGATAACGTAAACATGAGTATGCCAACACTGATTATCTTCGGGGTTTGGACAAGTTTAGCGTTCAATATCATCATCCTCTTAGCAGGATTACGTAATATTGATCCTGAGCATTTCAAAATTGCGAAAATGTTTGGTGCGACAGACCGAGAAATCTTCTGGCGTATTACATTCCCGCAATTAGTTCCAACAATTGCCTTCCTTTCAACGGTTAACTTAATCGGGGCATTCAAAGTGTATACACAAGTGTATGCATTATTTGGCGGAACTGCTGGTCCAGCAAACTCAGCAACAACAGCTGTGTACTATATTTACGACAAGTTCCATGTGGCAGGAAGACCAGGGGTTGCCATGGCAGCAACTGTAATCTTGTTTGCAATCATTCTTTTTGCAACATTCCTCCAAAACAAATTCTTGAGAAAGGCGGAGGGATAAGAAGATGAAAAAAGTATTTAACGGTTTTTCAATCGCGCTTTTAATTTTCTTAGCGTTGATTACAGTATTCCCATTTATTTACATGGTAATGACTGGGTTAATGACATACGCGGAAGCAACAAGCATTCCACCGTCATTCATCCCAAGCTCATTCAAATTTAGTAACTACTTAGAAGTATTTAGCCGTGCGCCATTCTTACGTTACTTCGGAAACACATTATTCGTGTCTCTATTTACAACAGTGGCAACAGTGATTACTTCATTACTAGCAGCCTTTGCCGTAACAAGTTTACAGTTCAAAGGGAAAAACATTGTCATGATGATTTTAGTTTCACTATTAATGGTTCCTTACGAATCAATCATCTTTACAAACTACCAAACAATCGCTCAATTAGGGTTATTAAACACTTATGTAGCGTTAATCATTCCGTTCTTAACAAGTATCTTCTATATTTACTACTTGAACGGATACTTAAAAGGAATCCCAAGTACATTCTACAAAGCCGCTAAAATTGATGGTGCGAGTGATTTAGAATACATCCGCCGTATTTTAGTGCCAATGTGTAAACCAGCATTGGTAACAGTAGGGATTTTAACATTCATCCAAAGCTGGAATTCATTCCTATGGCCATTATTGGTTACAAACACGAAAGAATTCCGTCTATTAAACAACGGACTTTCTGCCTTCACGACAGAATCCGGAAGTGATGTTCACTTACAAATGGCCGCAGCAACTCTAACGGTTATCCCAATTCTGTTAATTTACTTTGTATTCAGAAAAGAAATTATTAGAGGGGTTGCGAAGAATGGTATCAAAGGATAAAACATCGATTACCTTTCATAGCGGTATTTTAACGATTGGTGGAACGGTCATCGAAGTAGCCTATAAAGATAGTCATATCTTTTTCGACTTCGGGACTGAGTTTTTACCAGAATTAGAATTGCCCGATGAATCGGTGCAAACACTCACAGATCATAAAGTGATTCCACATTTAAAAAATATGTACGATGCACGTATCCCTTACAAATACGAAGGGGATGAAGATAAAGACTATGCCAATACGGCGGTCTTTATCTCACATGCGCATTTGGATCATACAAGAATGTTGAATTATTTAGACCCAAGTATTCCTTTATATACATTGAAGGAAACAAAAATGATTGTAAATTCGCTCAACCGCAATGGTGTATTCTTACTACCATCGCCGTTTGAAGACGATACATTTACAAGAGAGATGATTGGGTTAGATGCAGGCGATGTGATTAAAGTTGGAGAAATCGAAGTAGAAATCGTGCGTGTCGACCATGATGCGTATGGGGCTGCTGCTTTAATCATTAAAACACCTGGACATCATATTACGTATACAGGGGACTTACGACTTCACGGGCATAACGCTGAAGATACAATTGAGTTTTGTAAGAAGGCAAAACATACGGACATCTTAATGATGGAAGGTGTATCGATTAGCTTCGGGGACCGTAAAGAGGTTGAAGACGAAATTAAACCTGAAAACGAGGAAGATGTGATTCGTCATATCGCTCGCCTCGAACAAGAAAATCCAAATCGACAAATCACATTTAATGGCTATCCAGCGAATGTGCGTCGTTTTGAAAAAATCGTCGAAGGAACAAGCCGTACTGTTGTTCTTGAAGCAACGATGGCTGCACTTCTTAAAGAAGTATTCCAAAAGGATGCTCATTACTACTATAGAGAAGGCGCTCCAAAACTCGACGAACTTGATCCTACTTTAGAAATTTCATATCAAACGTTGTTAGAGGATACTTCGAAGTACCTATGGCAAGCCGTCGACCATTTCGAACGTTTGCAAGAGGGAAGCTTATACATCCACAGCGATGCGCAGCCTTTGGGGGACTTTGATCCGAACTATCAACCGTTTCTAGATTTATTGGCGGAAAAACACATTGAGTTTGTACGCCTATCTTGCTCAGGTCACGCAAAACCGGACGACTTAGACCGCATTATTGCGATGATTGAGCCTAAATGTTTGGTTCCAATTCATACGTTAAAACCAGAACTTCTGGTGAATCCGTATGGTGACAGAATATTGCCGTACCGCGGCGAAAAAATTGTGTTGTAAAAACTATATAACAAAAGGAGAAGAAAAATGAAATTCAAATCTTTAGTAAAAGCGACACTAGCAACAGCATCAGTTGTGGCGTTAACAGCATGTGGAGCTAACTCATCAAACAACGGCTCTTCACAACAAGCTGAAACTAAAAAAGACATCGTAACAGAGGTTAAATCAGAAACTACAATCACTTTCTGGCATGCTATGAACGGTCAGCAGGAAAAAGCTCTTCAAAAATTAACAGAAGACTTCATGAAAGCTAACCCAAATATCAAAGTAGAGTTACAAAACCAATCTCAATACAAAGATTTACAAGCAAAAATTAACGCAACTTTAACTTCACCAAAAGACTTACCAACAATCACTCAAGCATATCCAAACTGGTTATACAATGCTGCTGAGCAAGATGCATTGGTAGACTTCAAACCATATATTGAAAACGAAACAATCGGATTCAAGAAAGGTGAAGAAATCCGTCCAGAATTAATGGAAGGTGCTAAAATCAAAGGAGTACAATACGGTATTCCATTCAACAAATCTACAGAAGTATTATTCTACAATGCAGATTTATTGAAACAATACGGTGTTAAAGTTCCAACTACTTTAGATGAATTAAAAGAAGCAGCTAAAACAATTTACGAAAAATCTAACCACGAAGTTGTTGGTGCTGGTTTCGACTCATTAAACAACTACTATGCAATTGGTATGAAGAACAAAGGCATTGACTTCACTAAAGAATTAGACTTCGCAAGTGACGCTTCAAAAGAAGTTGTTAAATACTATGCAGACGGAATCCGTGATGGATACTTCCGTACTGCTGGTTCAGATAAATACTTATCAGCACCATTCCAAAACAAAAAAGTAGCTATGTATGTTGGTTCAACAGCTGGTGAATCATTCGTAGCTAAAGGTGCTAAAGAAGCTGGTTTCGAATACGGAGTAGCTGTTCGTCCTGAAAAATACGACCTACAACAAGGTACTGATATTTACATGTTCGAAGGTTCTACAACTGAAGAACAACGTACAGCAGCATTCTTATACTTGAAATTCTTGTCTTCAGCTGAATCTCAATTATACTGGGCACAACAAACTGGTTACATGCCAACAATCGCTTCAGTGTTAGAAAAAGATGAATACAAGAATTCAGGTTCTAAAGTTCCTAAAATCTTGACAGATGCTACTAAGAATTTATTCTCAATTCCTGTAGTTGAAAACTCTGATCCTGCATACTCAGAAGTTCGTACGATTTTAGAAAAAATCTTCAAGACTGAAAATGGAAATGTAGATCAATTAGTTACAGATTCTAAAGCACAATTTGATGCTGCGTGGAATCAATAATCACATATAAGTTCATTCACAACACAATCACAACGAAAGCCTGGGGAATTTTCCTCAGGCTTTTTGTGTGGGATGAGTGTATTGCTGTATAGTGAGTAGGTGCTGGAAGGCCCCTTCGGGGGAGGCTTTTAGGTGTATGGGGTGAGGTGGTGGATTGCTTTAGAAACAAGCGGTTTTTATTGTTGAAAGAATATTAGTGAGCCACCGACTCGAGCCTAGGGTCTCTCGTCTTTGAAGCCTCAAAGAGACACTAACGAATGAATTCGTAAGTGTCTCTAATTCGCATTCAATGGACATTCTCACTAATCTTTCAACAAAACCGTTGTTTCCGTCGCAATCGACGTTTTCGGTATTCACCTAAAAGCCTCCTGAGGGGGATTCCACACAACAAAGCTGAGGAAAGTTGGGAGGCGTTCTTGAGATTGTGTTCCTCATTCACGACTGACCGGTGCAGGGATAGGGTGAACGCGTTTCATTGAGAATGTGCTATAATGGGGCGACAAGAGAGGTGAGTCGGATGCGGTATGTGATTTTATTAAGAGGCATCAATGTTGGTGGCAAAAATAAAGTTGTGATGAGCGAATTGAAGGAATTGCTGAGAGGTGAAGGGTTCAGCGATGTGGATTCGTACATTAATAGTGGGAACTTATTTTTTGCTAGCGATGAGAGTGCTGAAAAAATCGTTTTGAAAGTTGAAAAGGCATTAGAAGAGAATTATGAGTTCTCGATTCCGTTTGTGCTGCTTTCAAAAGAGGAGTACTTAGAAGAAGTGGCGGGGCTTCCGGAATGGTGGAAGGACGAGTTTGCTAGAAAAGATATTTTATTTTTCTCACGCGGGACAGATACTGATGAAGTTATACGGTTTGTAGAAGAGTCAGCGTTTTATAATGAGAGAGTCTATATCGGGAAAGGTGCCGTCTTCTGGGCGAAAATCGATGAGGCAGAGTATCAAAAAACGACTTATCATAAGAAGATTTTGAAGCAACCATTTTATAAGACGATTACGATTCGAAATGGGAAGACATTTGACAAAATCGCAGAAATACTGCAGACAGAGAAACCTTTGTGATAGGGCTTTTTTATGGTACAATAGTGTGTGAATTTGTAGAAGGTGAGGCGCATTATGGAAATTAAAATTATTGAAACAAGTGATATGCATGGGTACGTGTTACCGACAAACTATACAGAAAGAAACATGGACTTAGGATTCAGTACGGCGAAGGCTGCAACGGTGATTCGTCGCTTAAAAGAAGAAGCGAATGGTCCTGTGATTCAAATCGAAAACGGGGACTTCATTCAAGGATCACCATTAAGCTACTATGTTCGCAAACAAGATTCAAAAGTAGCCTCTGATTTAACAAAAGTATTGAACTACTTAAACTATGACTTAGGAATTCTAGGAAACCACGAGTTTAACTATGGGTTAGACTACTTAAGAGAAGCGATTGCGTCTTACAACCACCCAATTCTTTGCTCAAACATTTTAACAAAAGATGGCAAGCCAGCGTTTGGCGAACCTTACAAAGTGTTCGAGAAAGACGGCGTGAAAATCGCAGTTTTAGGAATTACAACGCCATATATTCCAAATTGGGAACAACCTGCAACGGTGAAAGATTTAGTATTCGTGAGCGCGTTGGAAACAGCGAAGAAATACGTTCCAGAAATGCGTAAAGTGGCGGACGTTGTCGTTGTAACTTACCACGGAGGATTCGAGTGCGACCTTTCATGCGGTGACCCAACAGAACTCTTAACAGGAGAAAACGAAGGGTATGCGATTGCGACGCAAGTAGAAGGAATCGATGCGTTAGTGACAGGACACCAACACCGTGTGATTGCACAAAAAGTGAATGGCGTGCCAGTGATTCAACCAGGATACCGCGGCGCATATGTAGGTGAAATCAGCTTAGAAGTGGAAAAAGTAGACGGGAAGTATACAGTCATCTCAAGCGAAGCAAAACTTCACCCAACAGAAGATGTGCCAGCAGATCCAGTCGTATTAGAAATGTTTAGCGATTTACAAGCGGAAGTGGAAGATTGGTTAGATACTCCAGTTGGAAAAGTTGTTGGAGATATGACAATTAAAGATCCACATGCAGCACGTTTAAGCGAGCATCCATATATTGAATTTATCAATAAGGTTCAAATGGAAGCCAGTGGTGCGGATATCTCAGGAACTGCATTATTCAACAATGACGGACGTGGATTCAACTCAGAAATCCGTATGCGTGACGTGATTACGAACTACATTTATCCAAATACTTTAGCCGTTCTAAAAGTGAGCGGTGCGGACTTGAAAGCGGCACTTGAGCGTGTGGCGACTTATTTCATCGTCGAAAACGGACAAGCGGTCTTCAATCCTAAATATGTGGAACCAAAACCTCAATTCTACAACTACGATATGTACGAAGGAATCGAGTACACATTAGACTTCACTAGACCATTCGGCGACCGTGTGACTCGTCTAGAGTACCATGGCAAACCTGTTCAAGATACAGATGAATTAGAAGTCGTTACAAACCAATATCGTGCTGTTGGTGGCGGAAACTATAGTATGTTTAAGCCAGAGAAGATTGTGCGTGAGGTGCAGATTGACATGACGGAGCTCATTGCGGAATACTTGCGCAAACATCCAGTCATCGAAGCAACAGTCAACAACAACTTTAAGACTGTGGTGAAATAAAGAATATATAAAAAGCTACGCTTTATTTTCGGATAAACACATAGTAGCCACTATAGCTGTACCGGATTGAGCCAAGGTCTCAATCCTATCGAGCCTCAAACGGATGGTAGGAAATGAATTTCCAACCATCCGTAATTCGCATCGATTACTGATCGCTATAATGGCTACTATGTTATCCGAAAACGAGTAGCTTTTTTATTTGCTTTTAATATTGTTGTTTTGCTTCGATGAAGTGAGTGCAAGTATTCCTTCATTCGAAAGAAGGAAAAGCTAGTATAGAAGGAATTCTAATCTTGGATTTTGATACGCCATTGATTAACGAAGTAGGCAGGAGTTTAAATTTAGGGAATTGAAAAGTGTTTATGATGATATATTGTGTTTTTTGTGAAGTGTGATATGATTAAAGCAACAAACTCAACAAGAGAGGAGTTCTGTATGATAGTGAAGAAAATTATTAAATTTAGTTTATTGGGGGGATTACTAATGATTCTTTTTGGATGTAACGAAAGAAATAGTAGAGCATACTTAGAGGACAGAATAGGGAATCAAATCAGTCGTGTTTATCAAACCAAAAACTTAGAAGATTTATTTGAGCAATTTCCTAATGGGTTTACGATTTATCAAGGATATCTATTAGCAGATAAGATTATTAAAATTGAACTAGATGGAAATGAAAAAGGAAAACCTATTGAAGGAACAATAAAACAAATCAATAGAAAAAGTGGAGCTGAGGAAAAGAAAGTCTCCGTTTCGTATGATAAAGGAAAGTTTTCATACGACAATGAAGAAGAGGCGAGAAAACTTTGGCCGTTAGAAAAGTTTTTATTTCAAGAAATGACATTGAATAAAGAGATTTTATCGAAATTTAAACTAAAGAGTACTTACTACAACCGTAATAATGGTGGTTTTGATTTAGAATACGTTGTTAAGAATGAACAAATAAATGAGTTCCTCAAACTGGAAAATCAACCGCAAGTTACATTAGGTTTCCATGGAAGCAATGCGAATAGAGGTTATTACTATACGCTTTCGGTTGATGTAGATAGTGATTTTACATTTGCTGAACGAATCAGCGAGTGATGTAGGGGGAGAGTTAATGAGTACAGTTCAAGAAACTGGAAGTTTGATACCTTCTTTAGATGGGTCTAATCTTTCATATGAATTTGAAAAAGAAAGGATTACTAACCCAAATGAAAAAGATATTTCTGCCGTAATTATGAAAATAGACTACAGAAAAAAAGTTCCTGATAATTTAGAATATCTTGATGATTTTTATGATAAGAGAACAGGGACAAGTGGGACGGCTTTTCGTGACAAAAATACTGGTAAGATAATTGTATCTTATACTGGGACTAATCTAGATGGGAATAAATGGACAGATATTTATGCCGATGCTTCAGGTATATTCTTAGGAACAGGGATCCACTATCCGCCTGCATTCAAATTCTATGAAAAACTAGCAGAAAAATATGGTGCTGAGAATTTAATTCCAACTGGTCATTCGCTTGGTGGGAACATCGCGATGCGTGTCGCGCTCAGATATAATTCAAAGATGGCAATAGTTTATAATCCCGCTCCGCTTTATATGAAAGGGGTTCAAATGAAATTTAGTCCCATAGTTTCTCAAAATATTAATCAAATAAATGAGGATATTGCGAATTATACTGGTAGAATTGTTCGTATCGTTGCAGAAAATGATCCGTTAACAGTCATTAGTGAAGAGTTCAATGGAGTATTCGTAGGAGATAAATTTACTCTGCCAATTTCTAGTGAACATGGATTAGATCCTATTGTGGAAAATGCGGAACAAGTTGCTAAGATATTACGAATTATTAATGCAGAAGAACAATTGGTTTCGACAATAGAAATGGTAAGTAGTAGGATGCAATCCCTAAAGAAGAAAAAAAGATCTTTTGCCAACTCTAATTCTATTAGCCTTGAAGGGGTAACAAGTTCTCAATTGATTTATCTAGATGCAATGCAAGCGCAAATTCTTTCAGAGGGATTAATTAATGTGTCAACATCATCATTAGAACTAGTAGAACATTCGGGGGAAGGGACCCGATATAAAGTACAGAGGATGTATGATTTTTTAACTAGTCCTAGTTTAGTACCGAGTCTAAGCCCAGATGAACTATTATCAGCTTATGCAGAAGCAGGAGTTCATTATGACTCGATTGTCGGTGAAGTTTTTCGACATTGTGGTGAAAAGGAAAAAGAAGTTCAAGATATTGTAGATGCATTTAATCGATTAAAAACTAATATTGATACTGGCATTCAGGCTTTGATTGAAAAAGATAAAGAATTAGAAAATATGTTTACATTAGAAGGGTAACCAGTGATGAATGATAAAGATGAAGTAGTCATAAAAATAAAAGAAGCCTATTTGAAATTGGATGAAATAAAAGATAAGTTTAATAAAGAAAAAAAGAAGCTTGAAAATGAGTTAAGTGAATTAATTAGTTTTGAAAAATCTATTTCTAGAAGCTTAGAAGATAAATATGACAGGGTTACTTATGAACTAAAAAAAGATAGTGAAGATAGTGAAGAAGCATTAAATAGATTAAAACAAATTTTTAATTCGTATTTTGAAGCTAATAAGAACCAATTTGTACGCAGAAGACAAGCTGTTGAAAATAATATTGAAGATTTATATGTTCATTATAGAGAAACAGTTCACGTGCAAGAAATGCAAATTGAAGAATTACAAAATAAATTTCGGAAGCTAAATGCTGAAGGATAATAAGAGGAGAAAAAATGTATAGTTTTTCTGATGAAGCAGCACGCACTATGAATCAAATTTATAATCATTTTTCAGATGGTGTACATCAAGCACTTTCAATCATAGCTAAAACAATAGATAAAGAATTAGTTCGTTGCATATACGCACCTTTAATAATAGAACGAAAAAATCGCTATTTAAAAGAGTATGATATAGCCCTCTCAAAGATTGGAGAAAAAGCAAATCTAGAAATTCGTAAAATCAATTCAGAAATTGATGAGGAAATTAAAGGGCAATTTTCAAAGGCTATTACTCAATCGATTGAGAACGAAAACGAGAAATGGTTAAGATTATAGAATGTCAATAAAATGTTAATTGAAGAATAAGAAAGGAATTAAGCGACTTTGCTTAATTCTTTTTCTTTACATTTTAAAGTTTTTTTATAGATAGGAATAGTATTTGTGAAATTGGAAATGAGATTTTGATAAGGGTGTATCGTTTCGCTTGTAAAGTATGATATGATTAAAAGAAAAGGTCATGTAGAGAGGTTTCGATTATGAAAGGGAAAAAGGTATTTTATATTGCACTATTTTTTTCGTTAATCGCAATATTATATGGATGTAACGAAAGAAATAGTAGAGCTTATTTAGAAGACCGCATTGGGAATCAAATTAGTCGAGTGTATCCTACCAAAAACTTAGAAAATCTATTTGAGCAGTTTCCTAACGGCTTTACGATTTATCAATCTTATCAGTTGTCAGATAAGTTCATTGATATAGTATTAGATGGGGTTGAGAAGGGGAAGCCTATAGAAGGAACGATAAAAGTAATTAATAGAGATAGTGGGGCTGAGGAAAAGAAAATCGCAGTTACGTATGATGCAGGAAAGTATTCATACGACAATGAAGAAGAGGCAAGAAAACTCTGGCCGTTAGAAAAGTTTTTATTCCAAGAAATGACATTGAATAAAGAGATTTTATCGAAATTTAAACTAAAGGATACTTACTACAACCGTAATAGTGGTGGTTTTGACTTAGAATATACCGTTAAAAATGAACAAATAAACCAATTTCTTGACTTAGACAACCAACAACAAGTCACATTAGGATTCCACGGAAGTAATGCGAATAGAGGATACTATTACACACTTACAGTTGAGTTAGACAGAAATTTTAAATTTAGAGAAAGAATCAGCGAGTAATATTTGAGCTTTGAGAATGTTTAACAAGTAGAAAGGGTTAGTTATGAAAGGGAAAAAGCTGTTTTATTTTGTACTATTTTTTTCGTTAATCGTAATTCTATATGGGTGTAGGGGAAGAAATAGTAGAGCATACTTAGAGGACAGAATAGGGAATCAAATTAGTCGAGTGTATCCGACGAAAAACTTGGAAGATTTATTTGAACAGTTTCCTAACGGTTTTTTGATTGAACAATCTTATCTGTTTGAAGATAGAATTATTGATTTTGAATTAGAAGGAATTGAAAAAGGAAAACCTTTAGAAGGAACAATAAAACAAATCAATAGAAAAAGTGGAGCTGAGGAAGAGAAAATTCCAGTCAAGTATTATGAGGGGAAATTCTTGTATGACAACGAAGAAGCAGCGAGAAAACTTTTACCAGTGGAAAAATTTTTATTCCAAAAGATGACATTGAATAAAGAAATTCTTTCGAAATTTAAACTGAAGAAAACCCATTACAATGATAAAAATGGTAGCTTTGATTTAGAATATGTCGTTAAGAATGAACAAATAAACCAATTTCTTGACTTAGACAACCAACAACAAGTCACATTGGGATTCCACGGTAGCAATGCGAATAGAAGTTATTACTACTCACTTTCAGTTGAGGTAGGTAGTAATTTAATATTTATAGAGCGAATTAGTGACTAATATTTTCTAACTTAGGGAATGCTTAGTACGTAGAAAGGATTAGCTTATGAAAGGAAAGAAGCTGTTTTATTTTGTACTATTTTTTTCGTTAATTGTAATTCTGTATGGGTGTAGCGGAAGAAATAGTAGAGCATACTTAGAGGACAGAATAGGGAATCAAATTAGTCGAGTGTATCCGACGAAAAACTTGGAAGATTTATTTGATCAATTTCCAGATGGATTTACTATTTATCAATCTTATCTATTAACAGATAAACTTATTAAGATTGAACTTGATGGAACTGAAAAAGGTAAACCTATAGAAGGAACGATAAAACAAATCAATAGAAAGAGTGGAGCTGAAGAAAAGAAAATCGCAGTTACGTATGATAAAGGAAAGTTTTCATATGACAATGAAGAAGAGGCAAGAAAACTTTGGCCGAAAGAAAAGTTTTTATTCCAAGAAATGACATTGAATAAAGAGATTCTTTCGAAATTAAAGCTAAAGGATACGTACTACAACGATAATAGTGGTGGCTTTGACTTAGAATATACCGTTAAAAATGAACAAATAAACGAGTTTCTCGAATTGGAAAATCAACCGCAAATTACATTGGGATTCCATGGAAGTAATGCAAATAGAGGTTATTACTACACACTTTCAGTCAAGGTAGAAAGTGGTTTTACATTTAGGGAACGAATTGAAGAGTAAGAAGGGAATTAAGCAATTTTGCTTAATTCTTTTTTTGTTCTAAAGTTTAGGATTTTGTTAGGGAATGTTACGGTGTAGGCGGGATATGGTATGATGAAGGTACTGAATTGCAAAGTGAGGTTTTGTGTGTGAAGTTAAAGAAATGGTCGTGGATTGGGCTATTGATGTTATGCGTGACGCTATTAGTAGGTTGTGTGGATCACACGAGTCGTGGGTATCTTGAAGAGTTGGCTGGGAAAGAGTTGAGTAGGGTTTGTTCAACAGAAAATATTGAAGATTTATTTGAGCAGTTTCCAAATGGATTTACCGTAAGTCAGATGCGTGTAGTCGGTGACTCGACGGTATTTGTTTATCTTGAGGCTAGAGAAAAAGGGAAGCCGCTAGTTGGAACGATTAAGCAGCTCAATTCTAAAACTAAGGAAGAGGAAAAAAGCCTGACGTTGCAATATGTGGATGGGAAGTTTGTTTTTGAAAATGAAGAAGAGGCAAAAAAACTCTGGCCACAAGGAAAGTTCTTATTCCAGGAATTGCAATTGAATAAAGATATTTTGGCAAAGGCAAAATTGCGAGAGAATATTTATACGAAGAAAGAAGAAAGTCCTACTGGGGATAATACATTTTATCTGAAATATAGTATTCAACTTCCAGTGGTTAGTCGGATTTTGGGGATAGAAGAGTCGCAGCCGGTAGAGCTCTTTATCTTTGGTCGTGACGAGTCCGATGGCTTCGTATATGAAATTGGAACGGAGCAAGATAATCAAACGACTTTATGGGAAATGATACGAGAAATTAGGAAATAGATGGTTTTCTGTGAATTGGAAAGATGGTACAATGAAAACGAGGTGAGTGTATGCAAACAATAATGATTGTCGAAGATGAAAAAGTCATTCGTGATGCAATTGTACAAGAATTGGAAAAATGGAATTATGAAGTCGTTGCGGTGGAAGACTTTTCGCAAGTGTACACTCAATTTTTAGCAGTTAATCCACAGTTGGTCATTCTGGATATTACATTGCCGTTTTATAATGGCTATTATTGGTGCCAAGAAATTCGTAAGGTGTCTCAGGTGCCGATTATGTTCTTGTCGTCGCGTGATCAAGCGATGGATATTGTGATGTCGATCAATATGGGCGCGGATGATTATATGACAAAGCCGTTTGAGCCGAGTGTATTGGTCGCAAAAATACAAGGGATGATGCGTCGTAGTTATGAGTTCGTTCAGCAAAAAGACTGGCTGGAATATAAGGGAATTGCCTTACAACTGGGAAGCGGAAAAGTTTCGTATGAGGGCAATGTTATTGAATTGTCGAAGAATGAATTTATTATTTTGCGCGTATTGTTTGAAAAACAAGGCGACATTGCGCCGAGGGAAGATTTAATGAATGCATTGTGGAATAGCGATGTGTTTGTCGATGACAATACTTTGTCCGTGACGGTTGCTCGTTTGCGGAAACGTCTTGGAGAAATCGGGTTAGAAAAATTAATCACGACGAAAAAAGGCGTCGGATATGGATTGGCGGAAGTGATTGAATGAAAACAAAAGTTGAATTTAGTATCGCTTGGTTCAAATCGCATGCTTTCTTACTTGGAGCGCTGGCCTTCATCGAAGTGTTTTCGATTGGGTTCTTCTTCGTCTTTAATTGGCTAAGTTCAGAAGTCGGATATTATCTATTTTTACTAGCCTTTTTCCTTTTGGTAGTCGCGGGTGCACTTTTGTGGCACGATTGGAGAAAGTATAAAGAAGTCGTTCGAAGTTTGCAGCAGGAAGTGACGACAATAGACGATGGGTTTTCGCCCATTGTGAGTCATTTATATGAAGCGATTCAACAAGAAAAGTCGGATATGCGAGGGTTAAGTACAAAGATGAAGCAACTTCGCAAGGAAGATGTGGACTACTATACTTTATGGGCACATCAAATTAAAACGAGTATCGCCGCAAGTCAATTGCTGATTCGTGAGTTGCCGCAAACAACTGAGAAATCTTTATTGAGTCAAGAACTCGTTCGGATTACGACTTATACAGAACTAGCACTGCATTATGTTCGGATGGAAAGTTTTCATCAGGACTTATCGATTTCAACCATCTCTATCGATGAAGTGATTCGTCCGCTCTTGAAAAAATATGCGACGTTCTTTATTTCGAAGAAATTGCATTTGGACTATGTTCCAACGGAGAAAAAGGTGGTTACGGATTCGAAATGGTTAGGCGTTATCACAGAGCAAGTGTTATCGAATGCGGTGAAATATACGCCTGAGGATGGAACAATTCGTATTCTTTTTGATGGAAGCACGTTAACGATTGAAGATACGGGAATCGGAATTGCTCCTTACGATATTAAACGGATTTTTGAACGTGGATTTAGCGGCTACAATGGTCGTGTGAACCACCAATCGACAGGGTTAGGGCTCTATTTATCTGCAGAGATTGCCAAACGATTAGGCGTTACGCTTAGTGTAGACTCAACTATTGGAGAAGGGACGACGGTTCATATTCAGATTCCGTCTGAAGTGATGCAAGTGAAAGATTAATGGAAAGCGAGGGGGAACCCTCGTTTTTTTGTGCGATAAAAGGGGTGTTTTCTCTAAAAAGTTAACAATGACACGCCCGGATGTGTTATAATTGTAAAGATAACAATATCGTTTGAGATAGGAGAATGACAATGGCAGTAGATCAACTAGAATTAGTCGTCATTACAGGTATGAGTGGGGCAGGGAAAACTGTTGCAATGCAAAGTTTCGAAGACATGGGATATTTCTGTGTCGATAATATGCCACCAAGTCTTCTACCAAAATTTTGGGAATTAGTAAAAGAATCAGGAAAAATTACAAAAATTGCGCTCGTAATCGACTTACGTTCACGCGCATTCTTTGATGAAATCATGTCCGCTATTGCAGGGCTTGATAACACATCATTTATTACAACGAAAATTTTATTCTTAGAAGCGAGTGATGATGCGCTTGTTTCTCGTTACAAAGAAACAAGAAGAACGCACCCTCTTGCTAGTGATGGTCGTATTTACGACGGGATTATTGCGGAACGTCGTTTATTGCAAGACATTAAGACACGTGCGCAAAAAGTGATTGATACAACAAATCTTTCGCCTCGTAAATTACGTGAAGAAATCATGCAAGCATTCTCTACAGGTAGCGAAGGAATTTTCACAATCCAAGTAATGTCATTTGGATTTAAATACGGACTTCCAATCGATGCGGATGTCGTGATGGATGTACGTTTCTTACCAAATCCACACTATATTCCAGAGTTACGTCCATTAACTGGGCTAGACGAACCTGTATATGATTATGTTATGAGCCAACCAGAAGCGAAGACGTTCTATCATAAATTGATGGACTTACTTGATTTCTCAATTCCAGGCTATAAAAAAGAAGGAAAATCTAGCGTGACGATTGCCATCGGATGTACTGGTGGTCAACACCGCTCTGTAGCTTTTGCGGAACGTATCGGACGTGAATTATTATCAGACTCTTATAACGTGAAAATCTCTCATCGTGACAAAGACCGTCGTAAAGAAGGGAATGGACGCTCATGATGTTCGAGGTAACACCAAATCCTCCGAGAAAGAAAGGTCCTAAAATCACCGTTATTGGTGGAGGAACAGGGCTTCCTGTTCTACTAAGAAACCTTCGTAAGAGAGATGCGGATGTGACTGCGATTGTAACGGTTGCCGATGATGGTGGAAGTTCAGGAATCATTCGAGATTATATGAACGTTGTGCCACCAGGAGATATTCGAAACTGTATGATTGCTCTTTCTCCGATGAACGCTTTACAAAAAGAAATTTTCCAATATCGTTTTAATTCCGACGATCAATTCTTTGCCGGACATGCGATTGGGAACTTAATTATCGCGGCCTTAACAGAGATGCGTGGAAATATTTTCGATGCGATTCGTCTTCTAAGCCGTATGATGGCGGTGGAAGGACATGTGTATCCTGCCGCTGAAGAGCCATTATTACTCCGCGCGGAATTCCAAGATGGAACGATTGTGGACGGGGAAGCGGAACTTGTGAAATATCGCAAGAAGATTAAGCGAGTTTCCGTGCATTGCTACGACGAAAATCGTAAGCTCGATGAAAGCCGTACGCCGACAGCTGCGCGTGAAGTCATCAATGCGATTATGGAAGCCGATATGGTTGTACTAGGACCTGGTAGTCTTTATACTAGTATCTTGCCAAACTTAATGATTAGCGATATCGGTCAAGCCGTTTGTGAAACGAAAGCAGAAGTGGTGTACATTTGTAACATCATGACGCAACGTGGGGAAACGGAACACTTTACCGATGCAGATCATGTACGCGTGTTGCATGACCATTTAGGAACTCAGTTCATCGACACCGTTCTCGTGAATACAGAGGCCGTGCCAGAAGAGTACTTAAACCAACAAAAGAACGAAGAGTATCTTTACCAAGTGAAGTACGATTTCCAAGGATTGCGCGACGAGGGATGCCGAGTAGTGTCGTCTGACTTTATTAAATTACGTGAAAAAGGCGTATACCATGATGGTGAAAAAGTCATCGACGAATTATTCCGTCTCCTACAAAGTGCACGAATTGAATAATAACGAATGAAATAGGAGCCAAGACTTCCTCTTGGCTCCTTCAACATGACTAGAAGAGAAAGGAGGAGGCCTGTGTCCTTACTATCATTTGCTGCAGAAACAAAACAAGAACTAACGCAACTAGAAGTGCAATATGACTATTCAAAATATGAACTAGCGGCACTCATTCGAATGAATGGGGCGGTTGGAATTTTGAATCGTCAATTGATTTTAAATATCCAAACGGAAAACGCAGCGATTGCCAGACGAATCTATGTGCTCTTGAAGAAGTATTATCAAGTAGAAAGTGAACTCTTGGTTCGCCGTAAGATGAAACTGAAGAAAAACAATGTGTATATCGTACGTTTGAAACATGGAACAGAAGAGATTCTGGAAGACTTGAATATCAAGTCGAGCGGTTTATTTAATATGCGCGTTCCGGAAAATGTTCGTGAAGACGAAGAGAAGATGCGTGCCTACCTTCGTGGGGCGTTTCTGGCTGGCGGTTCGATTAATGACCCGAAAACAAGCCGTTATCACTTAGAGATTTATTCGATTTACGAAGAGCACAACGACGATATTTGTCAGATGATGAATGCGTTTGGATTGAACGCGAGAACGATTGAGCGTCGTAAGGGGTATATCACGTACTTGAAAGAAGCCGAGAAAATCGCAGACTTCCTGGCCGTGATTCATGCTTCCAAGGCGATGTTGCATTTTGAAGATATCCGAATCATTCGCGATATGCGAAATACTGCGAATCGTTTAGTAAACTGCGAGAATGCCAATATTAATAAAGTGGTGAACGCAGCCACTCGTCAAATCGAAGAGATTCAATATATTGAAGATACGGTAGGGCTCGATGCCTTGCCAGATAAATTATCGGATATTGCGAAAATCCGTTTAGAGAATCCAGAAATTAGTTTGAAAGAGTTAGGCGAAATGTTACCTTCTGGGCCTATCTCAAAATCAGGGGTCAACCACAGACTGCGTAAGATTTCGGAATTTTCTCAAAAATTAAGAGAAGAAGGAAAAGCCAATTAGAAGATGTGGGGCGTAGCTTACTATAGAAAAAACTATAGGAGGTTCGTCTTATGAACTTAGTATCTTTAATTGGTCGTGTTGTCAAAGAGGTAGAGGTGCAACAGCTTCAACCTTCCGGAAAGAGTGTGTTTAATAATACCATCGCGGTGCAAAATGTATACCGAAATAGCGATGATTCCTATCATTCACACTTTATCCAAGTGGTCGCCTGGGGTAAAATTGCAGAACGGATTGGCAAGTTTGTCAAAAAGGGAGACCGTATTGGCGTGGAAGGGCGACTCAACACCCGTCGCTACACTAACAAGAATCATCAAGAAGTGTATGTGACCGAAGTGGTGATTGAAGAAGTGTACTTCTTAGAGAGAAAACACGAGACTGAAGAGGACGGTGTAAGTCCTTTTGAAGATCCGCAAAGTTTGTTTGTGGAATAGTGTAAGGAGAGAAATTCCTTCACGTGACAGTTTAAATGAAGGAGTTTTTCAAGTGATTATATTAATAAATGGAACAGCAATTGTCATCGGAGCGCTTGCGGGTGTGTTTTTACGACACATTATTTCAGAGCGTTTCGCGCAACATATCATGCAAGGGTTAGCGCTTTGTGTATTCCTAGTCGGAATTAAAGGCGCAATTCAAATCCCAAATAGTTTGATTATGATTTTATCGCTTGTATGCGGTGGAGTTGTCGGAGAAGGGCTTCAAATGGAGGAGCGAGTACGTAAGTTCTCAGACTGGCTTCAGGAGAAGGCTTCAAAAGGCAAAGAAAACAATTTAAATATCGGTGAAGGATTCGTTGCGGCAGTGATGATTTTCTGCGTGGGAGCTCTTGCCACAATGGGGTCGATTCAGCTAGGAATTACTGGAGACCCAACGCTACTTCAAACAAAGTCAGTACTTGACGGGATTACTTCAATTTTCCTTGCGGCGACGGAAGGGATTGGAGTAGGGCTTTCTGCTGTGGCGGTCATTGCGTATGAGTTAATTTTAGTGGGCTTATCGCAAATTGTTGCGCCTCATTTAAATGAAGTAGTAACCGTATCGATGTCAGCAGTGGGGTCCGTACTTTTAGTCGGTTTAGCAATGAACTTACTTGGCATTACGAAGATTAAAGTGTTGAACTTCTTACCAGCCATCTTTATGCCGATTTTACTTGTACCGCTATTTGCGTTATTTTAAGAATAATGAAAAACACCGTACCAAGAAATTTTCTTGGTACGGTGTTTCGTTGTTTTATTAGTTGTTTTCTGCTTCTAATTTTTCGAAAGCATCGTGTAAGATAGATTTCAATGTTTTTGCAGATAAGTTCATTTTTTCTTGTTCAGAGTCTGCAAGAGGAATTTCGATGATTTGACGAATTCCTTCACGTCCAATAACGGCTGGAGCTCCGATATAAATATCGTTTTGTCCGTATTGACCTTCAAGATATACCGATAATGGGAAGATAGCTTGTTCGTTATTTAAGATAGCTTTTGTAATACGTGCTAGAGTAGCGCCGATACCGTAGTAAGTCGCACCTTTTTTAGCGATAATTTCATAAGCCGCGTCACGTACTTGGAAAAATACTTCGACTAATTTTTCTTCATCTACGTGTGGATTTTGACGAACCCATTCATAAATTTGTAAACCGCCGACATTTGTATGTGACCAAACTGGGAATTCAGTATCCCCGTGTTCACCCATGATATATCCGTGAACGTTACGAGCGTCAACGCCGACTAATTCAGCGATTGTTTGACGGAAACGAGCACTATCTAAAGAAGTACCAGATCCGATAACGCGTTCTTTTGGAAGTCCTGAGAATTTCCAAGTTGCGTAAGTTAAGATATCTACTGGGTTAGTCGCCATTAGGAAGATTCCGTTGAATCCGCTCGCCATAATAGAGTCTACGATGTTTTTCAAGATTTTTAAGTTTTTAGAAACTAAGTCCAAGCGAGTTTCTCCTGGTTTTTGAGGAGCACCTGCTGTGATACATACGATATCTGCGTCGTGGCAGTCTTCATATGTTGCTGCATAAATCTTTTTAGGGGCATTGAAAGCTAAGGCATGTGATAAGTCTAACGCATCGCCTTCTGTTTTCTCGAAATTGATGTCGATAATTCCTAGTTCTTCTGCAATCCCTTGTAATACAAGTGCGTATGCATAACTAGAACCAACGGCACCGTCACCGACTAAAATTACTTTATTACCATGTTTTTGAGATTTTTCCATATTCATACCTCCTAAAAAATTAGTGATGGAATATCCATAAATAAGTATAGCACGATTTTTCGAAAATTGATTTTCAGAAGGCTCTTTTTATGACAAATAATACATAAAAAACACAATTTCGTGAAAAAGTGAATTAATAACGGGACGGTGTAGGGGTATGGTATAATAGCAAGATAGAAGAAAAAAGAATAGGTGAAAGTATGAAATTAGTCGTTGGTCTAGGGAATCCTGGAGCAAAGTATAAAGGGACAAGACATAATGTCGGATTCATGACAATGGATGAAGTGGCCTATCAAGAGAAGTTTGATTTTGATAAGGCACTCTTCGATGCAGTTTTTGCGCAGGTACAAATCGGTGGCGAAAAAGTCATCTTCATGAAGCCGTTGACGTTTATGAACTTATCGGGGGAAGCGATTCGTCCGCTGATGAATTATTTTAAAATTGGAATTGAAGATTTGCTGGTTGTTTATGATGATATGGATCTGCCAGTTGGAAAGATTCGTCTTCGTCAAAAAGGAAGTGCAGGAGGACATAACGGAATTAAGAGTATTATTTCGTGCCTGGGTACTAGCGAGTTTAACCGTATTAAGGTTGGGGTTGGTCGTCCAAAAGATGGGCGTACGGTCGTAGGACATGTGCTCAACCGTTTTGAAAAAGAGGAAGAAGAGGACATTATTTTTGCTGTGCAAAAGAGTGTCGATGCGATTCGTTCGTGGATTGAAACGAGCGATTTCGTTAAAACAATGAATCAATTTAATTAACAAATAGAGGGAAAGAGATGCTGCAAATTTTTTTGCGGTCTCTTTTTGTCGTTGGAAAAAGGAGAACATTATGCAATTATTGCACCAAACCATTAGTAAACTGAAAGGATTTAAAGAGTGGTTCGATACTCTTGATTTACATGAGAGTCAACTCGTGCTAGGTCTCAGTGGATCTGTGAAACACTTGGCTGAGTCATGCGCGTTTGAGAAATTGGACAAGCAATTAGTGATTGTGACGCCAACGCTCTTACAAGCAACGCAAACCTACGAAGAGTTATCAGAGTGGTATGACGATGAGGTTGTACATCTATTTCCGGTAGAAGAGTCACTTGCGGCGGATTTCTCTGTAGTGTCGCCAGATGTGGTGAGCCAACGTATTCGCACGCTTGATTTCTTAAGTCGTGGAGAAAAAGGAATCGTCATCGTGCCACTATCAGGGATTCAAAAGCTCTTAGTGCCAGTAGCGGTATGGAAGAAGAGCTCGATTGAACTCGCGATGGGGTCTGAAATCGAATCGATGGATGCCTTTGTAGAGCAGTTAGTGGAATTAGGATATCGCCGTGAAAATATGGTCGCGACTCCTGGTGAATTTGCGCTTCGTGGAAGTATTGTCGATATTTATCCATTAGACCAAGAGTATCCACTACGTCTGGACTTCTTTGATACGGAAGTGGATTCGATTCGTATGTTTAATGCGGAAACACAACGTTCAATGGATGTGATTCAAGAAGTGCGCATTTTACCAGCAACAGACTTGCCACTTCAAAAGGAAGCTGTCTGGAAGGCGAAAGACAAAATTCACGCGCTCTATGAAAAGGACGTGAAGGCGGCTCAAAGTGAAGAACGAAAAGACCAAGTTAAAAATATTCAGCAAGCCATCGATGCGCAATTAGAAAATGGGGAAATCCCATCAAATTTAACGTACTTCTTGGAATGTATTTATCCTGAGAAGACCAGCTTATTAGATTATGTTTCTAAAGATGCGTACCTCATTATTGATGACTACGCTCGTTTTATCGAAAAGAGCAAAACATTAGAAGAAGAGGCAGGTTATTGGAAGACGCACCATATTGAAACGGGTGCGATTGCTTCTGGATTGTCGCTTGTTCAAGATGGACGAAAAGTGTTAAAAGACAGTCCATTAAAGAGAACGTATTTAGCGATTTTCCAAAAAGGGCTTGGAAGACTCGCGCTCGATGCGATTCATCCGATTACGACACGGACCATGACGCAGTTCTTCTCGCAAATGCCGATGGTGAAAGTCGAAGCAGACCGTTGGAAGAAACAAGGTGCGACGGTTATCGTCTTAGTCGATGACGCCAAACGCGCACAAAAGGTCGAACAAACCTTTGCGGATTTTGAAATCAAGAGTGTGATTTCAAACGGGACGGTACTGGAAGGGCAACTTCAAATCATGGTTGGTAAGATGCACAATGGTTTTGAACTGCCAGAAGATAAATTTGCCATCTTAACGGAACGCGAATTGTTCAATAAACTCACAAAACGCGCACCGCGAAATCAAAAAATCTCGAACGCAGAACGATTGAAGAGCTACACTGAGTTAGCCGTTGGGGACTATGTGGTTCACGTGAATCATGGGGTCGGTGTGTACCAAGGGATGGAGACCTTAGAAATCGGCGGTATCCACCAAGACTACATGTCGATTCACTATCAAGATGGCGGGAATTTATTCGTTCCAGTCTCTCAAATTAAGCTCGTTCAAAAATATGTGTCGTCGGATGCCAAAGTTCCAAAACTCAATAAATTGGGTGGTACGGAATGGGCGAAGACGAAACGTAAAGTAACAGCCAAGATTGAAGATATCGCCGATGAACTCATCGAATTATATGCCAAACGTGACGCCGAAAAAGGGTATGCGTTTAGCCGCGATACGGTGGAGCAACAAGAATTCGAACAAGCCTTCCCATACACAGAAACGCAAGACCAACTAAGAAGTGTTGCGGAAATTAAGGAAGACATGCAAAAGGATAAGCCGATGGACCGTCTACTTGTCGGGGACGTTGGATACGGGAAAACGGAAGTAGCCATGCGTGCGGTCTTCAAGGCGGTCATGGATGGAAAACAAGCGGCTGTCTTGGTACCAACAACGATTCTTGCCGAGCAACATTACGAGAATTTCGTACAACGCTTTGCGGATTATCCATTTACCATCGGATTATTAAGTCGTTTCCGTAGTAAAAAGGAACAAGAAGAAACGATTGAGAAGCTTCGTAAGGGAGCAGTCGATATCGTCATCGGGACGCATCGCCTTCTTTCAAAAGACGTACAGTTTCTCGACTTAGGACTCCTTATTGTCGACGAAGAACAACGCTTTGGAGTGAAGCATAAGGAACGTTTGAAACAATTGAAATCGCAAGTGGACGTATTGACGCTCACTGCAACGCCAATTCCAAGAACGCTCCATATGTCAATGCTTGGGGTGCGTGATTTATCTGTCATCGAGACACCACCTGCAAACCGTTATCCAGTTCAAACCTTTGTAATGGAACAAAATCCGATGACGATTCGTGACGGCATCGAACGCGAGATGGCTCGTGGCGGACAAGTCTTCTATTTATATAATCGTGTCGAAACGATTGAGAAGAAGGCGGACGAACTCAGAGAGCTCGTTCCGGGATGTCGTGTTGGTGTGATTCATGGTCAAATGAGTGAAACGACGCTGGAAAATATTCTCTTCCAATTTATCGAAGGGGAATACGACGTGTTAGTGACGACTACGATTATCGAAACCGGGGTGGATATTCCAAACGTGAACACTCTCTTTATTGAAAATGCGGATCATATGGGACTTTCGCAGTTGTATCAATTGCGTGGACGTGTTGGGCGTACAAACCGCATTGCCTATGCGTACCTCATGTATCAACCCGATAAAGTCTTAACCGAAGTCAGCGAGAAGCGTCTGCAAGCAATGCGTGACTTTACAGAACTCGGCTCTGGATTCAAGATTGCTATGCGTGACCTCTCAATTCGTGGGGCAGGGAATTTACTTGGAAAACAACAGCACGGATTTATCGATTCGGTCGGATTCGACTTATATTCTCAATTGTTAAGCGAAGCCGTGTTGAAGAAACAAGGAAAAGAAGTGAAGTCGGATGAAGAAACGGTTGAAATCGACTTACAGATTGATGCGTATATTCCAGCAAGTTATATTCAAGACGAACGTCAAAAAATCGAGATGTATAAACGGATTCGCTCGATTGATAGTGTGGAAGCCTATGAAGAATTGATCGATGACTTTATCGATCGCTTCGGGGACTTCCCGGATGAAGTGAGCGCATTAGCAGAAGTTGGATTGATTAAGCATTACGCCAACGAAATTGACGTCGTATCGATTAAACGTAAAGACAATTCGGTAACGATTACGATTGCACCGCCAAGTGCGACTCGCTTGCAAGGAGTGCCAGTCTTCGAAGCGCTTGGTCCAGTGAAATTGCCAGCGCAAGTGGCCAACAAGGGCGAAAGTCTTCAGATTTTATTAAATATCACGCAAAAGCCTGTTGACTTATGGCTGGAGCAAGTTAAACTGTTTGTAAAAACATGCGGGGAAATTTTAGCCCGCGATGAGGAAAAACATGAAGAAGATAAATAGTAAAGGGATGATGCAAGGGGCAATTGCGCTCTCGATTGCCGCGTTTATTGCTAAGATTTTAAGCGCGGTGTACCGAGTTCCTTTCCAAAACATGGTAGGCAACACCGGATTTTATGTATATCAACAGGTGTATCCTATCTATGGAATCGGCATGACCTTTGCGTTAACGGGATTCCCGGTATTCGTGTCCAATGTAGTTGCGGAATACTTGGAGTCGACACATTTAAAGAAATTATTGAAGCAGCTATTCGTTATCGCGAGTCTCGTTGGAGTAGGGATTTTTGCCTTCCTCCATCTGGGAGCGGGAATGATTGCGCACTGGATGGGTGACGTAGAACTCTTGCCAGTCGTCCAAAGCGTTTCGTGGATGTTTCTATTGATGCCGTTTTTGGTTATCACAAGGGGTTATTTCCAAGGAAGCTTCCGGATGCTGCCGACTGCCATCTCGCAAGTGGTGGAGCAGGTCGTTCGTGTTGCGGTGATTCTCTTCGTGGCGAGTCTGTTTGGTAGCGCGATTTCAGATTACTACACGATGGGCACATGGGCGATGTCGAGTGCGACGATTGCGGCCGTGTTTGCGATTCTTGTGATGCTGTATTATGTAGTTAAAGAAACAAAAGATCCACTCGACGCCTTGACGATTACGCCAGTAGACATGGAAGTGCCGACATTTGGGCATCTCTTTAAACGCTTTGCCTTTGAAGGAGGAACCATCTGTCTACTCAGTTCGATTTTAGTCTTGTTCCAATTGGTGGATTCATTCTCTGTGTATAATGTGTTAACTGCTCAAGGAATGCTTCCGGAAGTTGCAAAAGACCTCAAAGGAATTTACGATAGAGGGCAGCCGCTTGTGCAATTAGGAATGGTCGTCGGAGTCGGATTTTCATCCAGCTATATGCCGATGTTATCACGTGCCTTTAAGAAAGGGCATGACTTGGAATTTAAGAGACTGTCAACATCACTTCTTCGAATGACGATTACCTTCTCGGTAGTTGCAACGATGGGAATGCTTGCTATCTTGCCGTGGTTAAATACCGCCCTCTTTGGAGATGCGAAGGGACAGGCAGTGCTCCTTGTCTATGTCACTAGTATTTTCTTTGCATCTGTCATTATGTCGCTGCATGGTATTTTCCAAAGTCAGCATCAATATCCCAAAACGCTACTCGCACTTACAGCAGGCCTCGCAGTGAAGTCTGGTACGAACTACTTATTCGTTGCGATGTTTGGAACGCTAGGGGCCAGTCTGGCGACAGCACTAGGACTTTGCGTGATGATGGTTGTGATGATGGTTTTTGCAAAAGAGATTATGACCAGTGTCTTACGTGACGGTAACTTTATGCAGTTACTGGCAGGCATTGCGCTTGGCATGACGGTCATTGTTTCGGTATTATCATACGGAGCATGGCATTTTGCAGGGCTGCAAGACTCAAGAACGATGGCCTTTGTCTTTTCAATCGTCTTCGCCTTTATAGGAGTGGTGATTTTCCTGGCAGGAACGATGAAATGGAATTTATTTACGAAACGAGAATGGGTTCTAATTCCAAAAGGAAAGACCTTACTTAGAAAATTTGGTAGAAAAGAGGAAAACGATGAGACTCGATAAGTTTTTAAAAGTATCACGATTAATCAAACGCCGTACGGTTGCGAAAGAAGTAGCCGACAAGGGACGTGTATTTATTAATGATAAAGTAGCGAAATCTTCAACAGACGTGAAAGTCGGAGATAAAATCGCTATTCAATTCGGCAACAAACATGTCTTAGTCCAAGTTGAAGCATTGATGGACTCAACGAGAAAAGAAGACGCTAAGGAAATGTTTACGATTCTTGAAGAGAAGCTGATTAAAGAAGAGCCTTTAGAATTATAATGAATGGGAGAATACGGCAAGTTTGTCGTATTCTTTTTCTATGTAGAAACCGATTCCTTTTGAATGCGTTTTCTGTTGACAAAAAAATAAAAAAAGAGTAATATTAATAGTACTTTTTTAAAAGAAATAAGGAGGGGAAACCGTGGATTTAAATGCAATTAATTTTTTTCAACCATTTAACGCAATGATAGAATTGCGTCATTTTTTGGCGATTTTAATTTCATGTGTTTGTGGACTTGCCATCGGTTACGAACGTACCTCCAGAAATAAACAAGCAGGGGTTAAGACCCACATGATCGTGGCACTCACTTCTTGCTTAATGATGATTATTTCAAAAGAAGCCTTCGTTGATACACCGCATTACGATACAGCTCGTGTGGCTGCTCAAGTCGTCAGCGGTATCAGCTTTATCGGTGGGGGGATCATCTTCATGCGTGAAAAACGCGTGAGTGGACTGACCACCGCTTCAGGGATTTGGGCCACAGCCGGGATTGGACTTGCGATTGGCGGAGGATTCTGGTTCTTCGGTTCCCTTTGCGCCGCGATTATTGTCATCGTCCAAAAATTGGCTTATCAACCAATTTTGCAAGGGAAACAACGTCAAGTAAATATTTACTGTGAAATTCCAGACCCAACAATTGTGCAGTCGATTTATAATTACTGCCACTTCGAAGACTATCAATCGATTCAAGTCGAAGCGCGCGAACTCGATGGCGAAAAATACGAGCTCGTGATTCGCATTCATAATGACGAAGAAATCATTATCGAAAACTTGAAAAACTACATTCGAGAAACGGAAAATCAAGTGGTCATTAAACGCGTGAAACTCCGTACCGAAGATGTAAACTAGGAAGATAACTAGGAAACGTCACTTTTCTGTGGCTGTTCATGGTAACACAAAAAAATATAAATTTATAAATTGCGCAAAAAATGATTCCGCAAGACTAACGGATTCTATAATAACAGTAATGTGATATGCATCGAATGTGAATTACGCGGAGTAGGGCTTGTACCTTACTCCGCGTTTGAAGCTTCGAAGGTGAGAGACGGAAGGCTCGAACCGGTGCAACATTACAGTTATTATGAAGACATCCGTTAGGAAAAGCGGAATCATTTTTTGATTTCAAAGCAAGTTTACAAAAATTTATAAAAAATCTTAGTGTAACCATGGACGATGAGCGTCATTCTTGTTATACTCAGTTTGTATAAGTAAAAAAGGAGACAATTAAGGTGACGCAAGAAACACAACAAAGAAATTCAAATGTAATTTCAATGAATAACAAGTTAAAACAGAAAAAACCTTCTACTCCCGTTTTCAAGAGTCACTCACTAATGACTAAATTGATTTTAGTCGGTGTGATTGCCATTTCGGGGTCAATGATTGTCGGGATTGGGAATCAATTTAGCCAAGCAAATCAATTAGATCAAAAAATTGAACAAGCGAAGGCTGAAAAAGAAGTTGCTGAAAAGCAAAAAGAATCGTTAACACAGCAAGTGGAACTTCTTCAAAGCGACGAATATATCGCAAAACTTGCACGTAGTGAATATTATTTAAGCAAAACTGGAGAAATCATCTTCAGTACGCCGCGGGACACTGCAGAGCATAAAGCGCAACAAGCAAAAGAAGAAGTCGAACAAGGGGAAACTGTTGTTAAGGTGACAACTCAAAACCGTTAGGCAATGAATCTTTTTGATACGTCAAGCGTGTATCGAAAAGGGAATAATGAAGGAGGAACGCTTTTTATATGTCAATCGAAGTAGGAAACGTAATCCCTGGTAAAGTTACTGGAATTACAAATTTTGGAGTTTTTGTGGATTTAGGAGATCGTAAGACAGGTCTTGTTCACATTAGCGAGGTGTCTGATTCATACATTCAAGATATCAAAGAAGTTTTAAAAGTTGGAGACGAGGTTAAAGTAAAAGTCATGACGATTGCGGACGATGGCAAAATTAGCCTTTCAATTCGTCGTGCCGTTGATAAACCAAAAGAAGATTCTTCTGACAAACCACGTGCAAAGAAACCTTTCACACCGCGTAATGACTCTCAAGACTTTAAGAAAAACCGCTCTGCTGGCAGAACTTCAGCTCCATACGAAAAGAAATCTCCTTCGCAAGCAAAAGCAACAGATTTCGATTCTCTAATGAGTTCCTTCTTGAAAGACTCTGAAGACCGTTTAACTTCATTGAAACGTAACACTGAAGGGAAACGTGGGGGCCGTGGCGGTCGCCGTTCATAATGAAACCATCAATCTCTTCTGGTGAAAACTGGAGGAGATTTTTTTGACAGAAAGGAGAGGCCAATGCAACATCAACTAACAGCGTTTTTTAGAAGAAATGTAGAAAACTATACTGAGAAAAAATATGTGCTTGCCGTATCCGGAGGCGTCGATTCGATGGTTCTTTTGAATGCGATGATCACTCTATTTGGAGACGATGCAAAAAATCGACTCGTAGTGGCCCATGTGAATTATGGACTGAGAGTGCAAGCCGTGGATGAGGAGCAACTCGTTCATCGTTTTTGCAAGCTGCATCAAATTCCAATCGAGACAAAGCATTGGCAAGAAGCAGAGGACGTAACAGCTTCTGAAAAATCCTTACGCGATTTTAGATATGATTTCTTCCGCGCAGTGACGAAAAAGCATGAGGCGGACTATTTAGTATTGGCCCATCACCAAGATGACCAATTGGAGACCGTTTTGATGAAATGGTCGCGTGGAAGTACGCTGGAAGGTCTTTCTGGAATGAAGGAAAAACGTTACGTAAAAGAGTTGAACATTTTACGCCCTTTCTTATCTTATGAGAAAAAAGAACTCTATCAAGAGGCTAAGAAATATGACGTTCCTTATTTAGAAGATGAATCGAATGAATCAGATGACTATACAAGAAATAGATATCGTCATCATGTGATTCCATTTTTAAAAGAGGAAAATCCAAATGCCGGAAGCCACTTCCAAAAGAGTGCGCAGATGATTGCGGATGCTGTGGCGTGCTTGATGCCGATATTAGAAGAAAAACAAGAACAGCTCTTCCAAAAAGGAAAGAAAAAAGTCACATTCCATCGCGAAGCTTTCCTAAAAGAACCAATCGAAATGCAACGGTTGCTCTTGCAACAAGTACTGATGCAAATGGACACAACGATTTCTGTGGTGCAGATGGAGCAAATCTTAGAAAAGGTTGATTCCGACAAGGCGCAACTTACACTGGACCTTTCAAATGGATGGAGGTTTAAGAAACGCTATGAAGAATGTTCATTTGAAAAGGGACGTCAAAAAGTCGTTCCAAATATCGAATATGTATTGGAAAAACCGGAAGATACCTTAATTCGTCCAAACGAAGATGAGCAAATCTTGCTCACTACAGGAAAGACGGCTTCCGAGTTTACTATTCCTGTCTATCCAAAGGACTTCCCACTCACGATTCGTCATGCAAAACCAGGAGACAAGATTGCACTAGATGCCAGTGAAACCAAACATCAAAAACTCTCAAGATGGTTTATCAATTCCAAGATTCCACTCGAAGAACGCAAGGAAATTTGGGTGTTGGAAGACGCCTCGAAAAAAATTCGCGCAATTTTGGGCTATCGCTATGCTCAACCGTTGTTCTTTGAAGAGGAAACTGGTAAAATGATTCTATCTTACGAAAACAAAACGAGGTGCACACATGTTAAAAAATGATATGTCAGAAATTTTAGTATCAGAAGAACAGTTACAAGAAACAATCAAGAAATTAGGTGCTACGTTAGCGGAAGATTACCGCGGTAAAGATCCGTTAGTCATTTGTATTCTTAAGGGTGCTATTTTCTTTATGGCAGATTTAGTCCGCGCAATGGACTGCAACTTAGAAATTGATTTCATGGATGTATCTAGTTATGGAAATGAATTCGAATCAAGCGGCGAAGTACGTATCTTAAAAGACTTAGGTCAAAGCGTTAAAGATCGTCACGTGATTATCGTGGAAGATATTATCGATACAGGCCGTACTTTAAAACACGTGGTTGAATTATTAAAACACCGCCAAGCAGCAAGTGTGAAAGTGGTGACTTTATTAGATAAGCCAGAACGTCGCGAAGAAGCCATCGAAGCCGATTATGTTGGTGTTCAAGTGCCAAATAAATTCGTTGTAGGATACGGTTTAGACTTTAAACAATTCTATCGTAACTTACCATGTATCGGTGTTTTAAAACCTGAGTTCTACGAAGATTAAAAAAGAGTTAAACTATTCGTCAATAAAAGTCAAATATGTTATGATAGAACGGTAGTGAAAATACTATCGTTCTTCTTTTATAAGAAGATGGGGAGGCAAAATGAATAATAATAACAATCGATCAATATTCAGATCTAGCTTACTGTATATCTTGATTTTCGGAGCCATTGTCATTTTTGTTGGAATGTTTAATGGGGATCAAAAAGGTCCTACAGCAGATATTTCATACACAGAATTTATGCAAAGTCTGAAAAGTGGCGAAATCAAAGAAATTAAGATGCAATATTCGAATTCTGTATATACTATTACTGGGGAATATACAAATCCGAAAGAGCAAACGACAGAAGAAGCTAAGAACCAAAATGGCTTATCTATTTTTGATAACCGTACAACAAAGAGCACAAACTTCAAAACAACTGTCTTACCAAACGACTCAACGATTAAAGAAATCAATGAAGCGGCTCAAGCTAAAAATACAAAGGTTGAAACTTTACCAGAAAGTTCAACAGGCGTATGGATTTCCGTTTTGTTACAAGTCGTGTTACCACTTGGGGTATTAGGGTTCTTACTCTATACAATGTTTATGAGCCAAGGTGGTCAAGGTGGACGTAACAATCCAATGAACTTCGGTAAGAGCCGTGCGACAAATCAGAAGAAACAAAACGTGAAAGTGCGCTTCTCTGATGTAGCAGGTGCCGAAGAAGAAAAACAAGAGCTTGTAGAAGTAGTGGAATTCTTAAAAGACCCACGTAAATTTACAGCGCTTGGTGCTCGTATTCCTGCAGGGGTACTTCTTGAGGGCCCTCCAGGGACAGGTAAAACCCTTCTTGCCAAAGCCGTTGCCGGTGAAGCAAACGTACCATTCTTCTCGATTTCAGGTTCTGAATTCGTAGAAATGTTCGTAGGGGTTGGGGCAAGCCGTGTTCGTGACTTATTCGAAAACGCGAAGAAAAATGCTCCAGCAATTATCTTTATCGATGAAATCGATGCCGTTGGTCGTCAACGTGGTGCCGGAATGGGTGGCGGACACGACGAACGTGAACAAACATTAAACCAGTTACTAGTTGAAATGGACGGGTTCGAAGGAACTGAGGGAATCATCGTGATTGCCGCAACAAACCGTTCAGACGTATTAGACCCAGCTTTGCTTCGTCCAGGACGTTTTGACCGTCAAATCTTAGTAGGTCGTCCAGACGTGAAGGGCCGTGAAGCGATTCTGAAAGTACACGCCCGCAATAAGAAACTTGCAAAAGACGTGGACTTAAAAGTGATCGCCCAACAAACTCCAGGATTCTCTGGGGCAGAGCTTGAAAACTTATTAAACGAAGCAGCTTTAGTAGCGGCTCGTCGTGATAAAAATGCTATCGACGCATTAGACGTGGATGAAGCACATGACCGTGTAATCGCTGGTCCAGCTAAGAGAGACCGTGCGATCAGCAAGAAAGAACGCGAAATGGTGGCTTACCACGAAGCAGGGCATACAATTGTTGGTATGGTCTTAAGCGATGCGCGTGTGGTTCATAAAGTAACGATTGTCCCTCGTGGACGCGCTGGCGGATATGCGATTATGCTTCCAAAAGAAGATCGTTTCTTAATGACAAAAGAAGAATTGTTCGAACAAGTAGTTGGACTTCTTGGGGGTCGTGCTGCTGAAGAATTTATCTTTGGCGTGAAGACAACAGGAGCATCTAACGACTTTGAACAAGCTACAGGTATCGTTCGTAGCATGATTACAGAGTACGGAATGGTGGACGAATTAGGAACTGTTCAATACGAAGGAAATCATCAAGTATTTATCGGACGTGACTATGGTCAAACAAAAGGTTACTCAGATCAAGTGGCGTTTGAAATCGACAATGCAGTACGTCGTATTATGAAAGAAGCGCATGAAAAAGCACTTCAAATTCTTGAAGAACATAAAGACCAATTAGAATTAATTGCTCAAAAACTTCTAGAATTAGAAACATTAGACGAACGTACAATTAAATCACTTTTCGAAACAGGTGAAATGCCAGCTCCAATCGCTAACGATGAGTATCCAAGTGAAACAGAAGCGGCAAGTTTTGAAGAAACTAAAAAAGCCTTAGCAAAACGCGATGCGGAACAAGCAGAAGGCAAAGAGGTTCCAGAAGAACATGAAGAAGTCGAAGTAGCAGATGTTACCGAGGCTCCAAGCGAATTTGAAGGACCAACAGAAAACGAATAACACAAAGGGTAGGAGAGCTGAGGCTGTTGTCACAGCTCTTTTACTTTAAAAAAGGAGAGACAAATGGCAGATTCATTATTAAAAGTATTAGCGTTCAATGATGAGGTCAAAGCCGTTGCTATGGTTGCCACAGACGCAATCGCAGAAGCGCAACGCAGACACGACACTTGGAGTTCTGCAACAGCAGCGCTTGGTCGTACCATCATCGGAACACAATTATTAGCAAGTAGCTTAAAAGGCGACGAACGCATTACGGTTCAAGTGAACGGGGATGGCCCTGGTGGAAAAATCATGGCCGATGCGAATGGCCGTGGGGAAATGCGTGGTTATATCACGAATCCTCATGTGAGCCTTGAATTAAACGACAAAGGAAAATTAGATGTCCGTGGTGTCGTTGGAACAAACGGAACGATTACGGTCATCAAAGACTTAAACATGAGAGAACCATTCTCTGGTCAAGTACCAATCGTGGATGGAGAACTCGGAATGGACTTCACGTATTACTTAGCAGTCTCTGAACAAATCAACGGAGCTGTTGGGGTATCGGTTCTTGTGAATCCAGACGAAACGGTTCGTGCAGCAGGTGGGTTTATGATTCAATTATTACCAGGGGCGAGCGAAGCGACGATTTCAGAAATCGAACGTCGTATTAGCGAAATTCCAATGGTTTCAAAATTAATTGACCAACAAGAACAACCGCGTGATATTTTAAACCGATTATTAGGTTCGGAAAATATTCGTGAGTTAGAAGAGATGCCTGTGAAATTCCATTGCGGCTGCACGCGTGAACGTTTCAGAGCAGGTTTGATGTCGATTGGGGTAGATGACTTACAACACTTGATTGACGAAGACCATGGCGCAGAAGTTGTGTGTCATTTCTGCGGTGAGAAATATCATTTCGACGAAGCAGAATTACAAGGCTTAATTGATGAAATTAAAGCCAAACGCGAAGAGGCGGATGCTTAATCATTAAGATGTAAGAGAGTGAGAAGGGGTGATTCCATTTTTTCTCACTCTTTTTGTGTTTTCAGCCGTTAAAGCTATACAAATAAAGAAAAACTTAGTATAATACATACATAATACATACGAGGTGTATAGATGATTAAACGAATTTTTGCTCGAATGAAAGGCATTTTAATGTTATTTGCAGGGAGCATAGCACTCTTGGCAATAGCTCTAATGCTTGATTTTAAAACATTTGAACAATTTAATTTTTACCGAGATGTCGACGTTTGGAGTCATCCAATTCTCTTATTCCAACTAGCGATGGTCACAATCGTACTCCTGATGCTAGGGCAAGTCATCGGTTTATCCGTGAAATATTATTTCGCATTTAAGAAATTAGATGCGCTCTTCCCGAATAACGAATGGGAACAAAAAGATTTCAAAGAAAAAGCAGACTATGTCGATGAAAAATTCGAAGCGATGATTGTAAAAGAAGTGCTTATCTTTTACGGAAGCCATTTTACAGTGATTCCGCTAAAAGAACTCAAAGAAATTCATCTATATCGTACGAGTACAGGGCGCCGTGTGTATTATGGAATCAAGTTTACGGTTAAGACAAGAAGACGTGCCTTTGTTCCAAATACATATGGAAAGACACTAGAAGAATTGTATCGTCTCGTTCGAAAGGTGAATTACTTCGTCCCAGTTAAAATTAAGGACGATTGGAAAAATATCAATAGAAAGTAGGAAATGAAGGTGCATAAAGGGTATGTAAGAAGAACAATCTTTCTCTGGGGGTCCTCTCTAATTTGGGTTCTGTTAGGGATTTTCTTTTTTTCTGGAACCATGAAAGGATACATGGGAGGAGAGTCGCTCTATAAGGCCGGAGACATTTATCATTTGAATGATGCAGGAACTTCTGTTGCGATTCGGGTGTTGGATATAGACTCAGAGGCCCTCACTTACGATGGAAAAGAATATTACTTAGTGAAGCATGAAAATGGGGTTACACCGCTTCAAGCGCAAGCCAAAGACATTCAACAGTTGTTGGATTTAAAAAAAGCGAATCCAAATGACTGGGAGCCTTTAAAACAAGAGAATGTTTATTTAAATGTTCGAGTAACGCCAGAAGTAACAAAGGGGCGTAGAGGGAGTAAGACTGTCCATATACCGGCAGTATTGATAGAAGCCTTTACAAGACAATATCGGAAGGGGACTCTCTTACCGACAGAAGACTCTGTACCGCTGGACTTCCTTCATTATTTAACTTTGACATCATTTATAAATCGATTGTTGGAGACGGGGGTTACACTTTTTGTATTTCTATTAGCGTTAGTCTCCTTCTACAGTGCGTATAGACGAGTGCGTACATTGAAGGAAGAATACGAGGCATTTGATAAAGAGTTTCCACGATACACTCAAAATATGAAGGCTTTACTAATGGATGCGGATTTTAATGATCCTAAGCTAAAAGTATTGGTGAAGGATCACAAGTTCGTTTGCTATAATAAGGATTTTAGAGTGATTAAGCTGCGGGAAGTACGAAATGTTGAAGTTCGTCGCCAAAAGGCAAAAAGCAGTGTCACCTATGCCATTGATTTTGCTTTTGGAGGGAATAAGAATGTAACCATTCAATTGAAGAATCGTCCAGAAAATGTTCGCCAATTGGTGGATTATTTGAATGAAAAAGAAGGAACCAAAATATCGCTGCCGTTTCAATGGTAATGGGTATAAGGTTCAATGAAGATGAGTCAAAAAATTCAATAGAAAGTAGGGTTCAAAATGCATAAAGGGTATGGAAGAAGAACAGGTCCAATATGGGTTGTAGTAGCGATAATGGCTGTAGTGATGGTAATCATTGCACGTGCTGGGTTCAAATCGTTTCAGAGCGCGGAAGACTTATACAAAGCCAATGAGGTTTACTATGTAAACGATAAAGGTTCATCAGTCGCCATTAAAGTAATGGATATCGACCCAGAACCGCTCGTGTTAAATGGACACAACTATTATTTGGTGAAACATGAACGAGGCGTCGCGGTTTTCGAGGCAAAATCAGATGAATTGAAAACTGTCTTAGAAGCAAAGAAAGCTGCCGGAAACGCAGAGAATGCACTCGAAGCGTCTAATCTTTATTTGAGTGTGCGTGTAACGCCAGAGCAAAGGAAAGGGAAAGGGTCAAACGTCAAGGTGAATGTGACGCCTGAGATGAAAGAAGCCTTTTACAAGAAATATAAAGAGAGCCCGCTGTATTCAGAAAATGCGAAAACGAAAATCGATGAATCCAGAATCTTGAAGTTAACCACTTCTGAAGCTCAATGGGGAGACTCGGCAATGACGTTTGTTATGCTTGCAATCGTTCTTGGACTTATTGGGTTCCAAATTTATCAAACGCGTCGCTTGAAGGCGCAGTATGCACGTTTTGATGCGTACTTCCCTGATTACGCGAACAATATGAAGCAGTTATTGGATGATGCGGAATATGTCGATCCAAAACTCAAAATCCTTGTGATGGAAGGAATTCTTGTGAGCTACGACATTAACTTTACGGTCATCGACTTATCAGAAGTCAGCAAGGCATATCTCGTGTTTGAGAACAGAAGAAAAGGCGGCATGAGGGTTCATTTGCGTTTTGAATATGCAAATAAGAAATACGATTCGATTCTCTTTAGAAGACAATTATTACGCCTCAAAGATCTTGTGGAATATTTAAACGAAGAATACACTTTAGGATTGAAAGTAGATTTTAGACTCCTAGGATAAGAAATAGAAATTGAAGGTGGAATAGTTTTGCATAAAGGGATTTTTAGAAGAACATGGGGGATATGGATTCTTACCGTCCTGTTAGGATTAACAGTGGTGGTGATAGGATTTTTAGCGTCGTATGGTTTTATGAGCGGGCGTGAATTATACGAGCAGGGAGTCATTTATGAAATGGAAACTGATGCATCGTCCACTTCGATTAAAGTATTAGATATTGACCCAAGCCCGCTAGAGATAGACGATGAAACATATTATTTAGTGAAACACAATCATGGAGTGTCGTTCTTAAGAACAGATGCTTCTGAAATTAAACAAATTCTAGAATTTAAAGAGGCGCTTTCTGAGAAAACGAACGCACTCGCCTCGTCAGACTTCTACTTGAATATACGTGTAGTTAATGAGAAGGAGAAACGTGGGAGATCCAGCGTTCAAACGAATATTACACCGGAAATGAAGGAAGCCTTTGAACAGAAATTCAAACTTAGCCCACTTTCGGTGCAGGCGACTCTCGATAAATTGGACCTAAAGCATTTTTTAACCATTACGGATAGTGCGGCAAGGTTTGTCGATATCGTGATGTTCCTTGTAGCGATTGTGTTCTTTGTCATTGTATTCGCTTGGCAAATCATTCGCGTTCGTCGCATCAAAAAACATTACGCTCGTTTTGATGAGCTTTTCCCTGACTACCAATATGATATGAAACGCCTATTGGATGATGCGGAGTATTTGGATGAAAAACTTGGCGTACTTGTCAAAGACGGAATTTTAGTTTCTTATGGAACTGAGTTTAGGGTCGTGGACTTAGAAGAAGCAGTCAGCGCGTCCGTTTTTCGTCAAAAATCAAAATGGGGTGGAAAGTTCAATTTTACATTCTTCTATGAAGGTCGTAAGAAACAAGAAGAAGTCCCTCTTGGTGATTTACAGGACAATGTCGTTGATCTAGTCCATTATTTGAGAGAAGTTTGCTCATATAATGTTTATATTCAATTGTAAAAAAATAAAAATTTTTTATGGTACACAAAACAGTCTACGATTTATTTGTAGGCTGTTTTTATTTGCAGAAACCTTTTGATACTGCGGTTTTCAGAAGTTTAATGGAACATATAGTTTGTCATAAATATGTTAAAAAGTTAACAAATGTTAACCACAAAACAAGTCGAAACTTCATTATTTAGTGATACAATGAACATATCAAATCAAAGGACGTGATCTAATGGATTTCACAGGTAAAGTTGCCATTGTCACTGGTGGGGCAAATGGTATTGGTAAAGAAATCGTTCGCGGTATCGTAAACGGCGGCGGTTTTGTAGTCATTGCAGATATTAACGAAGCTGCAGCAAACAAAACAGTTGAAGAGTTCGGACCAGAACACACAAGCTTCAAATACATGGATTTAGGAAATCATGAATCTATCGTAAAAAGCATGAATGAAATCTTAGCAGAACGCAAAGTAGATATCTTAGTGAACTGCGCGGGAGTTATTAGTGCTAAACCTTTCGAACAATTATCATATGAAGAATGGGAAAGAACAATCCGCATCAACCTTTCAGGATGCTTCTCAACAATTAGCACAATTTTCCCACACTTTATCGAAAACAAAGGTGGACGTATCGTAAACGTATCTTCAGTTGCTGCTAAACTTGGTGGTGGACTTTTAGGTACTGCTGCTTATGCTTCTTCTAAAGCTGGTTTAAATGGTTTAACAAAAGCCGTTGCTAAAGAAGGCGGTAAATATAATATCGCATGTAACGCTGTATGTCCTTCATTCACTCGTACAGATATGACAACAGTATTATCAGAAGATAAAGAAAAGAGCCAAAAAGTTATCAGCATGATCCCTCTTGGACGTCGTGCAGAACCTACTGAAATCGCTCAAATGATTCTCTTCTTTGCAAGCGACCTTGCAAGCTTTGTTACAGGGGAAATCGGTGACTGCGATGGCGGTATCACATTAGATGGCTGATTTTAGCTAGAGTCTTATTCCAAATCAGAGAAGGATTGTGAACAGTATGAAAAAGATTAAAATTCCTGGGGATACAATCATTATTCCAATGTTTATTGGATGTGTGATCAATACGTTTTTCCCTCAAGTATTACAAATTGGTGGATTTACCACTCCAATCGTGAAAGGTGCTGGACCACTTGTTGGGGCATTCCTCTTCATTATCGGGGGTACCATTTCTCTTAAAAACACACCAAAAGCCGTTGGACGTGGGGCAGCGATTATTTTAGCGAAAATTGCGGTATCTGTAGTCTTAGGGTTATTGGTTGCGAAAGTATTCAATGACAACTTCCTCGGACTTAGCGCCGTTGCCGTTATCGGTGCCATTTCAGTAGCCAATAACGCAATGTATGCGGGTATTGTAGATGTATACGGGGATGAAATCGATGCTGGTGCCGTTGGGATTACAACACTGAGCGTTGGACCAATGGTAACAATGGCCGTATTAAGTAGTGCAGGTCTTGCAAACATCTCAATTTGGAACTTAGTCGGAACTGTATTGCCACTTGTGTTAGGGATTGCGTTAGGAAATGCCTTCCCATACATGAAGAAAGTTCTTTCAAACGGTATTACAGCCATCATTATCGTCGTTGGTTTCTGTTTAGGGGCTAACATGAGCTTTGGCCAAATCCTTGAAGGTGGTCTACCTGGTATTTTACTAGGGGTGATCACTACAGCTGTCGGTGGTATTGCATCAATCGCCGCAGACCGCTTAACAGGTGGTAACGGGGTTGCCGGTGCTGCCATTTCAAGTACAGCAGCCAGCGCTATCGCTACACCAGCTGCACTTTCTGCAGTGGATGCTTCATTCAAAGGAATCGAAGCAACAGCAACGACTCAAATTACAGCTTCAGTAATCGTAACAGCGATTTTAACTCCAATCTTAACAGCGTATATTGCTAAGAAATTTGGAAACAAAAAACAAGCTGAAACACAAGAAGCTTAATCGAATTTAAAGAGTGAAACCACCTTGGATGGCACTGACCCCCGTAAATGAGAATTAAATAAAAACACCTCCAAGTTGGATTTG
>CAKAPS010000004.1:0-41007 GCA_916719965.1 uncultured Streptococcus sp.
CCCATTACAAACATCCCCACGATTGAAGATACTTTTGTAATAGATTGTAAAATACCACCAGATAAGTCTTTTGTAATTTCAGAACCTTGACGGTAACCTAATTCTTGTGTAGACCACATGAATAAGATACGGATTAAGTTCCAAACAATGAAGAAGAACAATGGTCCAATGATTGAACCTGTTGCAGCTAACCCTGCAGCAATCGCTCCTAAAATAGGACGAATTGTAAACCAGAATACTGGGTCACCGATACCTGCTAGAGGTCCCATCATCCCAACTTTAACCCCTTGAATCGTTGCATCATCAATTGGTGCTCCATTTGCACGGTCTTCTTCCAATGCTAATGTTACCCCTAAAATTGGTGAAGCAATATATGGGTGTGTATTAAAGAATTCTAAGTGACGTTTTAACGCTGCTTTTGAATCTTCTGGATTTGGATATAATTTTTTCAATGCTGGAATAAGCGAGAACGCCCAACCACCATTTTGCATACGTTCATAGTTCCAAGAACCTTGTAAGAATTGTGAACGTAGCATAACGCTTAAGCGGTCTTTTTTAGTTAAAGATACCTTTTTCTCTGTCATGTCATTCACTCTCCTTAATAGTCATTTAAAATGTCGCCAAGTGGGTCTCCTGAACTAGAATTTCCACCCGCAGAACCATTTCCGTTGTTGTTTGATAAGTTTAAATAAATAAATGCTAAGCTTAATGCGATAACCCCTGTAGCAATTAATGTTAATTCGTTTAATGGAGCAATTGCAAAACCAATGAAGAAGAATGGCCATGTTTCTTTTGAAGCCATTAAGTTAATAACCATTGCTAACCCTACAGCTACAACCATGTTACCACCAATTGTCATCCCATTTGCAAACCACTCTGGAATTAATTTTAAGTAGCCTTGAACCACTTCTGAAGATACGAAAAGAAGTGCTCCAGCAGGAATCATAATACGTAATCCTTGCATTGATAATGCTACATAGTGCCAGATAGCTACTCCTCTAAAGTCTCCTTTTTCAGCTGCAGCGTCCATTCTGTGAACTAAACCAACTGCTAAAGTACGTACAACCATTGTTAATACAAGACCAACTGTTGCTAAAGTAACTGCTGTACCAATCGCTAAGTTACGACCAGCCTCAGAGAAGTCATTCCCTTTGATATAAATAATAGCCGAAGCTACTGATGCTAAGGCAGCATCTGGTGCAACCGCAGCCCCAACGTTAGCCCAAGCAAGTGCAATAATTTGTAATGAACCACCAAGAATAATAGCTTCTGTAAGGTGACCAGTTGCAAGTCCGATTAATGTACACGCAATAATTGGTTGATGGAATTGGAATGCATCCAGGATTCCTTCCAAACCAGCTAAGAATGCGACAATTAGGACTAAAATAATTTGAATTGCATTAAAATCCATAATAATCTCCTATCTGTTTGTTATAGTTTTAAGCCTTCATTAGACTTTGCTTCAATTAATTTAAAGATATCCGCAGGAGTATCAGAAACTACTTTACGAACATCCATCTTCACGCCTAAGTCGCGAAGTTTCTTAAAAGTTTCTACATCATCTTGGTCAACAGATAATGCATTACTAATTTGAACTTTACCGACTGAGTGCGCCATTGAACCAATATTCAAATCATCAATTTTCACACCTTGTTCAATCACTTCAAGTGCTTCTTGAGGTGTTTCGAATAATAATAATGCCTTTGTATCCCCAAAACGTGGATCATTATATACTTCCACTAATTTCTTAAGTGGAATCACGTGCGCACGAACTCCTGGTGGAGCTGCTTGCTCGATTAATTTTTTACGTAAATCATCTTTTGCAACTTTATCAGAAACAACGATGATACGATTTGGGTTTGTAGCTTTTGTCCAGCTCGTTGCTACTTGTCCGTGTAATAGACGAGTATCCACACGTGCTAGAACAAATTTAATTTTACCGTCCCCGATAACTGTTCCTTCTGGGATTGCCCCTGTTGAAACTGGAGCAGCAGATTCCGCTTTCTCCTCTTTTTTCTCCTCAGGTTGAAGAGATTCTGGACGAATCTTCACGCCTTCAATTGCCGTTGGAGCAATTGCTTTTGCAATTTCATGAGATGTATTCATTGAAAAACGACTAGCGTATGATTCAATTAACATCGGCAAGCTTAATCCTGCTACAATTGCGCGGTGTTCTGGATCTTCTTCAAACAAGATATTCGCTTGGTTGAATGGACTTCCACCCCATAAGTCTACTAGAAATAGAATTTCTTCAGTCTCTAGCTTTTCAACTGCTTCGCGCAGTTTTCTTTGTAAGTCTTCAGGTCCTTCGCTAGGCATAAAAACAACAGATTCAACTTTTTCTTGATTCCCGAAAATCATTGAACCGGATTGTTTAATACCATCTGCAAATTCACCGTGACTTGCAATGATAATTCCTACCATAAAGCTACCTCCTTTATTTAAATTAAATCGCTTTTATGATTTAGTCTATTTTATCATAACTATACACTCACTTAAAGAAATCTTAACTTTTAAATTGTTTTTTATCGGTTCCAAATCCTATCTAACTATGAAAAAAAGCTAATCCCTGTGGACTAGCTTTTTGGTTTACTTTATTTATATTGAGGACGACCATATCCAATGATATATCGTGCTGATAATCTATGAGATTTGCGAACTACTTTTGATTCATCATAATTACGATCACTTGTATTTCCTTCAATAGTAATAATATGTTCTGATTGAAGTGATAGTTTCAAAAAACATTTTAATGATGTAATTTATTTCCGTTATCATCAAGATAGAATGTAAATCCTTCTCCAATAACTTGATTCACGTCTATGATGATTACAAAAGCTTCTGGATCATACTCGTGAATAATCCGTTGGACTGGCATCAATTGTTGTCGACTTACAACAACGTATAAAACTTGTCGCTTCTCTTTTGAGTAGAAACCGTGTCCATCCAACACTGTAATTCCACGGTCTAAATCCATTTGGATTCGTTGTCCAATTTCATCATATTTATCTGAAATGATCATAATCGCTTTACGAGGATTAAAACCTTCTAAAATAAAGTTAATTACTTTACTTGCGATAAATAACATGATTAATGTGAGAACAGCTTTTTCAAGACCAATGACAAGAGCAAGTGGTGTTACAATAATGAAGTCAATCATTAGTAGTGAAGAGGATACGCTCCATCCTAAATATTTATGCATCATCATTGCAATAATATCTGTACCTGCTGTTGTTCCTTTTCCTAGGATAACAAGACCTAATGCTACACCTACCAATGCTCCTGCTGCCACACCAGCAACAACTAGGTTTTCTGGAACGAATACCGGCCAGTCTTGCGTCACTTTTAAGAAAGTTGGTAATTCAATAACTGCTAACACAGTATAAATCATTGTTTTTCTTTCAAGATAACGATAACCAACGATTAATAAAAATCCATTCAAAATTAAGTTGGATAAGGCTGGGTCAATTTGTAATGTATAATACCCTAACAAAGTAACCCCAGTAATCCCACCTTCACCAAAGTGGTTAGCAATGATAAAAGCGTTAATCGTGTATGAAAATAAGAAACAACCTAATGTAACCAAGATGAAGGATTTTAATGTATCTTTGTTGAAATATTTCTCCAATTAAATTCCTCCTTATTCTGGTTCCCTATGGAATCGTCCATAGAAGTTTTCTGTGCTAATTTGATTAATAATTGCGCGAGGATCCGCTTCCTTAATCACAGCAACCGCATCAATCACTTCATATGACGACAATACTGTATGTAATAAATACATTCTTTCGCGACTGAAACCACCAATGGCTTCCACACATGAAATCCCATGTCGAACTGTCTTTAAGTATGCATCCATGACATCTTCACCATAACGCGTTGTAATTTGCAACGTCACTTTATGATAACGTTGGTGGAAGGTACTTATCACTTTTGTTGAAATATATTGGAAGATAATGGAGTATCCTGCATGTTTCCAACCAAATAAGGCACCGAAAATCAGTAGTAATGCTGTATTAAATAGGAAGACTTCTTGCCAAATCGTTTTACCGTTACGATTTGAAACGTATAAGGCTACAAAGTCCATCCCACCTGTAGAAGCATTTCCTTTCAAGGCTAGTGAAACATATAAACCATTTAATACTCCACCAAAAATCACATTTAGCATTGTATCATCCACAAATAGTGGTTCAAAATTCAATACTCGAATAAAAAAACTTCCTACGAATACTTGTAGAATCGAATAAAATGTAAATCGTGCGCTGATTCCACGGTAGCATAAAATTGCAACTGGAATATTGAGCATAATCAGTAACATAGAAATCGATAATTCGACACCAAAGAGTTCTGCAATTTGATTCATTAAAATCGATACTCCAAGGAATCCACTAGACAAAAGATTCGATGGTTGAATAAATACTTTTAGCGTAAACGCCTGTAGAAAACCAGAAATGACAACGGCTAGGAGTGATAATACATGCCTAATCATTTTGTTTTTACGATATTTACGATAAGAAGATGGGTTTAAAAAACTCATACATGATCACCCACTTTGAAACAATATTGAATGCCATTTGCAGTTGGTACTTTCAGCACTGCATCATAATAATGAAATGGCACTTTTTTTGATTCCAAATTTAACACCAGATTTTCTAATTCTCGCATATTTGGAACACGCCATTCGATTTCAGAAACTCCATAAAAATCTTGATGTGAATGAGGAATGAACTCCCAAGCATTAATCGCTAGTGAGTACCCATCTCGATTCACTTTAAAATTCTTACGACGAGTCACATAATCATAGGTAGTCTTAAATAAAAACGCTTCGGTTAAAAACGCTCCTGTTTCTTCAACATCGGACACATTATAGTGCACTTGTGCGATGCTAGCGGTTGGTGGAAATTCTTCTGCCATCGCATCGACTCCATCGATAAACTCATGAAGCGAACGATTCATTTCTGTCCCTTCAAGATATTCATCAAGGAGTTCAGAACCACTCTCGCTTTCAATCATAAACTTCAAGCGATTCCCTTCAGGATCCACGATATAAAAGTTATCCGTATAGCCATCAAAACCTGTCGCAGTGATTGTTTGTTCTTCTAAAATCAATCGATTAATTAACTCGCCCATTTGGAATGGTTTTGTTAACTTAAATCCGATGTAGTACGTTGTTAGAATTGAATCTCTACTTCCTTTACCTTGAACTAAGCGAAGCAAAGGAACGCTACCCCTACTGTGACCAATAAGGATTTCGTTATCAAAGTCCTGCAGTACAACAAGACCTAAAACTTGCGTATAAAATTTCTTCATCACTGAAAGATTACGCACCGTTATCGTTACAAGAGAAATCGTCCACTCTTTTTTAGATTGTGGTACAAGCGCATCTTTCACTAACTGTAATAGATTTCGCATTTTCCTTTTCCTTTACTAAAAAAGTGGGGAGGACTTAAAGGATGTTCCTCACCCACTCCGTTAATTTTTATCCTTCAAAAGCCACTGTTAAAGGTGGGACAACTTGTTTCTTACGGGAAACAACTCCTGGTAGTGTTAGTACACCGTCTGTGTAGCTTGCGTTAAACGCTTGAGCCACTTTATCTAAATGGTCACCAACAACTAATACTGTTGAGACGCTTGTTAAGATGTTTGTAATGACAAATACAAATGTATCATATCCGTTTTTATCGTTTGCAACACGCATGCTTTCTTCTAATGCATCGCGACGTGCTAATAATTCTTCAGGATCCACTACGTTTACTTGCGCAATACGTAAGTTTGCTCCTCCCATTGGGAATGATTTCGCATCTAAGTCGATTAAATCATCTTCTGATTTATTTCCTAAGTTTGTACCAGCTTTTAGCATTTCTAAACCATATACATTCACATCGATTTCAGCAATGTTTGCTAAGTCTGTTGCTGCTTCGATATCTTGTTGTGTGCATGTTGGTGATTTGAATAATAATGTGTCTGATACAATAGCTGAGACCATTAATCCAGCGATATCTTTTGGAATATCTACTCCATATTCTTTGTACATTTTGTATAGAATTGTATTTGTACATCCTACTGGTTCTGCACGGTAGAATAATGGGTTTGCTGTTTGGAAGTTTGCGATACGGTGGTGATCCACAACATATTCTACTTCCACTTTTTCCACTCCTGTAGCACTTTGTTGAACTTCATTGTGGTCTACTAATGCTACACGATTTGTTTCTTCTGAAACATCTCCAATCACGCGTGGAGCTTCTTTTTTGAAATATTCTAAAGCGTATTGTGTTTCTTCATTTGGAGTCCCTAGGGCAACTGCTTCTGCATCTTCTCCTAAATGACGTAATAAGTAAGCATATGAAATTGCTGATGTAATTGCGTCTGTATCTGGATTTTGATGTCCGAAAACTAATAATTTACTCATAATTTGGCCTCTCTCTATATAAATTTACATTGACAATTTTAACATAATTATCACTTAAAACCAATAGATAATGCATTATTTCTAAGATTTCTAGAAAAAAAGAACTGTTATAGCTTTTAAACTATAACAGTTCTTTCATTATGCATTTAAATAACCTTTATATTCGTCTGTTCTTAAAATACGACGAGCATTGTCCACACGTTCTTGTGTTGGTGGTTCAATATGGTCTAATTTATATGGAATTCCTAAGTTCTTCCATTTATACACACCCAATTTATGATAAGGCAAAATTTCAAACTTCAATACGTTCTTTAATTTACTTACAAACTCACTTAATCGGATGAGATATTCATCATAATCTGAACGTTCTGGAACTAACACGTGACGAATCCATACCGGTTGTCCTTTATCGGATAAATACTCTGCTAGTTGAAGAATATTTTTATTCGTCCATCCTGTTAATTTCTTATGTTGTTCATCATCAATATGTTTAATATCTAATAAAATAAGATCCGTATATTCTAATAACTCTTCGAATTTTGAGAAGAATGGTTCATCATACGTAAATGGCATTCCACAACTATCTAATGTTGTGTGTACTCCAGCTTTCTTACAACGTTTAAAGAAATCGATTAAGAAATCAATTTGCAATAAAGGCTCTCCTCCGCTGACAGTTACGCCACCTTTACGTCCCCAGAATGCACGATATTGCAACGCTTGATCGAGTAATTCTTGAGAAGTAATCGGATGACCGCCCCCAATATTCCAAGTATCTGGGTTATGACAAAACTCACAACGCATACGGCAACCTTGCATGAAGGTTACAAAACGGATACCTGGTCCGTCTACAGAACCAAAACTCTCTGTAGAATGAATATATCCAGTTACTGGTTCACTCATCATTATTCCTCCTATCTTTTCTCTTCTAGTATATCACAATTCGTGTCCTTTAGGGCTATTTCGATTAAAAAACGGATGGACGATTTTGCCCATCCGTTTTCTTAATTTCAGCAATTTTGCGAGTCAACCTCACACTTTTGCGTAATCCGGTTCGGTCTCCTTAGAACAGTCGACCTCACACTTTGTGATTACATGCTTTCGTGCATTGTACGGTTGATTACGTCTAATTGTTGTTCACGAGTTAATTTAATGAAGTTAACTGCGTAACCAGATACACGAATTGTTAATTGTGGGTATTCTTCTGGGTGTTCCATAGCATCTAATAATGTATCACGGTTGAATACGTTGATGTTTAAGTGGTGACCACCTTTAGAAGCATAACCATCTAACATAGCAACTAAGTTTTCTTCTTGTACATCTAATTCACGTCCTAAAGCTTTAGGAATGATTGAGAATGTATTTGAGATACCATCTAATGCATATTTGTAAGGTACTTTAGCAACTGATGATAATGAAGCTAAAGCTCCGTGTGTGTCACGACCATGCATTGGGTTAGCACCTGGTGCAAATGGTTCGCCAGCACGACGTCCATCAGGAGTGTTACCTGTCTTCTTACCATAAACTACGTTAGAAGTAATTGTAAGGATAGAAGTTGTATGTTTAGCATTACGGTAAGTTTTATGTTTTTTAACTTTAGTCATGAATTCTTTCAATAACCAAACAGCGATTTCGTCAGCACGATCATCGTTGTTACCATATTTAGGGAAGTCGCCTTCTACTTCATAGTCAACAACAACGCCATCTTCGTCACGAATAGTTTTAACTTTCGCATATTTAATAGCTGATAATGAGTCAACTGCTACTGAGAATCCAGCGATACCAGTTGCCATTGTACGTAGAATTTCAGTGTCATGTAATGCCATTTCAATTCTTTCGTAGCTGTATTTATCATGCATGTAGTGGATGATGTTTAATGTGTTTAAGTATAAACCACAGATCCATTCCATCATGTCGTTGTATTTAGCCATTACTTCTTCGTAATCTAAGTATTCTGAAGTAATTGGTTGATATTTAGGACCAACTTGTGCTTTAGATTTTTCATCGATACCACCGTTGATCGCATATAATAATGTTTTCGCTAAGTTAGCACGAGCTCCGAAGAATTGCATTTGTTTACCGATACGCATAGCAGATACACAGCAAGCAATTCCGTAGTCGTCGCCCCACTCTGGACGCATTACATCATCGTTTTCATATTGGATTGCAGATGTATTAATAGAAGTTTTAGCTGCAAACAATTTGAAGTTTTCTGGTAAACGAGTTGACCATAGAACTGTTAAGTTTGGTTCTGGAGCTGGTCCTAAGTTTACTAATGTGTGTAAGAAACGGAAACTGTTCTTAGTTACTAATGGACGTCCGTCTTCACCAACACCGGCGATTGATTCAGTTACCCAAGTTGGGTCTCCTGAGAATAATGCGTTGTATTCTGGTGTACGAGCGAATTTAACTAAACGTAATTTCATAACGAAGTGGTCAACAAGTTCTTGTGCTTGTTCTTCAGTTAATGTTCCGTTTTCTAAGTCACGTTGTACGTAGATATCTAAGAATGTTGAAGTACGTCCAAGAGACATAGCCGCACCATTTTGTTCTTTAATAGCTGCTAAGTATCCTAAGTATAACCATTGGAATGCTTCGCGAGCGTTAGAAGCTGGTTTAGAAATATCGAATCCGTAGATGTTACCTAATTCTTTTAATTCTAATAATGCACGGTATTGTTCTGAAACTTCTTCACGTAAACGAATTACATCGTCTGACATAGTGCCATCGCCAATGTTAGCGAAGTCTTTTTGTTTTTCAGCGATTAAACGATCAACCCCGTATAAAGCTACACGACGGTAGTCACCGATGATACGTCCACGTCCGTAAGCATCTGGTAAACCTGTGATAACACCTGATTTACGAGCTGCACGCATTTCTGGAGTGTAAGCATCGAATACACCTTGGTTGTGAGTTTTACGCCAGTCACGGAAGATACGAGAAATTTCTTCGTCGATCTTGAATCCGTAAGCTTCAGCTGATTGTTCACTCATACGGATACCACCAAATGGTTGTAAGCTACGTTTGAATGGTTTTTCAGTTTGGAAACCAACAACTGTTTCTAAATCTTTGTTTAAGTAACCAGGACCGTGTGAAGTGATTGTTGATACAACTTTAGTGTCCATATCTAAGACACCACCAGCTTCACGTTCTTGTTTGTTCAAGTCCATTACTTGTGCCCATAAAGCTTTAGTAGCTTCAGTAGGCCCAGCTAAGAAACTGTCGTCTCCTTCATAAAGTGTGTAGTTTTCTTGGATAAAGTCACGGACGTTAACTTCTTCTTTCCATACTTTACCTTTGAAACCGTTCCATTGTTCCATAAATTTTTCCTCCTTAGATAATTGGTTGTGAAACTTATAACAGCTATCTACATGAATATTATAACACAATAAAAATTAGTTGCAATACTTAAGTGTAAAAAAATACAAAGATTTTGTTAAATATTGCTATAATCGCGATTTTAAAGTGTTAAAAGTTGTGAAAGATGTATTATAACAGCGTGTTTCGCTGTACTATTTTTTTGAAACAGAATGAAAAATTTCACAATCTAAGATTCTGTATTCACAATATGTCTCTTTTCTTACTTTATTTTCACTAAGCAAAAATAAAAAAGAGCATTATCGAAATAAATCCGATAATACTCTTTATAATTTAGCGTTTCAGGAGGGATTCGAACCCCCGACCGTTCGCTTAGAAGGCGAATGCTCTATCCTGCTGAGCTACTGAAACAGTACTAAATTAGTATACCTAAAGACGAACATTCTGTCAATTGATTTTACAGCCTTCTTACGACTCTTCTGTTTCTTTTTCTTCGTTATCTGTTTTCTTCTTTTTCGAGAAGTACATTGAAATATAGATAACTAACATTACGAGCGCCATAATTAGAACTCTTGCGGCTAAAGCGAAATTATATAACGCTGCAATCGCACTTAATGCAAAGAAGATGATAGTCATATTTTTTACCGTTTCAAGAATGGGACGTTTTCTCCCCATTGGATTTGGTCTGTTATCCATTCGTTACTCCTTTGTTTCTTTCGTTTTATACATCAATAATGCTGAAGCGATAGCTACGTTAAGTGATTCTGCTTTTCCAAACATCGGGATCGTCACTACAACATCCGCTAAATCAATCACGTCATCAGAGACACCTTGCCCTTCATTACCAACGACAATAGCTACATCTGTTATTCCTTGTAAGATAGTGTAATCTTTTGAATCACGGTGCAGTGCCGTTACAGCCACTTGTACACCTTTAGATTTAAGAAATGGTAAGTATTCTTGTAAATTTGCTTGAAACACCGGAATATGGAAATGGCTTCCCTGCATTGAACGAAGAACTTTATCATTATATAAATCAACCGTTCCTGTTCCTAATACAACCGCATCAAATCCAGCAGCATCAGCTGTTCTAACAATTGTTCCTAAGTTTCCTGGATCTTGAACGGCATCTAGAACAATCATACGACCGTTTTGAGGTAATGCCTCTTGTTTAACTATCTCCACAACTGCTACAATCCCTTGAGTAGTTTCTGTCATTGATAACTTTTGGAAGACGTCTTGAGATACAACTAGAAGCTGTGCGTTCGTTTGACTTAATAAAAGTTGGTAGTCTTCAAGACGATTACTAGTAACCACAATCAATTCAATCGGAGCTTTTTCTTTAATCGCTTCTTCTACGAGATGTTCTCCTTCAAGAAGATACATCCCTGCTTTCTTACGCCCTTTTGCAGTCTGAAGTTTGACAAGCTCTTTAATTTTTTCATTTTTAGGTGAACTAATGATATCCATACAACTACCCTTTTAATCCTTCTATTGTACTAATCAGTTTCTTGACTTCTGCTTTTTGATTTTGATGAAATCCACATTTCATAGGTAAGACATAAGTTTCCTCTTTATCAAGATATTGCAATGTTAATTTGGGATTTCCTAAAAGTTTCTTCTCCATGGAAACCTTTTGAATGCGTTCTGAAGGGATAACAATTGGTCTATTCGCTCTCCATACACCTTCTTTTGAAGTTTCAAAAAGAACGAAACCATCTTTAGCCCAATAGAGTACAAAGGTTTGCTCTCCTTTTTCCAAAGCCACTAAGCTATCAGCATCCGTCATTTCGAATCCAAAAAAACTAATTTGACTTTTTAAATCCTCGATGATTTCCATTCTTATTCCCCTTCTTTCGTTTCTGAATTGGTTTCTTAGAACTTACTTCTTTCTTTTTCGGTTGTGTGACTGGTTTTAATTGTCCTGCATATAGTTCAAACTGAACTAGTTTATGTTTTCCTGCAACCTTCTTCAAGTCTCTTAGTTCGCGGTCATTTACGAGACTAAGTACTAAGCCTTCTTTTCCCATACGTCCTGTACGTCCAGAACGGTGGGTATATTGCTCCGTAGAATCTGCAATATCATAATGAATGACAAGTGGTAAATCTTCAATATCGAGGCCACGCTGTGCAACATCGGTACTCAGTAAGAATGGAATCTGACCTTTCTTAAATAAGTCGATTGCTTTCTTACGTTCCGTTTGATGCGCATCACTTGAAAGAAGTGCCACTGGAACTTGATGATACGCTAACTTCTCACCTAGTAATGCAGCATTTGCAATCGAATTGACAAAAACTAACGCTTGGTTCGCATTTTCGGAGAATGCTAGTTTGCGTAGCACTTCATCACGTTTTCTAGTTGGACATTCAATATATCCATGGGTTACGTTCGAATGCGCAGAGATCCCCTCTGAAACTTCAACAAAAGTCGGAAGCATATTAATCCATTTATTAACTTCTTCTAAATTCTTATTCTTTGTTGCAGAGAAACAAAGCACTTGTCTTTCAGAAGGAAGTTTCCTAACAAGCTCTCTTGTATTATTCAATTGCTCTGGATCGAGTAAATAATCGGCTTCATCTAATACAAGCAGTTCTACTTGGTGTAGCTTTAATTTACGAAGCTTAGAAAGCTCTAGTAATCGTCCTGGTGTTCCTACAACAATTTCTGGTTTATCTTTCAACTTCTCTACTTGTCGTTTTACGTTTGCCCCACCCGCTAAAACTTGCACACGAATTTCAGGTGTTTTCCATTCTCTAATCACTGCTCCAATTTGTTGAGCTAATTCTTGAGAGGGCGCCACAATCAAAGCTTGCAACGTTTTATCTGCCTTTACTCTTTCCAAAATAGGAACGACATAGGCTAATGTTTTTCCAGTCCCTGTTGGTGAGATAGCTACGATATCTGTTCCTTCTTTAATCAGTTCTTGTGTCTTGTCTTGTATCGGTGTTAATGTGTGGAAGCCATGTTGCTCCCAAATTGTTTTTGTATTCATAAGTGTCCTTTCCGATAACCATTTGTTCTTTTGAGTCCTATTCATTTTAACGAAGAAATGCCTATACTTCAAATAGTTTCAACGTTTGTATATAAAAAGAGAACTGCTCTTACACAGTTCTCTGTACTATTTTCTATTAAAGTGCCATTTTCTTTTCTAAATATCGTTGTCCTTGTTCGAAAAGCAAACAGATAATCCAGTAAATAATGGCCACCAAAATATAAACCGTCATATAGTTTTGTTCACGTCCACCCACAATTTTCGCATTTTGGAAAATGTCAGGTAGCGAAATCATCGCAACAAGAGATGATCCCTTAATCATATCCAGTAACACATTACTTAATGGTGGAATGGCGATTCGAAATGCTTGTGGAACGATGACCTTTTGCAACGTTTGTCGATAACTCATTCCAAGAGACATCGCTGCTTCCCATTGACCATTATCGACTGCATCCATTGCTGAACGCAATACTTCAGAAATATACGCACTACTTGCAATACTAAAGCATAGGAGCGCACAAACTAGAGCCGGCAATGTAATTTTTAGGAAAGGTAACCCGAAATACAACAAGAATAGAAATACTAAAGTTGGTGTCCCGCGCATAAAGGAAACATGAAATGTCGCAACCCATCTTAATAAACGGAATCTTGAGCGTCTCATTAAAACAAGAACGAATCCTAAAATCGTTCCGAATACAAAACTCGTTAACGCGACTCCTAATGTATATCCCAATCCACTAAGAATAAACCAAAAGTTATTAATCGCAATATTAATATCAAAAATTTTATTTAACATATTAGTCTACATCTGAAATATCGATTTTTTCTGTTTTGAAATCTTTAGGTTCAGTTACATCTTGACCAGCGAAGAATTGTTCAGAGATTTTTTTCAAAGTTCCGTCTTTCTTCATCGCATCCATAGCTTCATTGAACTTATCACGTAACACAGTGTTGTTTAGTGAAATTGAGAAACTTGCGCTATATGGGTTTGCATATACGCCTTCATTAATTTTGATGTCATATTTATCTTTAGCAAAAGCAACGGCGATTGATTGTAAGTAGTAATCGTTGATAATTACATCAGTACGACCGTTTACTAAATCAGACATATATACGTCATTTGTTACGTTGTCATATACGACTAATTCAGCACCAAGTTTTTTAGCAATCTTCATGTAGTTTGTACTTGCAGCACCAGCAGCTTTTTTACCTTTTACATCTTCCCAAGAATAAATTCCTGAGTTGTCGCTTCCACGAACAACCATTGATGTGAATGAGTATTTATGTGGTGTTGTGTGTAAGTATGCGTCAAAGTTTTTAGCACCTTCTTCAATTGAGTAGTTTGCGATATCTGTCATACCATTGTCTAAAGCTGTTAACATTCCGTCAACACCCATCTCAGTAAATTCCACTTTAAGGTTTAAACGTTTTGCAACTTCCTTCATGATTTCCACATCGTAACCCGTTAATTCATTTTTATCATTATGGAATGATTGTGGATATAAAGTACCTGCAGTTGATACTTTAATAACACCAGATTCAACAATTTTGTCCCAGTTTGCTTGTGCATCTGAAACTGATACAGTTGTTTCTTGTGTTTTAGTCGTGTTTGCTCCGCATGCTGCTAATAATGTAGCCACAGCAACGAAACCAGCTTTCATCCATTTTTTCATTGGTTTAACCACCTTTTGTTTATTTTTTCAACATAGTGAACGATACCATACTCTCCATTAAAACACAATGAATAAAGCTTGAAAAACAAAATAAAAATGAAACAGATTTTACAACCTGTTTCATTTTGAAGTTTTATATAGTTATTTACCTAGTTCTTCAAGAATATTTCTGGCTACTCTCTCGGAAATTCCGATAGTTTGTAACTCCTCAAGACTAGCTTGTTTCATTGCTGTTATCGTTTTAAAATGACGCAATAGTTTCTTTCTTGTTTGCGGGCCGACACCATCAATCATTTCCAATTTCGAAGCAAATGTATTTTTACTTCGTACTTGTCTATGGAACGTAATCGCAAATCGGTGAACTTCCTCCTGCACACGTTGAATCAGTTGGAACGCTTGACCTTTTCTATCCAAATCAATTTCCTTATAGTCTTCACCATAGAGTAATGTAGCGGTTTTATGTTTTTCATTTTTCACCATCCCACAGACTGGAATATCTAACCCTAATTCATCTTCTAAAACTTCAATGGCAGCTCTCATTTGGATTTTACCACCATCCATTAAGATTAAATCTGGAAGTTTAGCACCTTCTCTTAGTAATCTTGAATAGCGTCTACGAATGACTTCTTGTGTCGTCGCAAATTCGTGACTTCCTACAACAGTCTTCACTTTAAACTTACGGTAATTCTTTCGGTCTGGTTTTCCATCCTTAAAGACCACCATCGCAGATACTGGATTGGTTCCTTGAATATTCGAATGGTCAAATGATTCAATCACTGATACTTTTTCTAACCCTAACGCTTCTGAAAGTTCTTCTAGGGCACCTTTTGTCTTCAACTGACTTTGCTCTTCTCTTCTGAACTTCTCATTTAATGAAATCTCACTATTTTGAGTAGCAAGGTCTAACATTCGTTTCTTAGAGCCACGTTTTGGTGTCATCACCTTCACACCGAGCGTTTCTGATAATAGTTCTTGGTCAATCGCTTCTGGAACCAAGATTTCTTTTGGAAGAATATGGTTTTGGTCTTCATAAAACTGAATGATAAATGATAGGACTTCATCTTCTATCTGATCATAAATCGGAAACATCGCTGCTTCACGTTTAATAATCGTCGACTGTCTGAGTAAGAAGACTTGAATAGAAATCCATCCACGATCCACAACATAAGAGAACACATCACGATTCGTAAAGTCCGCATTCATAATGTTTTGTTTTTCGACGGTTGCTTCGATGTACTTAATTTGATCACGATAATCCATTGCTTTTTCAAAATCGAGTCTTTCTGAAGCTTCATTCATCTTCGAAGTCAAATCATCTTTAATCGTCTTCACATCTCCATTTAAGAATCGTTGGATTTTCTTGATTTGCGCATCATACTCTTCTTTTGAAACTTCATGATCACAACAACCAATACATTGCCCTAAATGATAATAAAAGCATGCTCTGGTTTCATTCTTCCCACATTTTCTAAGTGGATAGATTTTCTGGATGAGTTGCTGCGTTCCTGTTGCTGCAGTGACATTTGGATAAGGACCAAAATAAATCCCCCCATCCTTTTCTACCTTATGAGAAATCATTAGTTGTGGATCTTTCTCAGATGTAATTTTTAAGTAAGGATACATCGTTCCTTGTTTTAACTTAATATTGTAGTGCGGTTGATATTTCTTAATCAGGTTAATTTCAAGTAAGAGAGACTCTTTATTTGTCTTTGTCACAATATACTCAAAATGGTGAATCTCGCTCACTAATTTTTCCGTCTTGGTATCATGGGCGCCCCTAAAATAAGAGCGAACACGATTTTTTAGATTTTTGGCTTTCCCGATATAAATAATATCGTCATTAGCATTTCGCATTATGTAACAACCTGGTAAATCAGGAAGATTCTTTAGTTTACTTTCAATTAATTCACTTGCCATTCAATCTTCCTTTCTAAACATTATCGTTGCCATACAATTTTTTCGAATTCATCCTTTAATTCACGGTCCATTTCATCCTTATATACAGGATATAAGAATAATCGCACCTCTTTTTTACTCAATAGTTTTAGCGTTTTTAATAATTCTATCACTTTCAAGCGCACCAGATGGTCTGGAAAATGAAGCACTTGCCAAATATAGTCGTAATCGATGAGTTGAAACTCAATCATCTTATTTAAAATAACTTCATGCCATTTCGATAGCGCGAAGAATTGAGGAGGTAAAACCAAAGTCGAATGTTGCTTCATATAGTCATAAACTTCGGGTCTTACAACTCCTTTTATGTAATCAATCGTACCTTCGATAAAGACTTTTGAAGTTGATTTCTCAATGTACTCTAATGCCGTTAGCGATAATGGATCTTTTTCTAACAGTTTGTTGAACTTTGAAAATCGTAGTTTACTATTCGTTTTGCTTAAAACAAATAAAATGATGGCATCATCCCGATTGGATGATTTCAGCGAAGCCTCTATTATAGATTCAACTTTTGACTGCGACGACCATATAACTTTATCCACAAGTCCTTTTAAATAATGGAATTGATGAAACTCCTCAGATTCCACATCTGTGCAAGTGGATAGTTCTAATTCTAAACATTCTTTCATTCGGCATAATAATGCTACCGATTCTATAGTGAGACTGCGATTCTTTTTCGTTAAAAACGACAATGGATAAATGGATTCAACCAACCACTGGATAAACTGTTCATCACTCGTTCCATGCAATACACATAGTTGATAATTGCGTTCAACCTCTGTAGTCATTTCATGGGCCATAATGACACGAAGTAGTTTTGGATGATACATACAACTTTTGGCAGCGATAGGTCGCATGCTGACTTGTTTCATCATCACATTCAGCAAATAAAATGCATCTGCTTTCGTTCTGATTGGATAGAAGAATAAGTAATATAAGCGTCCATATCCACTAAGTGAGGGCTCGAGTTTTTCTAGATACCCTCTCCACTGACTCTCATGAATGCAATAGGATTTTGCAAACACGATATAAAAAGTATAAGCACTATGTTTCTCGAAGTATTGAATCTTCCGCTGAGTGATTTCATTATCAAAGAATACTAGTAGCATTAACACTAATCTAAATTCTTCTTTTACTGTAGTGACTTCAAGTAATACCGTTAATCGATCGCATAGGAAGTCCTTCATTTCGGAGGATAACTGGTCGACAAACTGCTTCCAATGGATAAGTAGAGGTTCTATCCAGTAAATCACAGGAATATCAAACTTTAGAATTCCTTCGTATACTTCCACATTTGGATTCAGTAGTTTTGTCATCGCATGATAGAATTGCGGTAATCTATCTTGACTCTTCACTCGTTTTCCAAGTGCAAAGGCAAAGAACTCTCCCTTTCCATCCACGGCATCTTTCATGAATGAATACGGAATTTTTGGAACCCTCTTTCTATTTCGAAGAAACTCTTCGTAGATGGACTGTTTACCCATTTCTATTCCCTCCTACGGTTAGAAACACAAAACACCTATCCTATAACGCTTCTTTATACACTTCCATTGCGACTTCTGGCGTCAAATCACCATGCTCAGATAATTTCACTTTCTTGTGACGTGTTAAGCCGTCCACTAAAGCTTGTAAGACATCTTCACCTAGATTCACATCGCTAAAGCGAATTGGAGATCCTAATGATTTAAAGAACTCTTCTGTTTTAGCAATCGCCCCATCAACAATTTCTTCATCGCTTCCTGATAAATTCCAAACACGTTTTCCGTATTGTACTAATTTATCAAATTTTTGTTGTTTTCTCACTTTCATCATTGCTGGTAAGACAATCGATAATGTACGACCATGGTCAATTCCGTGGTTCAATGTAATTTCATGTCCTAATGCATGTGAAGACCAGTCCGTTGGTACACCTAGGTTAATCGTTCCATTTAATGCATTTGTTGCACACCACATAAATGTTCCGCGGTCATTGTAATCAATATGATCTGTGTCAATGACACGAGGTGCGATTTCAATTAACGTTTGCAAAATACTTTCTGCATAACGATCTTGAAGCAATGCTCCTACTGGATAGGTTAAATAGTTTTCCATCACGTGAATAAATGTATCCAGTAAGCCATTCACTAATTGTCGTACCGGTAAAGTATAGGTCAATTCAGGCTCTAATACTGAAAATACAGGGAATGTCTTTGGTCCACGGAAACTTACTTTTGCTTTTTTCTCAACAAGCGTAATCACGGCACCTGAGTTCATCTCTGAACCCGTTGCTGGAAGTGTAAGAATCGTCCCGAAAGGAACAACCTCTTGGACAGGTAATCCTTTACCTACACCCCATCCAAATAAATCAACTGGGTCTTCTGTAAAGAGACTTGCTGCAGAAACAAATTTAGTCCCGTCAATCACAGAACCGCCGCCTATAGCTAGTAAATAAGTAAAGTTACCTGCACGGACTTTCTCAACAGCTTTCATTAATGTTTCAAATGTTGGATTGGCTTCAATTCCTGAAAACTCATCCCATTCACGATCTCCTAAAGCTTTAACAGCACGATCAAATGCTCCGTTTTTCTTAACAGAACCGCCCCCGTAGAGGACTAATACTTTAGCGTCTTTAGGAATTTCATTATCAATATCTTCAATACGATTTCTTCCAAATAAAATCTTTGTTGGATTTTGGAATGTAAAATTTTGAATTTCATGTGTCATTTCAAATCACCTCGTTACTTCTTACTTTAATTGTACCAAAACTAATAGACCCTTTCTAAAATATCGGCTTTAAAAACAAAATAAACTGGACATTTGCCCAGTTTATGATTCTTAATTTATTATTTTTGATTCGATGTATTTTTTCAGGCGGTCTGCTGAGATTTCCTTTTCTAATTTAGAAACTTCAACAGGACTTAATGTGACTTCACACGTTAAAACGCCGTCTGCATCATAAGAAACGACAACTTCTCCAACATCTTCTCTAGATTCTCTTGTCACTTTTGGAAATAACACTGCTAATTCCTTTTCAACTTCAAGTGCACAGTGCTCTCTAAGCAAGCGAAACTGTTCTGCAATCACCGTTGGAATATAATAGCAGTCCACTAATGTCATTTCTTCCTCTTTAGATTTTCGGTTTGACTTTTTCGCTTTTTTCATAAATGACCTCGTTTCTTTCTTCTTGTCTAGTATACAAAAATTCATCCGAGAAGGCAAAAACATTAAATTTATCCAAAGATTAGGAACCTATTTTCCAAATGAGCGATTTCATGGTAAAATAGCTATGAATTACACTTATAAGGAGATACTATGCTTACAATTAATATGCTAACTCGTGCAGACAGCGTTAAAGGCCAAGGAGTTATGTCTGCGACAGAGGAACAAATAAACCTTGTAACAGAAGGATTAAAGGGCTATAACGTTGTTGTAAATCAGCTTAAAATTGCTGATATTAACCACATCCACACTATTAATCCAGATTTTCTTTTCAAATCATTTTTAAACAATAAAAAGCAACCGACAATTGCGTCCGTTCACTTTTTACCAGAAACATTAGAAAAAAGTATTTCTCTTCCTAAACCAATTAAAGAGTTATTCTATAAATATGTTTTATCATTTTATAAACAAGCAGACTATTTAGTAACAGTAAATCCTCGTTTTATTGATGATTTAGAAAAGTATGGGGTCGATCGTTCTAAAGTAACGTACATTCCAAACTTCGTATCTCGTGAAACGTTCTATAAAATTACAGACCAATCCAAAGCAGACTTACGTAAGAAATTCGGATTAGATCCAGACAAATTTACCGTTGTCTCTGCTGGTCAGCTTCAAATGCGTAAAGGCGTTCTTGAGTTTATCGACCTAGCGACTAAAATGCCAGATATCCAATTTGTTTGGGCTGGTAACTTCGCTTTTAAAGGTATCTCTGAAGGTCGTAAAGAAATTATGGAACACATGGATGATCTTCCAGATAACGTTCACTTCCTTGGACTTGTGGAGCGTGATCGTATGAATGAGTTCTTTAATATGGGTGATGTGATGCTTCAATTGTCATTCGAAGAGTTATTCCCGATGACGATCTTAGAATCGATGAACGCAAACATCCCACTACTCTTACGTGATTTACCAGAGTACAAACCAATTTTATTTGACTACTACTTAAAAGCAAACAGTCAACAAACGTTTAAAGACGAATTAACAAAACTAAAAGAAGACGCCGATTATTACGCTAAAGCCTGCGAAGGTTCAAAACGCGGCGAACAATTCTATTCAAAAGAAAGTATTCTAGAACAGTGGCAACAATTTTATGATAAAGTTGCAACAGAAAGAAACTTGTTATCATAAAAGGAGAAATAATGACTACAGAAGAAATTAAACAAGGAAAACCACTTTCCCCTACGGCTCAAAAAGTCATGAACATTGCTTCAATTCTCGGAGCAATTGCGACAGTGGTCTTTATCGTTTGGGCTTGGCAAAAAGGGCTCTTCACGTCACAAGAGACGTTATCAGCCTATATGCTTCAAGCGGGAATTTGGGGCCCACCAATCTTTATCTTTTTACAAATCTTACAAACCGTTGTTCCAATCATTCCAGGAGCGCTCACAAGTATCGCTGGTGTTTATATTTACGGAAACTGGATTGGAAACATTTATAACTACATCGGTATTGTGATTGGATCCATCATTGCCTTCTATCTTGCAAGACAATACGGACAGCAATTCGTAAAATCAATGGTTAGCGAACATACGTATAATCGCTATATCAGTTGGTTAGATAAAGGACAATGGTTCGACTACTTCTTTGCATTCATGATGTTCTTCCCTGTTTCACCGGATGACTTCTTATGTATGCTCGCTGGTTTAACAAAGATGACTTATAAGAAATTCATTATTATCATCTTAGTCTTTAAACCATTTACACTGGCTGCCTACACAATCGGCCTACGATTTATTATCGACTGGGTCTGGGCATTCTTCCAATAAGCAAAAACAAACCCTTGAGAAATTTTCTCAAGGGTTATTTTTTATGTTAATCTTTCTTTTTAAAGACTTGAACAGTTGCAAGAACAATTCCACTAATAAATACGCTGAGTGTTAAAATAATACCCGCTAATAATAGAGGATTTTTGCTTAGGCTTCTTAACCAGTTCGCAAATGTTCCAAAATCACTATCTTCATCAAATGATAAGATTCCGCCATTCGTTGAACCTTCTGTTGATGAAACTTCCTCTGTCGTTGTTTCTTCAACCACTTTTGTCACTTTAAACACATTTGACTTAATCTCTTTTGTTAAAGTTGGGAAAGTATGTTCCACAATGATTTCATCTCCAACAAGTTTATATGTTGGTTTTTCATCGCCGCGAGTTAAAACTTTGATATCTTTCTCTACTTTAATCTTTTGACCATCAATTTCATGAACCCCAGCTTTTAACACTGTTTCTTCATGATATTCAGTAAATCCTTTTTCTAAAAGAGCGTTCCCGAATTGTGCACGGTAAAACACACTTGTGTTATAGTCGCTCCAGCTACCAACACCCATTAATACTTCAATCAAACGACGGCCTTTTCCTTTTGCAGTAATCACATGGTTTAAAGCTGCATTTGGTGATGAACCTGTCTTAAATCCATCTACATCAAAATATCCTTGAGGCATCCCACTTGCTAGTTGATTCAATGTATAGAACGTTTCTTCTACAGGAGTTCCTTCCATTGTTGTAACAGCTGGTTCTCTTGTAATTTCTAAGAATTCTGGATAGTTCTTTAAGAAGTAATATGCTAATGTTGCTAAATCGCGAGCTGTTGTTTGGTTGTACTTATCTGGTACACCTTCAACAACATATAATCCACGAAACGCTGAAACTACAGCTCCACTTGGATTATAGAATTTGGAATTTGTCATTCCTAATTCTTTCGCTTTATCATTCATCATCTTAATGTATTCTTCGTTTGATTTACTAATCGCGTGTGATAACATCACTGTCGCAACGTTTGAGGAAGGATACATCATCAGATAAAGTAAATCGCGCACTGGATATTCAATCCCTGCTCTGATTTGGTTATTACTAATATCATCGATAGTAGAAATAGCTCTATCTTCTTCTGTTGCCGTAATTTTAGTATCTAATGTGAGCTTACCTGCTTTAATCGCATCATACACAAGATACGCTGTCATTAATTTAGTTGTACTCGCTGGATCCCATGGTTTATCAATATTATCACCATAAAGAATTTGACCAGTCTCAGCATCGACTAAAATAGCTCCTTCAGGTTTGTAGTATTCACTTACATCATACCCATAGCGAGCTGTAATCTCGAAAATATCTTCTTCAATCGGAAGCTCTTTCGACTTTGTTGTTGTCGTTGTTTGCTCTGTTGTCTCTGTTGCTACAGTTGTTTCTGGAGCCTCTGTTTGTTCAACAACAGTAGTTCCTTCTCCCGGTTCTTGTGTTGTTTCTTCAGCAGCAATTGGCGCTAAAGCAGAAAGTGCGAATGCACATGTCATTAATCCCAAAAGAAACTTAAATTTACGTTTTTCCATTCCTATCCTCCTTGTAATTCAATTTATTTTACAAAGAAATTCTTAAGATTTCAAATAGAAAGAAGCAAATTCGTAACATTTTTGTAATCTTTACGAAATTTGCTTCCAACTTTTTTCAACATTATTCATTAAATTGTTGAGACGTTCTACTCTTCTTTCTAATATCGAGAAAATCAAAACATTCTCATCATCCAGCTCAATCGTACCTAATGCGATTCCCGCTTGTTGTAATTTTGCAGAAACACACTCTAAATACTCTGATACAGAACACTCCACAGAGCAAGTCTGCAATTCTTGCTGTGCGATTCCTTTTAACAACTTTAATTTGGGAAGCTTACTGGCTAAAGTACTAGCATTATCTCTCCAATAAATTTGAGTTGCATAGGATTCTTTTTCAAGTGTTAATAGCATTAGTAACCAATAGTCGTCTTGCGCTTGTTCCAATAGGTCAGCGAACTCATCATTCCAGTCCACATCATCTTCTCGTAGTTCTTCAATCAATAAATCAGGATTATCAAAATAACTCTCTAAAAGTTGTCTGATACGTTCACTATGACCAGTAATGATATCGGCAATTTGATGATAAGCTTCGTCATCAGAATCACTATCCACTTCCACAGATTCACTATAAAACGTTTCTTCCATTTCAAAGTCATCTTTACGTTTATTTTTTCGATTAAATAACCACATAGATCGCGCCTCACTTTGACTGAGTTCTTTTCCATAGTATATCAAACATATTCCGAAGAATAAATACGAAAAACAAAAAAGCAGAAAGATTTCTCCTTCTGCTCGTTAATTATTCTAAATTGAATCTCCGTTAAAAATTGAGTTTTTAACGATGACATAATCTACTTTGCGGATAGCTTCAATATCTTTACCACCTGCATATGAGATTGATGATTGTAAGTCTTGTTGCATTTCGATAAGAGTATCTTCTAAAGAACCTTTATAAGGAACAACGATTTTCTTACCTTCAACGTTCTTACGTTCACCTTTTTGGAATTCAGATGCACTACCGAAGTACTCTTTATAAAGCATTCCATTCACTTCTACAGTTTTACCTGGTGATTCTTCGTGACCTGCAAATAATGATCCAATCATGACCATAGTCGCACCAAAACGAATGGATTTAGCAATGTCTCCGTGAGTACGGATTCCACCATCCGCAATCAATGGTTTACGTGCAGCTTTTGAGCACCAACGTAGTGCAGCAAGTTGCCATCCACCAGTACCAAAACCTGTTTTAATTTTCGTAATACATACTTTACCAGGTCCAATCCCTACTTTAGTAGCATCAGCCCCAGCATTTTCTAATTCACGAACGGCTTCTGGAGTACCTACGTTACCAGCAATAACAAATGCTTCCGGTAAATGTTTTTTAATGTGCTTAATCATGTCAATAACTGAATTTGAATGACCATGCGCAATATCAATTGTAATGTAATCAGGAACAAGTCCATTTTCTTTTAATTCTACAATAAAATCATATTCTTGAGGTTTTACACCTACACTAATTGATGAGATTAATCCACGTTCTTTCATTCGTTTAACAAATGGTAAACGGCTTGCTTCATCAAAGCGGTGCATAATATAAAAATATCCGTTTTCTGCTAAAAATTCAGCAACAGATTCATCAATAACGGTTTGCATGTTAGCAGGAACCACTGGTAATTTAAAAGTGTGTTTCCCTAATTTAACCGTAGTATCACACTCCGAACGACTATTTACAATACATTTATTTGGGATTAATTGAATATCCTCATAATCGAATGCATTTAATTCAAACATTTAACATCCTCCTAATTCGTTAATGCGTACTTATGTAGTATACATGAATTCACGTGAAAATGCATTAAATTCTTTTCAGAATCTTTCAAAAACTTCTTGAATGAAGGCAAACAAAAAAGCCTAGGCGAACCTAGGCTATAAAAGTATTGATTAGTCTTTTCTGCTTCCGAATAGACGTAAGATATCTAAGAAGATATTGATGAAGTCTAGGTATAATTCTAATGCACCTAGAATCGCAATCCCTTCAAGAGCTGATTGTCCTTCGTAGTAGTCATACATATTTTTTAATTTTTGAGTGTCATACATTGTTAACACAGTGAATACTACTAATGAGATACCAGACATAATCAATTCAACTAATGAACTATGGAAGAAGAACAAGTTAATCACGCTAGCAATGATTAATCCTAATAAAGCTCCCATTGCTTGACGACCAAAACTTGTTAAGTCTTTCTTCGTTGTAAACCCAACGATTGATAAACCTGCGAATAACGCACAAGTAGAAATAAACGCTTGTACGATACTTCCTAACTCATAAACTTGTGTTACTATGAAGAATGTAAATCCTGTTAATGCTGCATATAAACAATATGAAACAATATAACGAATTGGTCTACCAAGTTCTTCATAATTTGGACGCATTACAAATACAAGTATTAATTGCGCAATAAAGATAACCCACATTCCGTATCCACGAGTCGTGACCATGAAATTGAAGAATGCACTATAAAGCGCTGGAACTGTACTGAATAGGTAAGCAACTAAAGCAGAAATTGCTAGTCCTCCAAACATCCAAGCATACACTTTCATGAAAAATTGATTGCGCCCAGCAATACTGGATTCAACACCATAATGATTATTTTCCATTATTTCGCCTCATTTCAAATTTTATTATAGATGTATTATAGCATATCTTTTACTAAACCGTAAATAAATTGTTCTGGTTCAAACGGTTGTAAATCGTCCATTTGCTCCCCTAATCCGATAAACTTCACTGGAATGTTTAATTCATGACGAATTGAGAGGATTACCCCACCTTTTGCAGTTCCGTCTAATTTCGTTAAGATGAGCCCTGTAATGTTAATCGTCTCACCGAATTGTTTCGCCTGAACAAGAGCATTTTGGCCAGTTGTTGCATCTAATACTAATAATGTTTCATCTGCACCTGTTTCAATTTCACGAGAGATAATACGATTCATCTTCTCTAACTCTTTCATCAAGTTCACTTTGTTTTGAAGACGACCAGCTGTATCGATTAATAAGTAATCGAAGTTTTCTTCTTTAGCTTTCTTAATCGCATCAAATACAACAGATGATGGATCTCCACCTTCACGCCCTGATACAACAGGAACTCCTACACGTTCACCCCATACTTCCAATTGTTGAATCGCACCAGCACGGAACGTATCTCCAGCAGCGAGTAATACTTTATTGCCTTCTTGTTTTAATCTCCAAGCGATTTTACCGATTGTAGTTGTTTTACCAACTCCATTCACGCCGACAAACATTAATACGGTTGGGCGACCTTCCGCTTTCTTCAATGCAGATAAGTTGTCTTCCCCTTTTTCGTAAATATCGACCATCTTCTCAATGATAACTTCTTTTACTTGGCCAGAAGTCGTTGCATTTTGCAGACGAACTTCATCACGTAAGGCATCTGTAATGGCTAATGTCATTTCAAAACCAACGTCTGATGAAATAAATGTTTCTTCTAAATCTTCAAAGAAGTCTTCGTCGATTTCTCTGAAGTCTGCTAGGAATTCGTTTAGTCGATCTGAGAAACTACGACGTGTTTTCTCCATCCCTTTGTCATATTTCTCAATGACAATCGACTCTTTCGTCTCCTCATGTTTAATGACTTCATCTTCACCGGTAAAGGCACGTTTAATTCGATCAAATAATCCCATGTTTTCCCCTCACTTTACGCTTGTTTATTCATTTCTAAAATATGGTAAATAGCCTTTGCAACACCTGACTCTTCATTTGTCGCTGTAACATATTTTGCCACATCTTTGACTTCTTTAGAACCATTGCCCATCGCTACTGGATAACCGACAACTGTTAACATTGGTAAGTCGTTTTCCTCGTCACCACATGCTGCCATTTCATCTAGCGAGATTCCTAGAATTTCTCCTAACATTTTCAAGCCATTTCCTTTTGAAACATGTTTAGGAACAACTTCTAATAAGAATGTTCTTGATTTCATACAGTTGAAGCGTTCGAAGAATTCTTTCGGTAATTTTGCAATTCCTTCATCCAAGATATCTTGAGCGATACAAAGAACAGCCTTATTAAAGATATGTTCTTCTTCGAAATCTTCCGGATTCTTTTGTTCAAATGTAATTGGGTGCGGTAATGTGTTATAAATTGACGGACGTCCTTCTGGAGGAGTAGGCTCGTAAGCTCTCACCGTATCAATCATGACTAATGGTAGACCAACTTTTGTCACTTCTTCATGGCAATATTTCATATCTTCAACAGTATGACCTGTTTCATAGACGATTTCTCCATGTTTTGTTTTTTGAATCAAACCACCATTGAAGTTAATGGCGTAATCATCGTCCCCCATTAAGTCTAATTCTTCCAGTAAGTGAACAATACTTACAATTGGTCGACCAGTACAAAGAACCACTTTAATTCCATTTTCTTTGGCCAATTTAATAGCTTTTTTATTTTCTTCTGTTATTTTCTTTTCACCAGTTAATAATGTTCCATCTAAATCTAGTGCAATTAATTTAATCAACTATAAAACTCCTTTAAGCATTTCTGCTTTCATTATACGCTCATAGTACGTATCTAGTATATTATACCACAAAACAAGCCATTCGTATTAAAAAATAAGAGGTAGCACACGTTTGCCACCTCTTATTTCCTATTTTGCTTCTTCTAATTCATCGAAGTCTTCAAACTTAACTGAAGCAAGTTTTGAGACCCCAGATTCTTGCATGGTTACCCCATACAATACATCGGCTTCTTCCATCGTACCACGGCGGTGCGTAATTACGATAAATTGCGTACGGTTTGTAAATTCTTTTAGGTAACGACCATAACGCGCTACGTTCGCCTCATCCAGTGCTGCTTCAACCTCATCGAGTAAACAGAACGGAACTGGCTTCACTTCTAAGATTGCAAATAGTAAAGCAATCGCGGTAAAGGCACGTTCCCCACCAGAAAGTAGACTGAGTGATTGAAGCTTCTTACCAGGTGGTTGAGCGATAATCTCAATCCCTGTCTCAAGTAAGTTATCCGGATCCGTTAACTCAAGCGTTGCACGTCCACCACCAAATAAGCGTGGGAATGTGCGCTCAAACTGAGTACTTACGGCATCAAAGGTTGTCTTGAAGCGTGTAGTTACTTCTTCGTCCATTTCCGTAATCGTTTCTTCCAGCGTTTGTTTTGCTTCTAGTAAATCTTGTTGTTGCGCAGTTAAGAATGTGAAACGTTCTTGTACCGCTTCAAACTCTTCAATGGCTAACAAGTTTACCGCACCCATTTGTTCGATTTGTTGTTTTAAGCTACGAACGAGTTTCGATGCTTCTTCAATCGACATGTCTAGTGTTGTTTTAGCAATCGCTGCTTCAAACGTCAATTCGTATTCTTCACTCAAGTACGTTAATTTTTGGTCAATCGAAATTTCAAAACGATTTGCTTTCGTTTCTAATCGTGTTTGATTTTTCAACTGATCCTGTAATTGATGTTGCGCTTGAGTTCTTGCAGCTTCTGATTGTTTTACATGAATTTCAAGAGCAGAACGCTCATCACGTAGCTCTTTAATCATTGAATCTAATTCATCCACTTGGCCTTTTAATGCATCAAACTCTTCTTGAATCTTCGCATAAATCGCTTCGTCTTCCTCTTGGTTACGAGACTGTGCCGATTTCTTAGAATGTAATAATTCAATTTGATCTTCTAAGCGAGTTTTTTGAAGTTTCGTTTGATGAATTTCACGTTTTTCTTGGTTAAATTGCTCTTGTACACGAGCACGATTTGTTCCAAGTTCCTGCAATTCTTTTTGTTTTTCTTGAATTTGTTGAGTCTTATCTTCATTCGATAATTGAAGGTAATCCAATTCTTTCTTCAAGGATGCATTTGCTTTTTGAAGAGCCACCAATTTCTCATGGTTTTCAACATATTGCTCTTCCAATTGCTCATATGCTTCAATGAGTTCATCCATTTCAAATTGGTTTGCTTGTTGAATACGCTCATGTTTTTGAACTTCTTCAAGAGCAAATCTTGATTGGAATTCTAATTGGTTGAGGGTTTGTTCCAATTGAGTATGGCTTGCATTTAATTCGCGATACTCTTCTTCTAACTTGTTCTTTTCAGCTGTCACTTTTTGGAACTGTGCTGATAATTTTTCGTATTCAGCCTTTGCTTCTTCAAATTGCTTTGTCACTGTTTCTAGTTGACTGTTACGACGAACGAGTGACTGTTGACCAGAGTTCTTAGAAGCTCCCCCTGTCATCGAACCGCCAGCGTTTACGACATCCCCTTCAAGTGACACAATACGATAGCGGTAACCAAGTTGTTTTGCTAATAGTTGTGCTACTTGTAAGTTTGTCGTTACAAGAGTTGTTCCAAGTAAGTTTTTAATAATCGAAGTATATTTATTATCTGTTGAAACTAGTTCACTTGCGATACCAATAAAGCCGTCTACTTTTTTCGCTTGGTTTAATACCGTATCTTGTACTTGTTTTTCTTTAATAATTGATAAAGGTAAGAACGTTGCACGGCCTAGACGATTCGTCTTCAAATACGTGATTGCTTTGGCAGCAGCCTTCTCATCCGTTACTACGATATGCTGGCTCGTCGCTCCTAGCGCAATATCAATCGCCGTTGTTAATTTCTCATCTACACGGATTAGTTCCGCTACAGAATTCACCACACCTGGCAACTCAGATTTGTGTTTCAGAACTTCACGAACCCCTTGATAATAACCAGCGTAGTCTTCAGAAACCTGTTTTAAGCTTCGAACTGTCGCTTGCAATTGTTGAAGGTGGCGTTCCTTTTCCATCCCTTCACTAGAAAGAGTTGCATGTTTCTCATTCACTTTTGCTAATTTTTCTCTTAGCTGCAAAAGTCTTTTTTCAGAAGCGGCTTCTTCTTTAGTGAGTTCTTCAATTTTCTCAACAAAGTGGTTTGCTTTTTCTTCTAAAGCACGATGTTCTTCATCAAAGGAATCAAAACGCTCCGTCATTTTTTCTTGAGTGTTTTGGTTTACTTCCATCAACTTCTCAAGGTTCTTCTCTTGGTTCATTAAACGTGAGATTTCTTGTAATTGCTCAATATAACGATTTTGAAGCTCTTTAACGCTTTCCTCGTTACTTTGACTTAATTGGTCTAATTCTTCGACTAATTGGCTCCAAGCCTCTTCTACGTTCTTTAATTCAACTTTACGTGCTACTTGATTCTTTTCAAGAAGAGCTAATTTTTCTTCCACTTCTTCTAACTCACGAAGAGCAGCAGCTAGTGCTTCTTGATTTTCCTCATCGCTACGTTCCGCAAATTGACGACGTTGCTCAAAGACTTTACGTTGACCATCCAATTGTTCGACTTTTTGGATTAATTCTACGTATTCTTCTTGCTTAGCATCGAGTTCTTCATTACGAGCTTCAAGTTTTACTTGATTTTCCTCAATATCCACTTGAAGACTTTCTAATAGCGCTTCTGTTTGCGCTAATTGCTCTTGCAGTTGCTCTACTTCTTGAAGGGCTACTTTCCACTGAGCATTTAATGTTTCGATTTCAACTGCTAAGAGGGCTGTTTCTACATCTTCTAACTGTTCTTTCTTCGAAACGTACGCAATCGCCTTTTCGCGTTGCTCTTCCAGTGGCGCTAATTGGCCTTCAATCTCATGAAGAATATCTTCCACACGATTTAAGTGATCTTGTGTTTGATTCAATTTACGTTGCGCTTGATTTTTACGGTCTTTGTATTTTAATACTCCAGCCGCTTCTTCGATAATCATTCGACGTTCTTCAGGTTTTTCGTTAAAGATTTGCTCTACTTTCCCTTGCGAAATCAAAGCAAATGAGTCTTTCCCTAACCCTGAGTCCATCATTAAGTCTGTAATGTCTTTCAAACGAACTGGTTTCTTGTTAATTAAGAAATCACTTGCCCCATTACGATTCAAACGACGCGTTAACACGACTTGTGTTTGATCCGTTGCCAACACTTTGTCTTCGTTGTTGATATATAGATTAACTTCCGCAATATTCACTGGTTTTCTTGTTTGAGAACCCGCAAAAATAACATCATCCATCCGTTTTCCACGTAAACTCTTAGCCGATTGTTCCCCAAGAACCCACTTAATCGCTTCAGAAAGATTAGACTTTCCACTACCATTAGGTCCTACAACCGCAGTCACGCCTTTATCGAATTCAATTGTTGTCTTATCGGCAAATGATTTAAATCCCGACATTTCAATTTTTTCTAATTGCATGCTTTAATCCTTTCTTTCTATGAAAGCGAACTCTGTGTCAGTTCTTCCATAGTCAATTTTGCAGCCATTTGCTCGGCTGCTTTCTTCGTTTTACCACTCGCAGTTTTGTATTTCTTCCCATCCACGGTTACTTGAACGGTAAATACTTTATCATGCGAAGGTCCTTCTTCTTTAATCAATTCATAACGAATATGAACTGTCCCATTTTGTTGCAAGAATTCTTGTAACTCAGTTTTGAAATCAGTAATCAGTTCATAACGTCCATTTTTAATTTTAGGAACAATCACTTGGTCTAAGAAACGTTGTACTTCTTCCATCCCTTTATCAAGATAAAGAGCGCCAATAAATGCCTCGAACACGTCACATAAAACAGCTGGCTTTTCACGCCCACCGCTTAGTGTTTCTCCCTTACCTAGTAATAAATACTCATTCAGAGAACATTCCTTTGCAAGCATCGATAAGCTATCTTCGCAAACAATTTGTGCTCTTAGTTTCGTTAATTGTCCTTCTTTAAAATGAGGAAATTGTCTAAAGAGCCAATCAGAAATATTCAGTTCTAAAACCGCATCTCCAAGAAACTCAATACGCTCGTTATAGATTCCCTTCATCTCTTTATGCTCATTGGCATACGAAGAGTGAGTCATCGCTTCGACGAGCAACGCCTCGTTTTTAAACGAAATATCGAACTTCTCTTTTAAAATTGCTGAGAGTGCTTTTATCTCTTTCATGATGGCCTCCTGAAAAATTCCTTATCTTCAATATTATACGCGTTTTGGGGTTAGATTACAAATTTACGCCACAAAAAACGGCTTGAATTCAGAGTTTCAAGCCGTTAAATATTTTTATTTTCGATACCCTTTTACGCAATATTGATTTTTCTCTTCGTCATAGTTTAATGACTCGACTAGAGTACGCTGTTGAAGCTGATTTAACTCTTTCGTCTGAGTCACGTCTAACCACTCTTCATAGTAAGTCATTTGCGCTTTTACTTGTTCTTTTAGGAATGCTTTTAATCGTTCCACATCTGCTTCATTCACTGCAGAAATTTGAATCGATGGATATAGATTTGGCTGGAATTCGCCTTCGATTAAGTCTATCTTGTTATAGACTGTCACCATCGGAATTTCTTGCATCTCCAAGTCATTTACTAAATCGATAACCGTCTTTTCATGTAGGGAGAACTGCGCGTTTGACGCATCCACCACATGCACTAACAAATCAACATCTGCACTTTCTTCAAGCGTCGATTCAAACGCATGAATCAGTGTCGTTGGTAACTCTTGGATAAATCCTACAGTATCTGTTAAAGTCACTTCGAAATTTGGGAACAAGTCCACCTGTCTTGTCAATGGATCCAGTGTCGCAAACAATTGGTCCATTTGGTAAGTACCCGCCTGCGTTAATTGATTTAAAATCGTAGACTTCCCAGCATTCGTATAACCGATTAATCCAAGCTGGAACCCGTTTGAACTCTTTCTCTTCTCCCGTGAACGCTCACGATGTTTCTTGATTTGTTCTAACTGTTCTTCGATATCTTGGATTTGCTTACGAATATAACGTCTATCAGTTTCCAAACGAGTTTCCCCTGGACCACGAGTACCAATACCCCCACCTTGACGAGACAAGCCTTCTCGTTGCCCTGAAAGACGAGGTAGTAAGTAGTTTAATTGCGCGAGCTGAACTTGCAGCTTCCCTTCTTTAGAACGAGCACGCATCGCAAAAATATCTAAAATCAATTGCACACGGTCAATGATACGACAGTTAATTGATTCATTAAGATTTTTCACCATCGACCCTGTGAGCGATTGATAGAACACAACAAGGTCCACTTCTAGTTCGTCAACAAGATGGCTGATTTCTTCCACTTTTCCTTTTCCAACAAGGGTACGTCCGCTAATGGCCTCACGTTTTTGTGTCACGGTAGCAACTACTTTCCCCATCGCTGTATCGACTAATTGCGCCAGCTCTTGGTTAGCATATGCGAAATCTTCATCGGTTTGCATCGTTTGTACGCTTACGATTAATACGCGTTCTCTTTGTTCCATTCTATCCCTCCTCTACAAAAGCTGATAGTTCTTCTAATAGTTCTTCTTTATCTTTTGGATTCTCTAATAAATTCACCCAACGAATTTGCGGCAGTCGATTTCTAAACCACGTTAATTGTCGTTTGGCGTATCGTCTTGAGTTTTGTTGAATGTTTGCAATAATCGCCTCACGCGACTGTTCTCCTTCAAAATACGGAATCCATTCCTTATATCCAATTCCACTAATCGATTGGATATCTAGGCCTTTTGATTTTTCATATAACTCCCTAGCTTCTTCTTCAAGACCTGCCTCACTCATCAATTCTACACGCAAATTGATCCGCTCATATAGAAGTGCTCTATCTGTATTTAATCCAATAATAAACGCATCATAGTGCGGCGTCTTTTGAATTTCTAGGCTTGAAAACTTCTTACCTGTCGCATGAATCACTTCTAGCGCACGAATCACGCGTCTAGGATTATTGACCGAAATCTTTGCAGCGGCTTCTGGATCTACGGCATTTAATTCATTCCAAAGCACTTCTGAACCTTTTTCTTCCAGTTCTTTTTCTTTTAATAAACGAAAGGCCGGATCATTCGAGCCCTCACCGCTATAATGAAATCCATATAATAGACCTTCGATATAGAGTCCTGTTCCACCTACGATAATCGGAAGCTTCCCACGACTCGTAATCTCTGTAATTTCTGCTTCGGCCTTTTCTTTAAAGTCACTTGCAGTAAAAGGTTCATCCCACTCACAAATGTCGAGCAAGTGGTGAGGAACGCCTTCTTTTTCTTCCTCAGTAACTTTTGCTGTACCAATATCAAGACCTTTATACACTTGAAGCGAATCTCCATTAATGATTTCGCCATTGAAGTGCTTTGCAAGCTCGATACTGAGAGCTGTTTTTCCTACCGCGGTTGGTCCCACGATAATCATAATTTTTGGTAGCTTATCGCTCATAGTTCTCCTTTAATTGTAACGCCTTTTCCGGATAGTCCGTAAAAATAGCTTCAATTTGTAGTTCAAAGCAACGGTTAATGTCTTTATCTTCATTCACGGTCCAAACACGTAAAGGCAACTGATTCGTATTCCATTCAAGCGTCCAATCGAGTAACTTCAAATCAGGATGATACGATTCTTTTTCAAGCATGGCATCCCCTTTATTCGCCCACTCGACTGACTCAAATAGAAGCCCAATTTCTTGAGAAGGATTTGCTTGTTTCAGTTCAACTAGTGTATATGGATTAAAACTTGAATAGACAATGGCAAATGGCCAATCCTTGGTACTTTGCAATGCTAGACATTTCTCAACGAGACCTTCATATTGAATAATATCTGTTTTTAACTCAATATTTAATTGACCGTTGAAACCTAACTCTTTCAGCAATAGGAGCACTTCTTCAAGAGTTGGAATCTTCTCGCCTGCATATTTGTTATGAAACCAACTTCCTGCATCCATTGCTTTGATTTCTGCTAGCGTTAAGTTTCTAATTTCTCCAGTTGCATTAGTTGTACGGTCGACCGTTTCATCATGAATCACGACTAAATGTCCATCCTTTGTTAAATGGACATCGAGCTCAATGCCGTCACTCCCCACACTCACTGCCTCCTTAAATGAAGCAAGTGTGTTTTCTGGATGAGTTCCTTTACTCCCTCTATGTGCAAAGATTTTTGTCATTTCCGTTCACCTTCTGCTCGTGTATCATTTTCCTGTTTAATCGCGTTTGAAATTTGTAATAATTCTTTTGCATTTTCAAGTGTTAATGCGGTAATTGTTGTACCTGAAAGCATACGTGCAATTTCTTCTGTACGTTCTTCTTCGTCCATCACTTTAAGAATCGTATGCGTACGTTCGCCTTCTTCTACTTTTTCAATATGAATATGCGTATCCGCCATACTGGCCACTTGTGGTAAATGCGTAATACTCAACACTTGAGCGTATTCTGAAATGTAGTGCATTTTCGAAGCAATCGCCTGAGCCACACGTCCGCTGACACCTGTATCCACTTCGTCAAAAATAATGGTTCCAACGAGTTGTTCTTTTGTGAAGATGGATTTCATCGCTAAAGTAATACGCGACAACTCACCACCAGAGACAATTTTGCTTAGAGGTTTTAATGGTTCCCCTTTATTCGTTGAAATATAAAACTCAACGATGTCAATCCCTTTTTCGAGTAAAGCTTCAGAAGTTTCAAATTGAATGGCAAATTGCGCATTCTCCATATAAAGTCCGTGCAATTCGCTCACAATATCTGCTTCTAAACGTTTCGCCACTTCACGACGAATACTTGAAATCTTTTCTGCAATTGCAAAGGCTTCAAGAGTGGCCTGCTTCAACACTTTTTCTGTTTCAGCAATCAATGCTTCTTTATTTTCAATCTTATTCAAAGCGTCTCTTGCTTTATCTTGGAAGGCTAGAATCTCTTCTGCATCATCCCCATATTTACGTTTTAATTGATAGTACACATCGAGACGTTCTTCGATAAATGCAAGACGTTCTTCATCAAATTCAGCATTCTCAATTTCATGACGAATCGCACTCGCAGCATCTTGCAATTGATAGTAAGCCTCGCTCATTTGCGTAGAAAGTGTCTTAAAGCTTGTTGAAATCGATTCTAGGCTTTCCACTTCACGTGTCGCTTCTCCGATGGCATCGACGCTTGAATATTCTTCCCCTTCAAGAGCAGCAAGAGCTGTTTGAAGTGCCGTTTGGATTTTTTGGAAGTGCGTGAAGTATTCTTTTTCTTCACTTAATTGTTCTTCCTCACCCACATAAATATTGGCTTCTTCGATTTCTTGCAATTGGAATTTCAACATATCTACGCGTTGTGCGTCTTCTTTTTCTGCTGTTTGCAAGTCTCTAAGTTCTTGTTTTGCAGCAACCACTTTTGCGTATGCCTCATCATATTCAGCGATTAAATCGCCCATTTGATGGTGTGCGAACTCATCTAATAGCCCTAAATGTTTCTCTTCATTTAATAATAAGAAGTGCTCATTTTGGCCATGAATATCGATTAAATAAGGTCCGATTTGTTTAAGGAGCGCTACTGTAGCTAACTGTCCATTAATACGACAGTTTGATTTCCCATTTTGCAATAGTTCACGTTGAATCATTAATTCGTCTTCAATAACTTCAACCCCGAATTCTTGCAGCTTTTCAACAACGGAAGGATCCTCAATTCGGAAAACTCCTTGAATCAAGGACTTTTCTTCACCATAACGAATCATTTCGAGCGATGCACGTTCACCAATTAATAGGCCCACCGCATCAATAATAATCGATTTACCAGCGCCCGTTTCCCCGGTTAAAACCGTCATCCCTTTTTCAAACGTACACTGAACTTCTTCGATAATGGCAAAATTCTTAATATAGATCTCTTGAATCAAGTTCGTCACCCTTTACTTTTTTAATCGTTGCGCTTCTTTAACCGTCTCACGAGCAAGTTCTTCAAACGAATGAACCTCACTAGGAGCCGTATTTTTTAGATGCGCTAAAAATTCAATATTCCCACTTCCACCAGTAATTGGTGAATACGTTACTTTTTCAACAGTAAATCCAATTTGTTCACTGAAGCTTAAAATATCTACTAATACATCTTCATGTACTTTTGGATCGCTAACAATTCCTTTTTTCCCGATGCGTTCACGACCTGCTTCGAATTGCGGTTTAATCAATACGAGCACGTCTCCGCCTTCTTTTAGAATTGGTTTTAATGGCGGTAAAATAAGTTTCAACGAGATAAACGATACGTCAATCGAAGCGACATCCGGTTGCCCTTTTGTGAAATCATCTGGAGTTGCGAAACGGAAATTCATACGCTCCATGACAACAACACGTTCATCTTGGCGAAGTTTATAATCTAATTGGTTATACCCCACATCGAGTGCATAACTTTGTTTGGCACCGTTTTGTAAGGCCGCATCTGTAAATCCACCAGTCGAAGCACCGATATCTAATAAAATCTTTCCATCGACACTGACATCGAATTCTTTTAAGGCTTTTTCTAATTTCAACCCACCACGAGAGACATATTTCAACGGTTCACCTTTAATCATCAATGAACTCGTCAAAGGAATTTTCTCCCCTGGTTTATCGTATCGATTATGATTCACTGCATCCACAATCTGTCCAGCCATGACAAGACGTTTTGCTTTTTCTCTGGAATCTGTCAATCCTTGTTGGACGACTAGAATATCCACACGTTCTTTTTCCATTTATTACTCCTATATTTCTAAATACGTTAAAAATTCAACGAGTAGCGTCTTTGTTTGTTGGTTTTCTGGCGTAAATGCCACTTCTTCCAATGCACGTTTACAAGACGAAATTTCGCTTGCTAAGGCTTCTTTTGCGCCTTCTACTCCTAAGAGACTCGGATACGTATTTTTACTTAGTTCAGAATCCTTACCTGTTTCTTTACCGGTTTGCTCACTTGTCCAGCAAACATCTTGTAAGTCATTTTGAATTTGGAATGCTAGACCAAAGTGAGTTGCATACGAAACAAAAGCTTCTTTCATCTTCGCATCATCGATAAATAGATTTCCAAGCCGAACAGCAGCTAGTAATAACTCGCCTGTTTTCTCACGATGGATTTCCTTCATTTGTTCTAGAGTAATCGTCACTTCTTCACTAGCAATATCTTTCATTTGACCGGAAATCATGCCGCTCATCCCAGATGCTGTCGATAAGATTTTCACGGCTTCCACTAATTGATGAGCTTGTAAGTTGGCATTTGCTGCCACTTCGAAGGCTAAAGTGAGCAATGCATCCCCAGCTAAAATCGCAGTGGCTTCATCAAAAGCCTTATGCACAGTTTGTCTACCACGACGAAGGTCATCGTCATCCATACCTGGTAAGTCATCATGAATGAGTGAATACGTATGAATCATCTCTAAGGCACATGCTAAGTCTAACGCTGCTTCATTTGACGAAGTTCCAGCTGAACCAACTGCAAGCGTTAAGAGTGGTCTAATGCGTTTTCCACCTGACTGTATAGCATACAGCATCGCTTCTTTCAATCTTGCATCTGAAGCTCTTTTTTCAATCAGCTGCGTTAAGTGAATAGCTACCTCTTGTTGAAGTTGTTGAATAACATCCTTCACCATAAGATTATGCCTCTTTTCCTTCTGCATTCACAGTAATCATTGCACGAACGGTTTCTTCCGCTTTTGTCAATGTTTCATTACAAAATTGGCTTAATTCCATTCCTTCTTTAAATTTATCAAGCGCTTCGTCTAAAGGAACATTTCCGCTTTCTAATTGGCGCACGATTTGCTCTAAGGCACCCATTGCTTCTTCAAATTTCATTTCTTTTTTAGCCATTATAAACTCTCCTTATTTTTTGCTTTGACAGTAGCATTCACTAAACCATCACTAAGTCTGATTTCAATTGGTTGTTTTTCTTCAATTTGGTCAACAGATTTTACGATATCGCCGTCTTTAAACACGATACCGTAACCACGCGTCATAATCTTCAGTGGACTAAGTAAATCTAATTTCTCCACTAATTGTTGGAATCTGATTTGCTTATCCTGTAAGTAATTTTGATTGCTATCAAGTAATTGCTTATGCAACCATTCGAGTTTTTGCTTTTGTTGAATTAATAATTGTTCTGGTGACACTAATTGCAGGCGGTGCGTAAATTGCATCGATTGTTGTTTTGCTAGGTGAAGTCTTTGTTGCATCCCTTGCATTAGCTTTAATCGCAATTGATCGACTTGTTGTGCATAGACTTCATACATTCGCTCTGGTTTTACAAAAATACCAGACTTCTCTAATTTGCTTAATAACTCTTTACGGGTATTCAACTGATTGAGCATCGTCGTTTGCAAGCGACCCGTTAAGTTTCCAAGTGTTAAATGAATGTCATTTAAGACCGGTGTTGCAAGTTCTGCTGCGGCAGTCGGTGTGCCCGCGCGTTGGTCAGCCGCAAAGTCTGTTAAAGTCGTATCTGTTTCATGCCCCACACTGGAGATTATAGGTAGTGAGAATGAAGCGACACGTCTTACAACCGGTTCTTCATTAAAGGCCCATAAATCTTCGATGGAACCTCCACCACGACCAATGATAACCACATCGGCATCCGACTGTTCTACTAAGTCTAAGTTTTTAAGAATACTTGGAACAGCGTGTACTCCTTGCACCACGGTTGGATATAATACGAGTTGCGCGATTGGAAAACGACGTGCAACCGTTGTTTGAATATCTCGGATAACAGCACCTGTATCACTGGTTAGAATCGCAATTTTCTTTGGAAATACAGGAATGGGTTTCTTAGGCCCAGCAAATAAGCCTTCTTCCGTTAACTTCTTTTTCAACTGCTCATAGGCTTGATAAAGAGCGCCGACCCCATCTGGTTCCATGTGCTCGATAATCATTTGGTATTTCCCAGATTTCTCATATACCGTAACCCGCCCAATCACAAGAACTTTCATCCCTTCTTCTGGTTGGAATTGAATTTTCTTGTACGCTCCTTGGAACATTGTTGCTGCGATAATCGCATTTTCATCCTTCAAGTTAAAATACTTATGCACACTATTTTTATTAAAGTTCGAAATTTCTCCCGTCAAATAAACACGGTCTAAGTGCGGATCACGGTCAAATTTAGTTTTAATATACTTCGTCAGCGCACTGACGGTTAAGTATTCTTGTTCCATGTCCTACTCCTTCTTACTTTTCGCATTTTTTACGGTTTGCGCTAGTAGCATCGCAATCGTCATAGGACCAACTCCACCTGGTACTGGTGTAATGGCACTTGTCTGAGGCGCTACTTCTTCAAAGAGGACATCTCCACAGAGTTTTCCTGCTTCATTACGGTTAATGCCGACATCGATCACAACGGCTCCTTCTTTCACGAAGTCTTTTGTAATGAGTCCAGCTTTCCCTACTGCACTAATCAAAATATCAGCACGTTTAGCAACTTTCGCTAAATCTTTAGTACGACTGTGGCAAACTGTAACTGTCGCACCATGATTCAATCCTAAAAGTGCCATTGGACGGCCGACTATCGTACTTTGGCCGATAATCACCATCTCTTTCCCAACAAGGTCAATATTATATTCTTTGAAGAATTCCATGATTCCTTGCGGTGTACACGGAACAATCGATTCATCCTTTTGCAGTAACTTCCCTAAGTTCACTGGATGGAACCCGTCCACATCTTTTTCAGGAACAATCGCTTCTAAGACAGCATCAGTATCGATGTGTTTTGGCAGAGGCAATTGCACCAAAATCCCGTGAACGCTAGCGTCATGATTGAACTTATTCACGTATTCTAATAACTCTTCTTGTGTCGTTTCTTCGCTGAGGCGAATCACGTTTGAATGAATGCCTACTTCTGTTGCTGCACGTTCTTTGTTACGCACGTACACTTGGCTAGCTGGGTCTTCTCCAACAAGAATGACTGTTAGTGAAGGTGTGACTCCACTCTTAGAAAGTTGTTGTACTTCCTGTTTTAGTCCTTCTCTTATTTTTCCAGCTAATGCTTTCCCATCTAGAATTTGCGTCATAGAAGTCTCCTTTTTCTTAAAATAATGTTGTTAAATTGATAAAAATAAAATATGTATGGTGAAATTAACAAATGTGTGAATTATCATATATGATAATTTTTTAGTGCATTCAATGGGGTGTGACATGACTTAGGCGCAGTGGTTTATTGACTTTCGAGTTTAGGTTTAATACTGCAAATAATTTAAATTGTATTGTCTTATAAACTAACCATTCAATATCATTTGCAATGCCCACGTCTCAAATCTTTCGCACTGTGAGAATATTCTTAGCTTCTGTCTTTCTGCTTCACATCCTTGAAGTTGAACTCGGGCTCACATCCTGTTTTTAGTTGAGCTCGCAATCGCAGAAATGGCGTGCGTTTCCCGAAACATCCGCAGAAC
>CAKAPS010000005.1:0-38739 GCA_916719965.1 uncultured Streptococcus sp.
CTGCACCAGCAGCAGCTCCAGCGGCACCTGCAGCTCCAACAGGAGTTCCTGCAGCAAGCAACCCTGGTAAATTAGTATTAGCAATGCCTTCAGTTCGTCAATATGCACGTGAAAAAGGCGTTGACATCACAGCAGTAGTTCCAACTGGTAAAGGCGGACGCATCACTCGTGAAGACATCGATAACTTCGGTGGCGCACCAGTAGCAGCGGCTCCAGCACCAGCAGCAGTAGAAGCTCCTGCAGCATCTGCACCAGCAGCAGCTCCAGCTCAAGCATCTGCACCAGCAGCGGCTCCAGCTCCAGCTAAACCATTCGTTGGATCAGCTGAACGTGAAGAACGCGTTAAATTAACTCCAATGCGTAAAGCAATCTCTAAAGCAATGGTTAACAGCAAACACACTGCACCACACGTTACATTACATGACCAAGTTGAAGTTTCTAAACTTTGGGATCACCGTAAGAAATTCAAAGATGTTGCAGCTGCACAAGGTACTAAATTAACATTCTTACCTTACGTTGTTAAAGCTTTAGCAGTAGCAATGAAGAAATTCCCAGTATTGAATGCTTCTATCGACGATGCATCTCAAGAAATTATTTACAAAAACTACATCAACATCGGTATTGCAACTGATACAGATTTAGGTTTATTCGTTCCAAATATCAAAGATGCGAATACTAAGAGCATGTTCGGTATTGCAGATGAAATTAACGCATTAGCTGCAAAAGCTCATGAAGGTAAATTAACAGCTGCAGAAATGGGACAAGGAACAATTACAATTTCTAACATCGGTTCAGTAGGTGGCGGCTGGTTCACTCCAGTTATCAACTACCCTGAAGTTGCGATTTTAGGTGTTGGTACAATCGTTCGCGAACCAGTTATCAACGAAAACGATGAAATCGTAATCGGACGTAACATGAAATTATCATTAAGCTTTGACCACCGTATCGTGGATGGCGCAACTGCTCAAAAAGCTATGAACGAATTGAAACGTCTATTGAATGATCCAGAATTATTATTAATGGAAGCTTAATTCATTAAATTGTTAGGAACGGCGTAGACATGGGTTTACGTCGGTTCCTTATTTGAAAACTTTTAAGAGGTGAAAAAAATGGTAGTAGGCGATTTCGCTATTGAACTAGATACAGTCGTAATTGGTGCCGGCCCTGGTGGATATGTTGCAGCTATTCGTGCAGCTCAAGAAGGTCAAAAAGTTGCGATTATCGAGAAAGAATATTTTGGTGGTGTCTGCTTAAACGTTGGATGTATTCCATCTAAAGCGTTAATTTCAGCTGGACATCATTACCAAGAAGCACAACACTCAGAAGTATTTGGTGTGACTGCTAAAGAAGTTGTTTTAGACTTCGCTAAAACTCAAGAATGGAAAGATAACCAAGTTGTTAAGAAATTAACTGCTGGTGTTGAGTACTTATTAAAGAAAAACAAAGTTGAAATTATTAAAGGGGAAGCGTTCTTAGTGGATGAGCACACTTTACGTGTTGTTACTGAAGACAGCGCTCAAACTTATTCTTTCAACCATGCTATCGTAGCTACAGGTAGCCGTCCAATCGAAATCAAAGGTTTCAAATTTGGCGGACGCGTTATCGATTCAACTGGTGGTTTAGGTCTTAAAGAAGTTCCTAAAAAATTAGTTGTTATCGGTGGTGGGGTTATCGGTTCAGAACTAGGTTCAGCATACGCTAACTTAGGTTCAGAAGTGACAATCCTTGAAGGTGCTCCAAGCATCCTTTCAATGTTTGATAAAGACATGGTTAAACTTGTTGAAGATAACATGGCTAAAAAAGGTGTTACTATCGTAACTAACGCAATGGCTAAAGAAGCTGTTGACAATGGTGACAGCGTAACTGTTAAGTACACAGTAGACGGCAAAGAAGAAGCTGTTGAAGCTGACTACGTAATGGTTGCTGTAGGTCGCCGTCCTAACACAGACGAAATTGGTTTAGACGTTGCTGGTGTTGAAATGACTGACCGTGGTTTAGTTAAAGTTGATAACCAAGGACGTACAAACGTTAAATCAATCTTCGCAATCGGTGATATCGTTCCTGGACCAGCTTTAGCTCACAAAGCAAGCTACGAAGGAAAAATCGCTGCAGAAGCAATCTCAGGTAAAGCAGTGGCTGTTGACTACCGTGCAATGCCATCTGTTGCCTTCACTGATCCAGAATTAGCTTCAGTTGGTTACACTCAACAACAAGCTAAAGATGCTGGTTTACAAGTAAAAGCTTCTAAATTCCCATTATCAGGAAATGGTCGTGCATTATCATTGAACGCTACTGAAGGTTTCGTTCGTTTAATCACTACTAAAGAAGATAACGTAATCGTTGGTGCACAAGTTGCCGGCGTGAACGCTTCAGATATTATTGCTGAATTAGGTTTAGCAGTTGAAGCTGGAATGAATGCGGAAGATATCGCATTAACAATCCACTCACATCCATCATTATCAGAAGTAGTTATGGATACTGCTGAATTAGCATTAGGTATGCCAATTCACGTATAATTCTAAAGAATACGACAGAGGACTCGAATTTTCGAGTCCTTTTTTGTTTTAATCAAAGGAAAGATGTTATTGTTTATGTTTTAAATCCGAACAATTATCTGAATGAACTTTGAAATATTTGTGGTTTTCTCCTGGATAGCTTGATTGGAGTAGGGGTTATCCCTTATAATGAGGCGTATAAGACCGAATGAAGGAAAAGCTTCATCAACCTCCATTCATCGAACCTTTTTGTAAACGAAGGGGGATGTTTCATGTCAGAAGAGAAGAAATTTAAGGATTCCTACGTACTTTGTATCGGCGGAATGAACGTGGATAAGAAAGTTCAATTGCTCGAAAATCTCGTGCTTGAGACGAGTAATCCAGTGGTCTCGTCGCTAAGTGCCGGTGGTGTTTCAAGAAACATTGCCGAAAATCTGGGACGTCTAGGAGTACCTGTTAAGATGTTGTCAGTTGCAGGCGATGATGAAAGTTTTACGTGGCTTAAAAAAGAGACGGAAGGCATTATCGATTTTTCATTTGTAGACCGATTAAAAGGGAAAACAACGTCGAACTATACAGCGATTTTGGATCTTCAAGGAGATATGTGTCTGGCTTTAGCTGATATGTCTATCTGTGAGGAAATGACGCCTGAGTGGCTTTCTTCGCATGAAAAAGCGGTGAAAGATGCAGCGTTAGTCATTGCGGATTTAAATCTTCCACAAGAAACATTACAAGCACTCATAGAACTAACTAGTCTTGAGAAGATTCCACTGGCCATTATTCCAGTGAGTGGACCGAAGATGAAACGAATCCCTGACAATTTACAAGGAGTGACCTGGATTGTCGTCAATGCGGACGAGTCTAGGACGAGGTACGGCGAACACACGCTTTCGGAACTAGCTAATTTGTGGCAGAAGGATGGCGTTGAAAATATCGTCATTACAAAAGGGACGAAATGTGGTGTTTTTGCAGATGCAACAGGAGTCGTAAAAACTTTTACACCAATAAAAGCAGATCATGTTCAAGACGTGACAGGAGCAGGAGATTCATTTTCTTCTGGAGTGCTTTACGGAGCTCTTAAGAAAGCAAGCTTGGAAGAGTCGATTGGATACGGATTAACGAATTCGTACTATACGGTCCAAGCCATTGAAACAGTTCGAAAAGACTTAAACGCTAAGTCATTTGAAAAAGAATATCAACAATTAAAGGAAAGAGGTTTATCATGAATCCATTATTATCAATCAGTAAAGAAGTGCAACACGCATTAGACAACAACCTACCAGTCGTGGCGTTGGAATCAACAATCATTTCACACGGAATGCCATATCCACAAAACGTTGAAATGGCTAAAACGGTAGAACAAATTATCCGCGACAATGGTGCTGTTCCAGCAACAATCGCTATCATGGATGGAAAATACAAAATTGGTTTAGAAGAAGCGGACTTAGAACGTCTTGCAAAAGAAAAACCAGTTGCAAAAGTATCTCGCCGTGACTTAGCTGAAGTGTTTGCTAAAGGTGTTTTAGGAGCAACTACTGTAGCGACAACAATGATTGGTGCGCACTTAGCTGGAATTAAAGTATTCGTAACTGGCGGTATCGGTGGGGTTCACCGTGGCGTTGAAGAAACAATGGATATCTCAGCAGACTTAGATGAATTAGGACAAACTCCAGTAACAGTTGTCTGTGCTGGTGCAAAAGCGATTCTTGATTTACCACGTACTCTTGAATATTTAGAAACAAAAGGGGTGCCAGTAGTTGGCTACCAAACAGACTATTTACCAGCGTTCTACACTCGTACATCTGAGTACAAATTAAACAGCCGTGTTGACTCTGCAAAAGAAGTAGCAGAAATGATTCGTTACTCTGAGTTATTGAACCTTAAAGGCGGTATCTTAGTTACAAACCCAATTCCTGCAGAATACGAAATTCCACATGAAAAAATCGATGCCATTATCGATCAAGCAGTTCGTGAAGCGGATGAAAAAGGCGTTCATGGTAAAGATAGCACACCATTCTTATTAGCGAAAATCGTTGAGTTAACAGGCGGGGAAAGCTTGAAGACGAACATTCAGCTTGTTTACAATAACGCGAAACTTGGTGCGCAAATCGCAAAAGAATACCAAGAAGGAAAATAATCAAAGGTTTTATGGATTACGACGAATCCTTGCGGATTTGTTTGTAGTTGCTGTGACAAGGCACCGGTTCGAGCCGATGTCTCTCACCTTCAAAGCCTCAAAGAGGGCGTATGGATTCAAAATCCTACGCCCTCTTATTTGTTTTGATGCACTTCCTGTCACTGCAACTACAAAATCCGCGGATTCTCTGTAATCCATAGAATTTTCTTTCGGGATTTGTGCCCAAGAGAAAAGGGGGCTGTGCTTCTTGAGTTAGAGAGTACAGGGACTAAGTTTGAAGAGCGTGCTATCAACAAATTGAGCGGATTCTCTGTAATCCATAGATGATTTGTTTTCTTTTGGGATTTGTGCCCAAGGGAAAGGGACCGGTGCTTCTCGAGTTAGAGAGTGCAGCTACTTAGTTTAGAAGAGAGCTCTAAACATATTAAAATGAAAAGCAGTTATGAAGTTAGAGCAGTTTTGTCCAATATTCGAGCAATTAATCTATTTAGTAAATTCTTGAAGAGTAGTAAAAAAGCATATAAAGCACCAAGAAGATGATGACGGAGAATCTGGCGGATTCATTGTCGTAGTAATGGGAGAGTGCATTAAATGCGAATTAGCAGGAGTTAGAAATGTTTTCTTACTCCTGCTTTGAGGCTTTAAAGGCAAAAGACAGAAGGCTTGAGCCGGTGCCTCATTACAACGACAATGAAAAAATCCGCAAGGATTCATAGGAATCAACTTCTTTTTTAAGAAATTTTTGTTATGCATAAATGGAAACTCATGCAGAAAAAGTGTATACTAAATAGGTATGATTGTGAGGTGGCGAGATGGCCAATTATAGTTATCCAATTGATTTGGAATGGTCGCATGAAGAGATGAATAAAGTCATCAAACTTTGGAATGCGGTCGAAGAGGCTTACGAAAAAGGAATCCAAGTAGAAGCTTTTAAAAAAGCGTACCAAGAATTTAAAACGGTAGTCCGTAGTATCGGTGAAGAGAAGAGACTCGGTCGTGAATTCGAGGAAGCATCTGGATATAGCCTTTATCGTGTGGTCCAAGCAAGTAAAAACGCAACAAAAATTATTCGTATGGAAGGATTGAAAAAATAATGGATTTATTAGCAACACACTTATTAGTAAATGACTGGATTATGGAGGCTGGACAAAAAATTCGTCACAGCTTTGGTGAACCATTAAAAGTTGATACAAAAACAAGCCGTAACGACTTAGTAACAAACGTGGATAAAGAAATCGAACAATTCTTTATCGCTAAAATTCGCGAACAATTCCCAACACATAAAATCATGGGAGAAGAAGGTTTCGGTGACGAATTAACTTCAATGGACGGTTACGTTTGGTTAATCGACCCAATCGATGGCACTTTAAACTTCGTGAAACGTCAAGAAGACTTCGGTATTATGATTGCTTTATATAAAGATGGCGTAGGTCTATTAGGTTACATTTACGATGTGATGCGTGATCGCTTCGTATATGGTATTAAAGATTACGGTGCATACTGCAACGGTCGTCGTCTTTCAACTCCTGAAATTCATAGCATTGGCGACAGCTCCATTAACGTGAATGGATTTATGTTATTAGAAGCGACTGAAAAAGAAGCAGAAATGATTCGTAAAGCAATGGTTACTCGTACTTACGGAGCTTCTTCAATCGAGCATATTCAAGTAATTTTAGGAAAATCTGTAGCGTATGTTTCTACATTATTAGCACCTTGGGATATCGCACCAGGAATGGTGATTGCTAAAGAATTAGGATTACACTACAGTACAGTGGATGGAAAAGAAGTGGACTTCTTAGTTCCTAACAAGAAGACAACAGGTGTTATCTGTTCTAAAGATATCGCTGACGAAATTATCGCAGCGTTTAAATAAAAATGAGTGGAGGGGCGTAAGAGATTACGCCTCTTTGTTTTAAAGGAGAACATATGAATATTGCAGTTTATTGTGCAGCAAGCCAAAGTAATTGCCCTGCATTTGACAAAAAGACAGAAGAATTAGGGAAGTGGATGGCAAAAAATCATCACACGCTTGTTTATGGTGGTGGAAATACTGGACTAATGGGAGTGGTTGCGACTGCCGTGATGAAGGAAGGCGGCAAAGTCATTGGCGTGATGCCGCAGTTTTTTGTAGACCGTGAAATTGCGAAACAAGATATCACGAAACTCCATATTGTCGATACAATGTCCGAGCGTAAAAATCAGATGATTGCACTCAGTGAAGTGTACATTGCGCTTCCTGGAGGTCCTGGTACCCTCGAAGAAATTGCAGAGGTGGTTTCTTGGGTACGAGTAGGCCAAACGAATGGCATTTGTATTTTCTATAATATGGAAGGCTATTATGATCATTTAGAAGCTTTTTTCGATAAAATGGTGGAGACAAACTTACTGAGTACAGAAGACAGAAGCCAAATTCATTTTGCAAAAAATTTAGCTGAAATTGAAGTGATTATTGGGGTAGTATAAGATTAATTTTCGAGTGCATTTACTTAAAAACCGTTTTTTTTTGTATAATATATATAGTGAATAAATTCATTAATAAGTAATGTTGTTATACTGAGTTAAACAGAAAGGGGAATGAGCTAATGATGAAGTCGTTAAGTAAGGTCTACCAGTATTTGTCTTTTATCTGTTTATTGATTCAATTTCTTTTTTCAATCTATTTCTATAATCAAAGTGGTGTATTTTTTGATGAAGGAGTACTAATACTGTTTCAATCCTTGACTGGACTGTTGGTGATTGGAATAGTACAACGAAGTAACAAGCAACACGATTGGCTAATTGGAGTAGGGGAAGCCTTGAGCCTTCTTTTACTATTTTATCAAATCTATGCCAGTCATATTATGATTGTGGATGCATTTGTGGATAGTACCCTTCCACTTGACTTACAAGGAGCTTTTGGGATTTTTAGTCAACTAGTTCTTTTGATGATGGGGTGGAGTATTCTTCAACTGTTGATGCAGTTAGGAAGAATGTTCTGTGTAAAAAGGGTGACAACATAATAAATCGAATGTAGTTCTATTTTTGGAGTGGAAAACAAGCCGGAATGATGCAAGTTCTGGGGGAAGTTCTACTCCGTTTTTTTGTTAGCGTAATAACCCTAACTTTGCTATAATAAAGGATATGAGTTTAAGGGAGGGCAACGAATGGAATTAGAAAAAACAACGCAAATGAACTTGCTTGTAGAGTTCTATGGCAGCCTTTTAACCGATAAACAACTCGAATATATGGAGCTCTATTATGGGGATGATTATTCGCTTGGTGAAATCGCCGAAGAATTTGACGTGAGCCGTCAAGCAGTATATGATAATATCCGCCGCTCGGCAAAGTTATTAGAAAACTACGAAGAGAAATTACATCTGGTCGCTGATTTCTATAAACGCCAAGAGCACTATGATGAATTAGAAAAAGAGATTCAAAAGAACTATCCTGAGGCAACACAGCTTGCTTCAATCGTTTCAAAATTACAAGAGATGAATAAATAAACTCAAGGAGTGAAATTATGGCATTCGAAGGATTATCAGATCGCCTGCAAAATGCGATGACTTCCGTTTCACGAAAAGGAAAAATTACGGAAGCTGACTTAAAACAAATGATGCGTGAAGTGCGTCTTGCGCTTTTAGAAGCCGACGTTAACTTCAAAGTTGTAAAAGACTTCGTGCGTAAAGTGAACGAACGTGCATTAGGGGCTAATGTGCTTGAAGCATTATCACCAGCGCAACAAGTCGTTAAAATCGTTAACGAAGAATTAACAGAATTAATGGGGGGCGAACAAGCGCCGTTCCGTTTCGAAACGAAACCGCCAACGGTAGTGATGATGGTCGGTCTACAAGGGGCCGGTAAAACAACAACTGCTGGTAAATTGGCTTCGTTCATGGCAAAACATGAAAAGAAACGCCCATTACTAGTTGCTGCCGACGTGTACCGTCCAGCCGCGATTGACCAATTACAAACATTAGGGAAACAATTAAACTTCCCAGTGTTCTCCCTTGGAAATCAAGTAAGCCCAGTGGAAATCGCAAAACAAGCGATTGAAAAAGCGAAAATCGATGGTCGCGACTTAGTCATTATCGATACGGCCGGTCGTTTGCATATTGACGAAAACTTGATGGAAGAATTACAAAACATCAAAGCAGTCGCAAATCCAAGCGAAATCTTACTCGTTGTCGACTCAATGACAGGGCAAGATGCCGTAAACGTGGCGCAAACATTTAATGAACGTCTGGACATCTCAGGGGTTATCCTTACAAAACTTGATGGGGACACTCGTGGTGGTGCGGCTCTATCGATTCGTTCCGTTACAGGAAAACCAATTAAGTTTACAGGTCGTGGGGAAAAATTAGAAGACTTCGAAATCTTCTACCCAGAACGTATGGCTTCTCGTATTCTTGGTATGGGGGATATGATGACCCTTATCGAGAAGGCGCAACAAGACTTCGATGAAGCAAAAGCGCAAGAGATGGCGGATAAAATTAAAGCCAACACTTTTGACTTTAATGACTTTATCGACCAATTAGACCAAGTAAATAAGATGGGACCGCTTGAGGATATCTTGAAGATGATTCCAGGATTGAATAAAATGGCTGGTCTAAACGACTTAAAAGTGGATCCAAAAGATACAGCACGTATGAAAGCTATTGTCTTATCAATGACTCCACAAGAACGTGAAAATCCAGATATCTTATCACAAGCTCGTCGTAAACGAATTGCGGCAGGTTCGGCTCGTCCTCTTGCTGAAGTAAACCGTTTGATTAAACAATTCAACGAGTCTAAGAAGATGATGAACCAAATGTCCAACGGTAATATGAAAGGCTTAGAAGGCATGATGAACCAAATGGGCATGGGCGGACGTGGAAACAAACTCGCTCAAATCGGTATGCAACAATACGCACGCCGTCAAAAACAAAATAAATTGAAAAAATTAAAGAAAAAACGTTAGGAAACAGCGTTATAAAATAATTTAAACCGCAACATCTTACTCTCGAGTAAGGTTGCGGTTTTTTTATGGCGATCATAACGCAAAGAAAGGAGAACTCAATGGGAAACCAAACGAAAACATGGCATGTCATTCCAGCAGTAGTCGCGACGGCGATTATGAGCTTTTGTGGCGTGTTGATTGAAACCGCAATGAACGTTACCTTCCCGACACTGATGACAGAATTCAATACGGATTCTTCAGGGATTCAATGGGTAACAACTGGATACTTACTAGCCATTGCGATTGTCGTGCCAATTACGGCTTATTTAACACGAAACTACACGATTCGCCAACTCTTCTTGGCATCGAACCTTTTATTTATCGGTGGGGTCTTAATTGACTGTATTTCACCAAGCTTAGTGATTTTATTACTCGGACGCTTTATGCAGGGGATTGGAACCGGGATTGCACTTCCTTTAATGTTCCATATCGTATTATCAAAAGTACCGCTGCATCAACATGGAACCGTCATTGGGATTGGTGCAATGACAACTGCACTAGCTCCACCAATTGGACCAACATTTGGTGGGGTTGTCTCAAGCGCATTTGGATGGCGTGCGATTTTCTACGCATTGATTCCATTCTTAGTATTCTCGTTAGTGATGGGACTTTGGGCGATTCAAACAGAAGAATCTCCGAAGAAACAACCATTCAACTTTATGGCGTTTGTGACATTAGGAATTGGACTTGCAAGCTTACTAATGGCGATTGAACATTTATCAGTCCTCTATCTTGGAGTAGTGGTCGTGGCATTTGCAGCGTTCTTCTACTTTAACCGAGAAAATGCGCTCTTGTCGTTCAAGCCGTTCCAGTTCGCGACGTTCAACGCAACATTATATATCGTTTTGGCTTTCCAAGGAATTGTACTTGGATTATCCTTTATTTATCCAAACTACATTCAATTAGCGTGGGGTGAAACAGCCACAGTGGCAGGGCTCTTTATGTTCCCAGGGGCTGCGATGGTAGCCATTCTTTCAGCCTTATCTGGCCGCTGGTATGATAAATCAGGTCCACTAAAACCAATCTTAACAGGGTTAATCTTTGCGGTGATTGGAGGAGTTTCTATCAGCTTCTTCTTCCCAGGATTGACGATTTATCCTTTATTAGCCCTCAACGTCATCTTTATGACAGGGATTGGATTTGTAATGGGAAGTAACGTCACGTATTCGTTAGCTCAGTTGAAACCAGAAATTCAAGCGGATGGAAATAGTATCGTGAATACCTTACAACAGTTCACTGGTGCGATTTCGACAACAATTATCGCGCGTATTTTCAGCTCGTTTGATTCGAATTTAGTAACAGCAGGACGAACAAGTATCCTTTTTGTAACGACACTAGCAGTCATTGCATTAGTTGTCTTCTTATGGATTTATCCGAAAACACAAAAGAAAAATTAAAATCCTTAGGCAATCCTTTTCCATCTGGAGAAGGGTTGTCTTTTTTAGAACGTATCATATGAAATAGAAAGACGACTATAGTACAATAGATTGACGCGTGAAAGGAGAGAGAAATGTATTTATTAAAGAAATTATCATGGTTTTTTAAATTAGAGTGGAAACGATACACGATTGGAATTATTGCATTGTCGCTAGTCAGTGTATTCAATCTAATTCCGCCAAGAGTGATTGGGGAAGTTGTCGATTCCATCGACCTCAAGACGCTCACAACATCGTCTTTATTATGGAACTTACTGTTATTGCTCCTTTCAGCAGTAGCCATGTACGGGCTTCGTTTTGTATGGCGTCTCTTTATCTTCGGGACTGCGAACTCGTTAGGTCAGAGACTGAGAAATCAATTATACGAACACTTTACAAGCATGTCTCCGAGCTTCTATCAAAAGTATCGCTCTGGGGACTTAATGGCGCATGCGACCAATGATGTGAGTGCTATTGTCATGACTGCAGGCGGAGGTGTGATGTCGGCTGTCGATGCTTCGATTACAGCACTAGTAACCTTAGCGACGATGTTCTTTGTGCTCGATTGGCGTGTGACGCTCGTTGCGATTATTCCATTGCCACTTTTAGCGATTGCGACAAACTTCGTCGTTCGTGCCGAGCATCAAAGTTTCAAAGAATCGCAAGAAGCTTTCTCGCTACTCAATAACCATGTGAACGAGAGTGTTTCTGGGATTAAGGTAACGAAATCGTTTGGCTATGGTGAAAAAGAAACGGCATCGTTTTGGGAAACAAACCAAGATGCATGGAAGAAGAATAACCACGCTGCAAAATATAATAATCTATTCGATCCAATCGTTCTTATTTTCGTGGGACTCAGCTATTTAATCAGTCTTGGCTATGGTGGTTATTTAATCCAACGCGGAGAATTCACCGTTGGGGAAATGATTACCTTTATGACGTATTTAGATATGCTAGTGTGGCCGCTTCAAGCCATTGGTTGGCTCCTGAATATCGGTCAACGTGCTAGTATTTCGTATCGTCGTATTGAAAAATTAATGGAAGAAACAAGCCAAGTAGAAGAATCTCCACAGGCCCTTCCAATTACAGAAGCTCGTGAGATGGTTATGGCAATTCATAACTTCCAATACGAAGATGTCCCAACATTAGAAGACGTAGCATTTAGCCTTCACCAAGGGCAAACGCTGGGGATTGTTGGCCCAACAGGTTCTGGGAAATCAACGCTCTTAAAATTATTCCTTCGTCAATATGATGCAGGAAGAGAAGAGATTTTAATCAATGGACGTTCTATTCAAGACTATCGTATTAAAGACTTGCGTGCGCTTATGGGGTACGTGCCACAAGAACAGATTTTATTTGCGATGTCTATTAAAGAGAATATCCGTTTTGGAAATCCAACTCTTCCTGACGAAGCTGTTATAGAAGCGACTAAAATTTGCGGATTGTATGATGATATCATGGCGATGCCGGAAGGGTTCGATACGTTAATCGGAGAGAAGGGTGTGCTTTTATCAGGCGGGCAAAAACAACGTCTATCGATGGCACGCGCGCTGGTTGTGAACCCTGAAATCTTAATGCTCGATGATTCGTTATCGGCAGTTGATGCGAAGACAGAGCATTTAATTTTAGAGAACCTGAAACGTGAACGTAGCGACAAAACAACAATGATTACAGCGCATCGTCTATCAGCGATTGTGCATGCGGACCTGATTATCGTGCTCCAAGATGGACGTATTATTGAAAAAGGAACGCATGAAGAATTAATGGCGCTTGGTGGATGGTATGCCAAAACTTACGACCGTCAACAGCTTGAAGCGACACTTGAGGAAGGGGGAGACGCAGTTGAACATGAAGACCTTTAATCGACTCATCGCCTACTTATGGCGTTATAAGAAGTCGAGTGCGATTGCGATTTTATTTATCCTCTTATCCAGTGTGACCGCAACGGTGATTCCATTAATGGCTCGTTATTATATCGATACGTATATTGATAATGGCGTATGGAATGAAGGGTACTGGCTCCTGATGGTTTACTACTCATTATTCTTGTTACGTGTTCTACTCACATATATTGGAACCTATGCTTTTAGTTATGTTTCCAATAGTGTTGTTCGCGATTTGCGTCAAGAGGCCTTTACTAACATGCAAAAACTCAATATGACGTATTTTGATACAACACCAGCTGGAGCTATCGTTTCACGTTTAACGAACGATACACAGGCAGTTAGCGATATGTTTAGCTCAATTTTCTCGACGTTTTTAAGCACCATATTTATCGTTGTGGCGACATTATCAGCGATGTTTAGTATGAATGTAGGCCTTACGATTTTAATGGTTCTCTTTATTCCGGTGATGTTTGCGTCCGTTAAAATTTATAACCGTCTCTCTCATAGCGTGATTCGTAAGACGCGTGAGAAACTCAGTGAGATTAACGTGAAGCTTGCAGAAAGTATTGACGGGATGAAGATGGTGCAGGCCTTCAACCAAGAAGATCGTTTAAGAAAAGAATTCGAACAGATTAATGAGGAGCATGTGCAATTCTCGAATCGTTCGATTAACGTAAATAGTCTGTTCCTTCGTCCTGCGATGTCGCTACTTAAGCTTGTTGCCTATGCGGTCATTATTTTATACTTTGGCCTTACTTGGAAAGTAGCAGGAGTGACAGCAGGGGTGATGTACGCCTTTATTCAATTCTCAAATCAGTTATTTAATCCATTAATCGATGTGACGCAAAACTTCTCGATTATTCAAACATCGATGATTGCAGCGACTCGTGTGTTTGAAGTCATCGATAATACGGATTACGAACCTGAACAACTTGGAAAGGTTACGGAGATTAAAAACGGGAAGATTGAGTTTAGAAACGTCACTTTCTCTTATGACGGGAAACGCAATGTATTAAAGAATATTAACTTTGTCGTGAATCCAGGAGAGACCGTCGCCTTTGTTGGTTCGACTGGTTCAGGGAAATCGTCTATCATGAATCTCTTCTTACGATTTTATGATTTTAAAGAAGGGGAAATCTTGATTGACGAACTTCCAATTCAACAGTATTCAAAAGAAGTCCTTCGCGATAAAATCGGACTCGTGCTTCAAGATCCATTCTTATTCCATGGAACGGTTGCTTCTAATATTCGCATGTACCAAGACATTACAGACGAAGACGTGAAGCAGGCGAGCGAATTTGTTGATGCTCATCATTTTATCGAACAACTTCCACAAGGATATGACCATAAAGTTTCTGAAAAGGGTTCAACGTTCTCGAGCGGAGAGCGTCAATTAATCGCTTTTGCAAGAACGATTGCAGCCAATCCGAAAATCCTGATTCTGGATGAAGCGACTGCTAATATCGATTCGCAAACCGAAGAAGTCATTCAAACGTCTCTTAAGAAAATGAGAAATGGAAGAACGACCTTAGCGATTGCGCACCGATTATCGACCATTCAAGATGCTAACCAAATCTTTGTGCTCGATAAAGGAGAAATCGTAGAGAGCGGAACGCATACAGAACTTCTTGAAAAAGAGGGACTTTATTATAAGATGTATCAACTCCAAGCAGGGATGATGCAAGAATAAAACAAATAGCAAAAGACATAGCGAAAATGAATCGCTATGTCTTTTTTTATGAGTGTAACATTTTTGTTACGTAACATAATTGTTACATCTTCCGTTGAAAAAAGTCAGTTGTATCAAAAATGATACGTATCAAAATTGATACAAAATCATTCGGAAATAAATGTGTATCATCTGTGATACGTATCATGCATGATACACATTGCATCAAAAAAATACCTTTGAGAAATTTTCTCAAAGGTATTTTGCGTTATTATCTACGGTTTTGTTTACCAGCGTTACGGCCACCAGGTTTGTTTTGACGTTGTGCAAATGTTTCTTGTTGAGTCGCTTTTTGAGCTGTTTTACGTGGTGTTGTACGTTGTGGTAACACAATGTTTTCATGGTTTAATTCTTCGTCGATTTGAGCCTTAATTTTTGGACGAATATAAGTATTTTGAATCCATGATTGTAAAATTTGGATAAGGGCAGAGATGAAGAAGTAAATACCAACCCCGGCTGGTGATTGGAAAGTCATCATGAACATCATTACTGGAAGAATGTAGTTCATTGAACGACTTTGTTTTTTCGTTTCTTCGTCCATTCCCATTTGGCTGACTACTGATTGAACATAGTAAGCTACCATTGTCGCAAGCGCAATTGGTAAGAATTGTGCTCCAAGGTTGATTCCCATGAAATCACTACTTGAAATTTCGTTTGATAATAGAATCGCGTTATACAATCCACTCCAGATTGGAAGTGTAATCAAGATTGGTAAACATCCTGAACCTATACCGCCCATTAGTGAGACATTGTTTAATTTGTATAACTCCATTTGTTCTTGTTGAATCGCAAGTTTCTCTTGAGGAGTTGATGCTTGTTCTGCACGAGCAGTAATCTCAGCAATATATGGTTTTAATACTGCCATTTTTTCTTGTTGGACAAGCATTGCTTTCATTTGATGGAATTGTGTTGGCATCAATAAGACACGAACAAGTATTGATACGATCACAATTGCAATCGCGTAGTTTCCGTTAAATACGGAAGCAATTTGGTTTAATAACCATTGTGTTGGGACTACTAAATAATTATAGAGCCAACCAATAGGTTCCTTATTTTCATTAAATTGAACGGTACATCCCGCAAGTAGTAGGGGAAGAACTGTTGCAACTAATAGCAGTTGAGCTTTTTTAGTTAGTTTCATAATCACTTTCCTTTTCATTTAATAACATGATTTATTGTACACGTGTTTCGTTGAAATAGCAACGTTCTTTATATAATTTGAAACTTTGTGTATAGAGGTGCGTCATTAACTTCGCTTTCTTCATAGCGATCAACACGTCCGTAAGGGGAAACGGAAGCTTTAACTCTCTCGATAAAACGAGTGACGGCTTTTTCTTCGCCTTGTGCAACCACAAATACAGAGCCGTCCATTTTATTTTGAACCGTGCCACAAATATCTAATTGAATTGCGAGTTGCTGCGTGAAAAAGCGGAATCCGACACCTTGAACACGTCCCCAGACACGAATTTGTCTTGTAATCATAGAAAGACCTCCTAAAATCATAAAATATTTGTCATCTCTATGAAACAAGATTACCATGATTTCGCAAAATTTGGTATACTAATAAACGAGGTGAAAACATGTTTAAAGTAATTGAGACAGCAGGTCAAGATGAACCGTGGTGGTTTTTCGATGACTGGGAAAAAATGATTGTTTCGACTGAAGAATTTTCTTCTTTAGAAGAAGCGAAAAATAGTTTCCAACAGCATGAAGCAAGACTTGCTGCAAACTATCCAGAAAAACGATCAAAAGGAGCAAGCGCCATTGCCTTTTGGGATGAGAAAGAACAAGATTATTGTGTGGCGTGTGAATGTGATGTTCAAATTTTCCATGGACTGATTTTAGTCGATGAGAAGAATCAATTAGTAGAGTTGGAAGGAGAAGAACGTGGCTAAACAAACGAAGAAAAAAACACAACGAAAAAATTCAAAGAATACCAATCCGTTTTTATCCATTGAAGCTGTGGCCGTATTTATTATTGTCTATAGTTTATTAGCAATTTTTCAATTAGGCTTCTTAGGAAAATTCTTTGCGAATCTGATTCGTTTCTTTATCGGGGATTTATTTGCTTTCGGTGGAGTGTGTGGCGTTCTAGCTGGTTTTGGAATGTTATTCCGTGGAAGAATGCCTAAAATCATGTGGAGATGGACTGCAGCTGCAATCTCTTCAAGTGTGGCACTCCTCTTATTCGTGTCTGTGATGACCTATAGTAATTTTACAAGTTCAGGTTCTCCTGTTTTCCAAGAGATGATGAGTCGCTTTATGGTGGACTTTACATCGAATACTGTTTCTCAACGTCTCGGTGGTGGGCTGTTAGGAACACTTCTATATTCATGTACATATTTCCTTGTTTCGCAATGGGGAACGTATTTAATCGTCTTCTTATTAATAGTATGTAGCGGACTTTTAATCTTCAACGTGCATTTAAGCGATGTAATGGATTTTGTTCGTACGCAAACAGCGAATGCTTCTGAAAAGTTAGCCGAGCGTAAAGCCGAACGTGAAGCACGACGTTTGGAAGAAGAACAAGAAGCTGAGGAGAAAGTTGTGGCAACACCTGTAGCACCAGCTCCTGCTCCAGTACAAACAGAAACACCTGAAACACCAAAAGAACCAAGAAAACATCATTCATTATTAGACCGAATGAAAGATGTGTTCTTTGATGAATATGAAGATGAAACTTTAACAGAGGAAGAGTACGCAACTTCTCCAATGGTAGAATCGATTGAACCGATTCCTCCAGTGGAACCAGTAGCACCTGTTCAACCAGTAGCGCCAGTGATGCCTCCGCAACCAGTAGCTCCTGTTTCAGTTCAAAAGCCAGAAGAACCTGAATTTGAGGATGATGGCGAAGATATCGGGGAACTTTCAATGAGTGGGGAACAAGATGACGAAGATTATCAATTACCACCAGTGACCTTATTAAATCCGGTACAACATTCAGACCAATCGAATGAACGTACGATTGTCGAACGTAATATGCATATTTTAGAGCGTACGTTTGCAAGTTTCGGGGTAGATGCTAAAGTAATGCCTAACCCAATGCTAGGGCCAGCCGTTACAAAATACGAAATTCAACCAGCGATTGGTGTAAAGGTAAGTAAGATTGTTAACTTGAGTGATGATATCGCGCTTGCACTTGCTGCTAAAGATATTCGTATTGAAGCTCCAATTCCAGGGAAGCCTTATGTAGGGATTGAAGTTCCAAATAGCCAAACAAGTTTTGTTTCCTTTAGCGATGTGATCCAATCAGCAATTCAATCACCAAAACCATTAGACGTACCATTAGGAAGAGATATCTCTGGTAATGTTCGTCTTTGCGATATTACAAAAATGCCGCATATGTTAATTGCCGGTTCAACTGGTTCTGGTAAATCGGTATGTATTAACGGCATTATTACAAGTATTTTAATGAAGACAAAACCACATGAAGTGAAATTAATGATGATTGATCCGAAGATGGTGGAGTTGAATGTGTATAATGGCATTCCTCATCTATTAACTCCGGTTGTAACGAACCCTCGTAAAGCCGCTCAAGCCTTACAAAAGGTTGTAGCTGAGATGGAAAAACGTTACGAATTATTCGCTTCAATGGGAATGCGTAATATCGATGGATATAACGCTCATGTCGAACAATATAACCGTGAAACTGGCGAAAATAACCCGACACTTCCTTATATCGTCGTAATCGTAGACGAACTTGCGGACTTAATGATGGTTGCAAGTAATGAAGTGGAAGATGCGATTATCCGTCTTGCGCAAATGGCTCGTGCTGCCGGAATTCATATGATTCTTGCAACACAACGTCCATCTGTTGACGTTATTACAGGGATTATTAAAGCCAACGTTCCTTCTCGTATCGCCTTTGCGGTATCCAGTGGTACAGACTCTCGTACGATTATCGATGCCAATGGTGCTGAGAAACTTCTAGGGCGTGGGGATATGCTTTATATGCCAATGGGTGAAAATAAACCAATTCGTGTACAAGGAGCATTCCTAACGGACGAAGAAGTCGAACGTATCGTTGATTTCGTCAAGAATCAACAAGAAGTAGAGTATGATGAAGCGATGATGCCTTCAGAAAATACCGCTTCTGCTGGTGGAAGTGAACCAGAAGACGAATTATTCTACGAAGTCATCGAACTATTAAAAGAACAAGAAACGATTAGTACCTCTTATTTACAAAGAAGATTCCGTATCGGATTTAACCGCGCAGCTCGTATGATTGATGATTTAGAAGCGCGTGGTTATGTTGGACCTGCAGATGGAAGTAAAGGAAGAAAAGTGAATGTTCATGTTTTCAATGAAAATGACGCTTCCGAAACAGGTGAAACGAACGCATAGAAATGTAAAAACCGAACGTTTTTCATAAAAAATACCTCCAATGAAAAGATTTAGCTTGATTTTCATTCTATTTATGTTAGAATGACTGTAGTAAATCATTTATTGGAGGTTTTTTATCGTGAAAACTAAAAAGAATTTAGCTTTATTTGCATTGACACTTGGTGCGACTGCTGTATTAGCAGCGTGTGGCGGATCAAAATCTGATAGCTCACAAGCATCTTCTCAAAACTCTGGCTCTTCAGACAACTTTAAAGCGGTAATGGTATCTGATACTGGCGGTATTGACGATAAATCATTCAACCAAGGCGCTTGGGAAGGCCTTCAAGAATGGGGTAAAAACAACGGTGGTAAAACAAAAGGGAATGGTATTGATTACATTCTTTCAAAAGCAGAATCTGACTATACTACAAACCTTAACACTGCGGTTTTAAATGAATACAATATTATTTTCGCAATCGGATTTAAATTACAAAAAGCTGTTGATGAAGCTGCGAAACAAAATCCAGATGCACACTTTGCGATTATCGATAGTGTGGTTGAACAACCAAACGTTGCTTCAATCAACTATAAAGACCAAGAAGCAGCATTCCTTGCAGGGGTTGCAGCTGGTTTAACAACTAAAACAAATAAAGTTGCTTTCATCGGTGGTATGCACGGTCCAGCATTAGACAAATTCGAAGCTGGTTTCAAAGCAGGAGTTCAAGCAGTTAACCCTAAAGCAACTGTTGAAATTCAATATGCTGAATCATTCTCAGATGGTGCTAAAGCAAAATCTCTTGCAGAAGCAATGTACGCTTCAGATGTTGACATTATTTATGCAGCAGCTGGTGGTGCAGGACTTGGAGTATTCGCAGCAGCTAAATCAATCGTTGAAGCAAATCCAGATCGTCAAATTTGGGTAATCGGGGTTGACCAAGACCAACAAGCAGAAGGTAAAGTGAACGACTCTCGTAACGTAACATTGGCATCTACACTTAAAGGTGTAAAACAAGCACTAATCAAATTTAGTGAAGATGCTTCTAAAGGGAACTATCACGGTGGTGAACAAGTACTTTACGGATTATCTGATAATGGTGTTGGTTTAACAGATGGTCAATTATCAGACTCAGTTAAGGAAAAAATTGCTGTATTCAAAAAAGCAATTATCGAAGGAAAACAAGAAGTTCCTGCGAAACCTTAATTTTAAATAAACGAACTTGAATTGAGAGGAGTAGGAGTTGAAGAGAATGCGAATTTCTTCGCTCCTACTTTTTTATACATAGAACACTTTGTGGGGTGAGACGATTGGTAGAAGAAACATTTGTGATTGAGATGAAAGGCATCACAAAAAAGTTTGGTAATTTTGTAGCCAATAATCAGATTGATTTAACATTGAAAAAAGGCGAAATCCATGCGCTTCTTGGAGAAAACGGAGCGGGAAAATCGACATTAATGAATATCCTTTCAGGGTTATTAGAACCAACGGAAGGAGAAATTAAAGTAAATGGTGTTCCAACAAAAATTGATTCGCCAAATACAGCGAATCGCTTAAAAATTGGAATGGTTCACCAACACTTTATGCTTGTGAAGAAATTCAGCGTAGTGGAGAACATTATCCTGGGTAAGGAGCAAACAAAGTTCGGTTTTATCGATAAAAATGCGGTAAAAGAAGAAATTATGGAACTTTCTAAGAAATACCATCTAGCTGTAGACCCTGATGCAAAAGTAGAAGATATTACAGTTGGAATGGAACAACGTGTTGAAATCTTGAAAACTTTATATCGTGGTGCCGATATTTTGATTTTTGATGAACCAACAGCAGTACTAACTCCTCAAGAAATCGAAGAGCTTATTGTCATCATGAAGCAATTAACTAAAGAAGGAAAATCGATTTTCTTAATTACCCATAAGATTAAAGAAATCCAAGCTGTTGCGGATCGCTGTACGGTTATTCGTCGAGGCAATGTGATTGGAACTGTTGAGATTGGTAATGTTTCAGACCAAGAGTTAGCGGATATGATGGTGGGACGTTCGGTATCTTTCAAGACGCAAAAAGAACCTGCTAAACCAACAACAGATGCATTAGTCATTAAAAATCTTATTGTGAAAGATAGCCGTGGTATCGAAGCGGTGAAAGGATTAGATTTAACTGTAAGACATGGTGAAGTTGTAGGGATTGCAGGGGTTGACGGAAACGGACAATCAGAACTCATTCAAGCCTTATCTGGTTTGCGTGCTATCGAGAGTGGTTCGATTCAACTAGATGGAAAAGAAATCACGAAGTTACCTACAAGACAACGGACTGAAGGAGGTCTTGGGCATATTCCAGAAGACCGTCATAAACATGGTCTTGTTCTTCAAATGGGACTCGATGAAAACATCGGTATTCAAACATACTATAAAGAACCGTTATCGAAGAACGGCTTCTTAAATAAGAAGGCTTTTGTGGACTTAGCGGAACGCTTAATCGAAGAGTTTGACGTGCGTACTCCAAGTCCAACAGTAGCCGCTGGTGCTCTTTCTGGTGGGAACCAACAAAAAGCGATTATCGCGCGTGAAATCGACCGTGACCCAAGTTTACTCATTGCAGCACAACCAACCCGTGGACTTGACGTTGGTGCGATTGAATACATTCATAAGCGTTTGATTGATCAACGGAATAAAGGAAAAGCCGTATTGCTCATGAGCTTTGAATTAGATGAAATTCTAAACGTTGCGGACCGCATTGCTGTCATGTATGAAGGTCGAATCGTTGATGTGTTAGATACAAAAGAAACAAATGAAACTGAATTAGGATTATTAATGGCGGGTTCGACAAGAGAACAAGTAAGAGCCAAGGAACAGGAGGCGTTATAAGATGAAAAATTCAAAATACAAAAAGATTCTTATTCCGGTCCTTTCAGTTGTGCTTGGATTATTAGTCGGAGCTCTTATTATGTGGGTATTCGGCTTTGATGTTGTTAAAGGATATTCCGCATTACTCAAAGGATCGCTTGGAAAACCATTTTATATTGGTGAAACCTTAAGACAAGCCACACCTTTAATTCTAGTAGCGCTCGGATTTGCATTTGCAAGTTACGCTGGTTTCTTCAATATTGGGGTTGCTGGTCAAGCGTTAGTCGGATGGTTTGCTTCCGTTGCAACAGGTCTCTTACTACCAGATTTACCTAAGATCATTCTATTACCATTATGTATTTTTATGGGGATGCTTGCCGGTGCTATTTGGGCAGGGATTGCTGGTTACTTAAAAGCGTACTTTAACGCGAGTGAAGTCATTGTAACGATTATGTTGAACTATACAGCACTTCATATCGTAAACTATGTGATTCGTGAAGTTTTAACAGAAAAAGCAGAAATCACAGCTTCAGTTCCAGAAGCAGCAAGCTTAAGAATGCAATTCTTGTATCAATTGACAGGAAAATCAACCTTGCATGGAGGTATCTTTATTGCGATTCTGGCTGTCTTCATTGTGTGGTTAATTATGAATAAAACAACAACTGGTTTCGAATTAAAAACAGTAGGATTAAATAAACATGCTGCAGAATATGCAGGGATGAGTGCGAAAAAGACGATTATTCTTGCGATGGTTATCTCTGGTGCCTTAGCAGGTCTTGGTGGAGTAATGGAAGGGTTAGGAACTTTCCAAAACGCATTCGCTTCAGAAAGTCTTCCAAGTATTGGATGGGACGGAATGGCGGTATCGCTTCTTGGTTTGAATAATCCAATCGGTATTCTATTCTCTGCATTAGTATTTGCCATCCTTCGTATCGGTGGGATTTCTATGCCACTACTAGCGAAGATTCCTACAGAAGTCGTATCTATTGTGGTGGCATTTATTATCTTCTTTGTGGGTGCGAACTACTTAATGGAAGTTATTGTTGATAAATTCCCTCAATTTGGGAAGAGAAAGGGGTAATGAGAAATGGATTTAGTAACACTTTTACAAGTAGTTGTCGGGAACATGCTCATCTACTCAACACCGCTGATTTTAACAGCTTTAGGGGGTATCTTCTCAGAACGAAGCGGGATTGTAAATATCGGTCTTGAAGGAACAATGGTTATTGGAGCCTTTGCCTCAGCCGTTTTTAACTTAGCGTTCGCATCACAATTTGGTTCATGGACGCCATGGGTTGCTCTAATTGTCGCGGCAGTTGCTGGAATGTTGTATTCAGCGATTCACGCGTTCGCAACAGTTTATCTGCGTGCAGACCATATTATTTCAGGGACAGTGTTAAACTTACTAGCACCTGCCTTAACCGTATTCCTATGTCGCTTGATGTATAACGAAATCGGACAAACGGAAATCATTACAAACTACTTTGGTAAAACAACGATTCCAGTATTAAGTTCGATTCCAGTCATTGGGAAAATCTTCTTTACAGATACATTTGTTCCGGCTTATTTAGCTATTGGTTTAGCATTTGTTTGTGCGACGGTTTTAAATAAGACAAAATTTGGATTACGATTACGTTCTGTAGGGGAACATCCTCAAGCAGCAGATACATTAGGAATTAACGTTTACCATATGCGTTTTGCAGGAGTATTAATCTCAGGGTTCTTGGCAGGTATCGGAGGAGCCATCGTTGCTCAATCGATTACACTGAACTTCTCAGTGACAACGATTGCTGGTCAAGGGTTCATTGCGATGGCTGCGATGATCTTTGGTAAGTGGAATTCAGTGAGCGTGATGCTGTCAGCATTACTCTTCGGACTCGCTCAAAGTTTAGGGGTTATCGGAAACTACATCCCAGTAATTAAAGATATTCCATCAATTGGCTTGACGATTGCTCCATATTTGATTACTATCATTGTATTGGTAGGATTCATTGGAAAATCGGAAGGACCAGCCGCTAACGGTAAGAACTACGTAAAATCTAAATAAGAATGAGAACTGCTTTTAATCTAGGTGCCATACTGTATTAAAAGCAGTTTTTTTAATGAGAAGGGGTCATAAATGAAAAAACTAGTATCTTTAATTGTTGCAATTCTTGCAATGGTTGCCATTTTATTTGGAGTAAAAAACATGCTTCAAGCAAAAGAATCTACAGAAGAAGTAGAAACTTCAGGAGAACAACAGCAACTATTCCTATTTAACTGGGGGAACTATATCGATCCAGAATTAATTAAGGAATTCGAAGCTGAAACAGGCATTCAAGTGGTCTATGAAACATTTGATTCAAATGATGCGATGGAAGCCAAATTAAAACAAGGTGGGACGCGTTATGATATCGTCTTTCCGAGTGAATCGAGCATTACAAAATTAGTGAATCAAAATTTACTTCAAAAACTCGACCATTCAAAAATTAAAGGACTAGAGAATATTTCTCCTTTCTTATTAAACAGTCCAGTGGATAATGGAAATCAATATACGATTCCGTATTTCTGGGGAACCGTTGGAATTATGGTCAATACGAAATATATCGATCCAGAAAGCATCCAAACATGGAGTGATTTATGGAAAGAAGATTTCAAAAATAAAGTGCTCGTCCTAGATGGAAACCGTGAAGCGCTAGGGATGGCTCTTCAATCTTTAGGATATTCATTAAATTCGAAGAATGAGAATGAATTACATGCGGCAGAAGTGAAGTTAAAAGAATTGAAACCAAATGTTCGCGCAGTCCTTAACGAAGAAATTAAAACAATGATGAAACTCGAAGAAGCTCCAATCGGAATGGGGTATTCAGGGGACGCTGCTGCAGTTGCTGAAGAAAATCCAAATGTACAATATATCTTGCCGAAAGATGGTAGTGCGGTTTGGACAGATAACTTTGCGATTGCACATACGGCTGTCAATGTCGAAGGTGCGTATGCCTTTATTAACTTTATGCTTCGCCCAGAAAATGCAGCAAGAAATGCAGCATACGTAGGTTATTCAACACCGAATGAAAAAGCAAAAGAGTTGATGGACCCAGAAGTCACTTCTGATGAAACATTCTATCCTTCAGAAGAAATTATCAATTCGTTAGAACATTATGAATATCTAGGAAATGATTGGATTCAAAAATATAACGAAGCCTTCTTAGACTTCAAGATGGAGTTATAATATGCATTACTATTTAAAAGCTAAAAATCTCTTTATTGGTAATACAACGACTGCAGTAGCTGGTATTTTAGAAATTAAAGACGGTCGCATTGTGAACCATATGGATTACAATGCGCCTGTTGAAGGTGAAGTGCTAGATGCTGGCGATAAACTAGTGGTTCCTGGTTTTATTGATGCTCATGTGCATTTATACTTATCAGCCTTAATTCATTTAGGAAAGATGAAAGCTGTAGGAGGGCCAACCATTGATGAGGTCGTTCTTCAAGCAACTTCTATTCCTGAATATAATGGATGGAAAATCGGTATTGGGTGGTATGCGAGCGACTTTGGTCAACAAATCCTACCAACGAAAGAAGACTTAGATAAAGCTTCAACAGACGTACCGATTTGTTTAATCGCAGGGGACGCGCATACGATTTGGCTGAATTCCAAGGCACTAGAAGTGTTGAAATTAACACCGGAAGCAATCCCGCAAAATATCGGTGGAGAAGCGGTCGTGGAGAATGGCGAACTGACAGGGGTATTCCTTGAAGCCAAAGCCATCTATTATTTATCAAAAGTATTGTCTGTCTATAAAGACGATGAAGTGCAAGCCTTAAAAGAGTATATGTCGTATTTAAACCAAATGGGCGTGACGGCTGTTGGAGATGTTGCCTTAACGGGTGAGAGCCCAGATGATATTGTGTATCCAGAACTCTATAGTAAAGTGGAAAAGGATGCAACTGTCCGTGTAAGCTTCTTCCCAGCGATGCGTGAAGAGGTCGAACGTAACCGCGAGCTCTACAAGACATACCGTTCAGATATGCTCCAAATGGGGGGCGTAAAACAATTTTATGATGGCGTGACAAGTTCGCATACGGCTTATTTAAAAGAGCCATATCCGATGCCTTTCTTTGAAGGAGACGTGGGTGGTCCACTCTTAACAGAAGAGAAGATGGAACGCTTAACGCTTCTTGCTAACAAAGAAGGGTGGCCAATGCGGATTCATACCGTTGGAGATAAGGCGATTGAACTAACACTCAAAAACTTTAAAAAAGCGCAGGAAGAGACTCCTTTTGACGCACCAAATAAATTCAACACCATTGAACATTTGGAAGTGATGGATCCAACAGACCTTCCATTAACGGCTCAACCTTCATTAATCGTTTCGGTACAACCGAGTCATTTATTGGTTGGTTATGAGACTCTAGATGAAGAAGTCGGGGCAGAGCGTGCGCGTCATATGTTTCCGTTTAAATCTTTCTTAGAAGAGGGCGCAACACTTGGATTTGGAACAGACACTCCAGTTGTACTGGACGTGACACCGTTTGAATCGCTATTTAATGCGGTAGCTCGCCAAACCAAAGAACAGATGCCAGTGCCATGTTTAATGCCAGAACAACGTATTTCGATTGGTGAAGCATTAAAAGCACACACGAGTGGGGCAGCAAAAGCACTCAGTCGTTTAGATATTGGCACACTAGAAGTCGGTTCGTTAGCAGATTTCGTTATTCTAGACCAAAATATTCTTGAAGGTGAACCTGCTCAACTGTTAAACACGAACATACTTGCAACATACGTTAATGGAAAATGTGTCTATAAAAAATAAATTAAAGGCTAGATAGAGTAATCTATCTAGCCTTTATTTGTTTGCCTAGAGTTCTTTCAAAATTGTTCTTTTTATGAAAATTACAAACAATATTTCCTAATTTGAAAGGAATGTAAGCTTTTTAAATTTTGAAAATAGTTTGAAATTCAAAATAAATGACTGAAAAAGGTTTGACAATCAAACTATCTATCCTATATACTTTGATTATCAAATGATTTGATATTCAAACAAAAAGGAGAACATCTTTTATGGAACCAACTCTAGAGACCATAAACGGGTATTTGGTGGACGTCTTTAATCAAATGCTCGACATTGAAGAATCTTCGCTGGCGCAAAGCCAATTTAATGATTTATCCATTAAAGAGATGCATGCCATTGAAGCGATTGGAATGTATAACGAACATACGACAACAGAAGTCGCTAATAAATTAAATGTAACAGTTGGGACGCTAACAGTTGCGGTTAATGCTTTAGTGAAAAAAGGCTATGTTGTTCGTTTGAAGAGTGAAACCGATCGAAGAATTGTAATTTTAGGTCTGACCAAGAAAGGTCGCTTACTTTATCGTCTTCATCGTAAATTCCACGAGAAGTTAGTTTTAAAAACAATCGAGGGAATGAATGCTGAAGAAATGGCAGTTCTTGTTAAAGGACTTCATAATTTATATGATTTCTTACACGAGGCTGTACTAGCAAATCAAGAAGGGAAGTAGACATTGTGGGGGTTCAAGTGATAGCGACAAGTTCCTATCTCCCAACGTCCGTCATTACAAACGATGACTGGGCGAAACGAGTAGATACTTCTGATGAATGGATCGTTAAGAGAACAGGAATCAAAACCCGTTATTGGGCTAAAGAACAGACAACAAGTGAACTTGCGACAATTGCCGCAAAACGCTTAGTTGAAAAGAGTAACATCTCTCCTGAATCCATTGAATTTATCATTGTAGCAACGATGACACCTGATGCAGCAAGTCCTTCTTGCGCGTCTCTTGTACAAGGAGCAATCGGGGCAACGAATGCATTTGCGTTCGATGTCAGTGCGGCTTGTAGCGGATTTGTCTTTGCCTTATCCACAGGATTAAAAATGTTGGAACACGGACAAAGAAAATACGGTATCGTCATCGGAGCAGAAACAATGCTCAGTTCACTCGATTGGGAAGATCGCTCAACGGCTATTCTCTTTGGAGATGGCGCTGGAGCTGTTCTTTTACAAAAAGATGAAGAGCCATTTTTATTGGCGGAAACATTACAAAATGATGGACAGAAATCTGAGGCGTTAGTCGCTGGAAAAAGAATGACAAATCAAACACTTTCAACCATGACAATGGATGGTCGAGGCGTTTATGAATTAGTCAGCAAAACTGTTCCAGTCAATATCCAAGATACTTTACAAAAAGCTGGATATACTGCCGACGATATTGATTTGTACTTGTTACATCAAGCAAATCGTCGTTTAGTCGAACAAGTGGCTAAGAAATTAAAACAACCGATCGAAAAATTCCCAATGAATATCGATCACGTTGGAAACACTTCGGCTGGAAGTATTCCGATTTTACTAAATGAACTGGTAGAAAACGGGACATTGAAAATTGGAGAAAATACAAAATTACTTTTATCAGGTTTTGGCGGTGGCCTTGCCTGGGGAAGTATCACAATCACACTATAATTTTTAAACTATTGGAGGAAAACACAATGACATTTGAAAAAATTCAAGCAATTATCGTAGATCAATTAGGTAAAGAGGAAGAAGAAGTACAATTAACAACTCGTCTTAAAGATGAATTAGACGCAGACAGCTTAGATTTATTCCAAATCATCAACGATATCGAAGATGAATTCGATGTGAAAATCGATACTGAAGAAGGTCTAGAAACAGTTCAAGACTTAGTAAACTACGTTGATGCTCAATTAGCTGACAAATAATTTTAAAAGGGATGGTAACACATGAAATCAAGAATCTGCGACATGATTGGAATTGAATATCCGATTATCCAAGGAGGGATGGCATGGGTTGCAAATCCTGCGCTTGCAAGTGCAGTGTCCAATGCCGGCGGTTTAGGAATCGTTGCATGTGGACACGCTCCTGGCGATGTCGTTAAAGGATTCATCGAGGAGATGGAACGTTTAACAGACAAACCATATGGTGTAAATATTATGCTATTAAGTCCATTTGTTGATGAAGTTGTGGATGTCGTTTGTCAGGCTGGCGTGAAAGTGGTTTGTACCGGTGCTGGTAACCCTGGCAAATACATGGCGAAATTTAAAGAAGCAGGAATTACTGTAATTCCAGTAGTAGCTTCAGTTGCTCTAGCGAAAAGAATGGAAAAAGAAGGCGCGGACGCTGTTGTTGTAGAAGGAATGGAAGCGGGCGGACATATCGGTAAGTCTACTACCATGGCTCTTTTACCACAAGTAGTTGATGCGGTAAGCATTCCAGTAATCGGTGCTGGAGGAATTGGTGACGGGCGCGGAATGGCAGCGGCTTTAATGCTTGGTGCTGATGCAGTTCAACTTGGAACTCGTTTCCTTGTTGCAACTGAATGTACTGCGCACGATAACTTCAAAGCTTCTGTATTAAAAGCTAAAGATATCGATACAGTTATTACAGGACAAATTACAGGACACCCTGTACGTGTGTTACGTAATAAATTAACAAAAATCTACTTACAAGCTGAGAAAGAGGAAACTAGTAAAGAAAATCCAGACTTTGAACGCTTAGAAGATATTGGACGTGGAGCTCTACGTAGAATCGTAGTTGAAGGGGATACTCAAATGGGATCAATGATGGCTGGTCAAATTGCTGGTTTAATTTCAAAAGAACAAAGCTGTTCTGAAATTATCCAAGAATTGATGGCAGAATCTCATGAAGTCATCCAAAAACAACTTGCACGTTTTTAATTAAATGAAAAAGGGAATGGTGAAATATGCTTATTTAGCATACTTCCACCATTTTTTTTACAGCGCAATAGGAGGAAACTCATGAAAATCGCATTTTTATTTCCAGGTCAGGGGAGTCAAAAAGCACAAATGGGCTTAGAAATAGCTGACAACTTCGAAGTCGCAAAAGCTGTCTTTGAAGAAGCTAGTAACGTTCTGTCCTATCGTGTGACTGACATTCTTTCAGAAGAACCTGCCGCACGAATCAATCAAACAGAATATACGCAACCGTTGTTATTAACGGTTTCTCATGCAATCGCAAGCGTCTTAAAACAAGAAGGAATCACACCGGATGTGACTGCGGGATTATCTCTTGGTGAATACTCAGCTTTAGTAGAAGCAGGAGTCCTTAATTTCAAGGAAGCACTAAACTTAGTTGCAAAACGTGGTCAATATATGCAAGAAGCAGTTGTAGAAGGCGAAGGGAAAATGGTGGCCGTTCTCGGTCTTGAAGATAATGTAATCGAAGACATTTGCCGTGAAGTTTCTACTCCAGAAGCTCTCGTAGTTCCTTCAAACTACAACACACCAGGACAATTAGTGATTGGTGGGCACGCGGAAGCAGTAGATGTAGCGAGTGAAAAATGCCTAGAAGCCGGCGCAAAAAGAGCCGTACCACTTGTGGTATCTGGACCTTTCCATACACCATTAATGGAAGAGGCGAAAGTTCGTTTTGCTCCTGTGATGGAGGTAGCCGAGTTACACGAAAGTACATGCCCTGTATTAAGCAATACGCTTGGTACACCACATGAAGGCGTTCCTTCAAAAGACGTTCTTTGTAATCAAATTACAAATGCCGTGAAATGGAAACAAAATGTAGAGTGGATGCTTCAAGAGGGCGTAAATGTCTTTATTGAAGTAGGTCCTGGAAAAACATTAACGCAAATGGTGAAACAAATTGCCAAAGCAAAAGGTGCTTCTGTTCAATTATTCCACACAGATAACCTTAAAGCAGTGACAGAAACCATTGAAAAAGTAAAGGAACTGAAAGGATAACGAAATGAAATTTAAAGATAAAACAGTTGTTGTAACAGGTAGTCGTCGTGGTATCGGACTTGGAATCGCGTTAGAATTCGCTAAACTTGGCGCTAACGTTGTTTTAAACGGTACTCGTGAAATTGATGCAGAAACACTGGCACAATTTGATGCTTATCCTGGTGAAGTAATGACATTTGTTGGTGACGTTTCGAAATTCGACGTAGCTGAAAACTTTATTAACGAAGTAAAAGAGCGTTTTGGACGCATCGATGTGTTAGTCAATAACGCTGGAATTACGCGTGATGGTTTATTAATGCGTATGAGTGAATCTGATTTTGACGATGTAATGAATATTAACTTAAAAGGATACTTCAATATGATTCGTTTTGCGACTCCAGTTTTCGTAAAACAAAAATCAGGAAGCATTATTAACATTACAAGTATTGTTGGAGTTACAGGAAACGCTGGTCAAGCAAACTACGCTGCAAGTAAAGCCGGAATCATTGGTTTAACAAAATCGGTTGCTAAAGAAATCGGCTCTCGTGGGATTACAGTGAATGCTATTGCTCCTGGATACATCGATACAGATATGACACAAGCTTTACCTGAAAAGATTCGTAACGAATGGGAAAAACAAATTCCATTACGTCGTTTCGGTACAGTAGAAGATATTGCAGAAGCCTGTGTGTTCTTAGCGGAAACAAAATACGTTACAGGACAAGTGTTAAACGTTAACGGCGGATTATACATGTAATCTCTTAAAGGAGGAAAACAATGAATCGAGTAGTAATTACAGGAATGGGAGCAATCACTCCTTTAGGAAATGATGTAACTAGCTTCTGGGAAGGCCTCAAAGAAGGTAAGAACGGAATTGCTCCAATTACAAAATTTGATAAAAAAGACTTAGATGTTCATGTGGCGGCTGAAGTAAAAGACTTCGATGCTACAAAATATATGGATCGTAAAGAAGCAAAACGTATGGATTTATTCTGTCAATACGGATTAGCTGCAGCAATCCAAGCCGTTGAAGATAGCGGCATTACTCCAGAAAACACAGACTACGACCGCTTTGGTGTCATGGTTGGTTCTGGTATCGGTGGGTTAACAGTGATGGAAAGTCAAATCATCAAAATGCATGATAAAGGCCCAACACGTGTTGCACCATTATTCGTTCCAATGGCAATCGGAAACATGGTTGCAGGAAATATTTCAATGAAAATCGGAGCTCGTGGTGTATGTACATCATTAGTAACAGCCTGTGCAACAGGAACACATGCCATCGGAGAAGCGTTCCGTAACATTAAGCATGGATACTCAGATGTGATTTTAGCCGGTGGTGCTGAAGGTTCTATCTGTGAAATCGGAATTGCAGGATTCGCAGCTTTAACGGCCCTTTCAAGCAGTGATAATCCAGATGCAGCTTCATTACCATTTGATAAAAAACGTGGCGGATTCGTAATGGGTGAAGGAGCAGGGGTTCTTGTTCTTGAAAGCCTAGAACACGCACAAAAACGTGGCGCTAAAATTTATGCAGAAGTCGTTGGATATGGTGCTACAGGAGATGCTTACCATATGACAGCTCCAAATCCTGATGGAAGCGGTGCTGGTAAAGCTATCTTACAAGCTATCGAAGAAGCAGGAGTGGTTCCGAGTGAAGTAGATTATGTGAATGCTCACGGTACGGGTACTCCAGCAAACGATTCAGCTGAAACAACTTCAATTCGTTATGCGTTAAAAGAAGCTGCCGATAAGGTTCATGTTTCAAGTACAAAATCAATGACAGGACACTTATTAGGAGCTGCTGGTGCTATCGAAGCAATCGCCTGCGTTAAAGCAGTTGAAGAAGACTTCGTACCACCAACGATTAATTTAACAGAGCAAGACGAAGCGTGTGACTTAAACGTAACTCCAAACGTTGGAGTTTCTACAAAAGTAGACGTAGCAATTAGTAATTCGTTAGGTTTCGGTGGACATAATGCCGTAATCTGCGTGAAGAAATGGAAGGATTAATACATGAATCTAGAAGAAATTAAAGAACTAATGACTTTGTTCAATGATTCAAACATGACTGAGTTTCATTTATCAAACGAAGAGTTCGAAGTGCAATTTAGTAAACGTGAGGAATATCCTCAAGTCGTTTCTAATGCCGTTGCACCAGTCGCAAACGTGGCAAGCCCAGTAGAAGCTGCACCAGTGAGTGCCGCTCCTTCTGCTGAAGCTCAAGAAGCTCCACAAGTAGCAACAGATGCAAAATACATTACAAGCCCAATCGTTGGGGTGGTTTACTTACAATCTTCACCAGACGCAGATCCATTTGTACAAGTGGGTAAACAAATCACTTCAAACGACACTGTATGTATTATCGAAGCAATGAAAATCATGAACGAAATTAAGAGCGACTTCAATGGTGAAGTTGTGGAAGTCCTTGTAGAAAACGGCCAAATGGTTGATTTCGGACAAAAACTATTTGCGATTCGCTAAACCCAATTTTAGGAGGAAATTAAGATGAACATTATGACTGTAACTGACGTAGCTGAGTTAATTCCTAACCGTTACCCAATTTTATTTATTGACCGTGTGGATGAATTAGTACCAGGTGAGCACGTTGTGGCACGTAAAAACGTGACATTTAACGAAAGCTTCTTCCAAGGTCATTTCCCTGGTGAACCTGTAATGCCTGGTGTGTTAATCGTTGAAGCATTAGCACAAGCGGGTTCAATTCCATTATTGAAATTAGATTCTTTCAAAGGAAAAACAGCTTACTTAGGTGGATTAAACAATGTTAAATTCCGTCAAAAAGTAACTCCAGGAGATGTATTAACACTTCAAGTGGATATCGTGAAATTAAAAGAATATGCAGGAATCGGTAAAGGCGTTGCTTATGTCGATGGTAAGAAAGTCGCAGAAGCTGAATTAACCTTTATTATTGGACGTTAAGCCTATGTTTAATAGAGTACTAATCGCAAACCGTGGAGAGATTGCTTGCCGTATTATTCGTGCTTGTCGCGAGTTAGGAATTGAATCGGTAGCCGTCTATTCCCAAGCGGATAAAGATGCTCTTCATGTACAATTAGCCGATCATGCCGTTTGTATCGGACCTGCCGCTTCAAAAGATTCTTACTTAAAAGTTGAAAATATTTTGAGCGCAGCCGTTATAACAGGCGCACAAGCGATTCACCCAGGATTTGGATTCTTATCGGAGAATGCCAAATTTGCCAAAATGTGTGCGGAATGCAATATCACTTTCATTGGGCCTTCAAGCGAAGTGATTTCTCAAATGGGGGATAAAGCAGAAGCACGTAAGCAAATGATTGCAGCAAACGTACCGGTGATTCCTGGTAGTGATGATGTTGTTGCAACGGTTGAAGAAGGAATTGAACTTGCAAAGCGTATCGGCTTCCCGCTCTTAATTAAGGCGGTTGCTGGTGGTGGTGGTAAAGGAATTCGTCGTGTTGAAACGGTTGAAGAATTTGAACACCAATTCGTAACAGCTCGTCAAGAAGCCTTACAAGCCTTCGGAAACGCCGATGTGTACATGGAACGTATTATCTATCCAGCCAAACATATTGAAATTCAAATTTTAGCCGACCAACACGGAAATGTGGTTCACCTAGGAGAACGTGACTGTTCACTTCAACGTAAAAATCAAAAGATTATCGAAGAAGCGCCGAGTCCATCTCTTTCTTCTCAACTCAGAAGAGAAATGGGGGAAGCAGCTGTTCGTGCTGCGAAAGCAGTCGGCTATCAAAACGCAGGAACGATTGAGTTTCTTGTGGATGAAGAAAAACATTTCTATTTCATGGAAATGAATACGCGTATTCAAGTTGAACATCCAATTACAGAAATGATTACGAATGTGGATCTTGTGCAACAACAAATTAAAATTGCTGCAGGAGAAGAGTTACCATTTACTCAAGAGGATATTACTTTCCAAGGACATGCGATTGAATGTCGTTTAAACGCTGAAAATCCATTTGAAGGCTTCCGTCCTTCTCCAGGTAAAGTGACGTTCTTACACCAACCTGTTGGTGGTATGGGCGTTCGTATTGAATCAGCACTGTATACAGGATATCAAATTCCACCATTCTACGATTCAATGTTAACGAAGTTGATTGCGCATGGTAAGACTCGTGAGGAAGCCATTCTTCGCATGAAACGGATGCTCTTTGAACTTGTAGTAGAAGGTGTGGATACGAACCAAGAATTCGTTGAAGATTTATTAGATTCTTCTGCGTTCAGACGCGGCGACTATACAACTGCGTACGTTGAAACTGAATTCTTGAAACACTGGAATCAACCAAAAGAGAAATAGAATGATTTAGTAAAGGAGTGATTAGATGGGTCTGTTTAGAAAACGGTCGTATATCACCATTAATCGTACCAAAGTAGACTTATCTGAACAGTCTGAGTTACCTACAGTTCCGGATGGGAAATGGGTGAAATGTCCTTCTTGTGACAAGATTGTCTACAAAGAAGACTTAGGATCCTTAAAAGTTTGTCCGCACTGTGATGCTCATTTTAGAATTAATGCGGCTGAACGATTAGCCATTACAGTAGATACATTCCAGGAACTCTTTGAGGATGAAAAGCCGAAAGTAGATGTAGCCTTTCCAGGATACGAAGCGAAATTGGAGAAAGCCTCTAAAGTAGCCAAAGAAAATGAAGCTGTAACAGTCGGTGTGGCAACAATCGGGGAAGAATCCTTTATTTGTTGCGTCATGAACTCATTCTTTATGATGGGGTCAATGGGACAAGTCGTTGGTGAGAAAATCACGAAGGCATTCCAAGAAGGAATCAAACGCCAATTACCAGTCGTGATTTTTACCGCTTCAGGTGGTGCCAGAATGCAAGAAGGAATTTTCTCTCTCATGCAGATGGCGAAAATATCAGGAGCTGTGGAAGAACACCATCAAGCTGGATTATTCTATTTAACAGTATTGACGGATCCAACAACAGGAGGCGTCACTGCAAGCTTTGCAATGCAAGGCGACATTATTTTAGCAGAACCAAAAGCTATCGTTGGATTTGCTGGAAAACGTGTGGTGGAACAAACCATGAACCAAAAACTTCCAGATGATTTCCAACAAGCAGAAACCGTTCTGGAACAAGGGTTTATCGATGCGGTGGTTCACCGTAAGGAAATGAAGAAGATGATTCATCGTCTACTTGTCCTTCATAGAAAGGAGTCGAACGCATGAAACCAATGAAAATTGTTTCGTTGGCGCGTGATGTGAAACGTCCAACGACAAAAGAATGGATTAACGCCGTATTTGACGACTTTATTGAATTACATGGGGACCGTTACTACGCAGATGATAAAGCTCTTGTAGGTGGGATTGCGACATTAAACGGTAAACCTGTTACGGTGATTGGGATGGAGAAGGGGCATACGCTTCAAGAAAACTTGAAGACAAACTTCGGTCAAGTCCATCCAGAAGGATACCGTAAGAGTGCACGTTTGATGAAACAAGCTGAGAAGTTTAACCGTCCAGTTGTAACGTTTATTAATACGGCCGGTGCTTTCTGCGGGGCAACTGCGGAAGAACGTGGAATCGGTGAAGCCATTGCGGATAATCTTCGTATTATGAGCCACTTGAAAGTGCCAATCATTGCCATCCTATGTGGTGAAGGCGGAAGTGGTGGAGCATTAGCGCTTGCCGTTGCCAATGAAGTTTGGATGATGGAATATGCGATGTATTCAATTCTTTCTCCAGAAGGATTTGCATCGATTTTGTGGAAGGACGGTTCAAAAGCCAGTCAAGCCGCTGAGCTCATGAAATTTACAAGTAATGATTTGTTGGCGCAAAAGATTGTTGATCGCATTATTCCAGAAAAGAAAAAGACAAACGAAGAGATTGCTTTGGATATGAGAGAACAATTAGAAGTTCAATTAAATGAGTGGTCATTGAAATCGAAAGAAGAAATTGTAAGCCAACGTTTAGAGCGATTTAATCAATATTAGAATTTGATGAAAATTCCAAGGAGCCTGACTTTTTTGTTAGGCTCTTTTTTGTTATACTAGAGTTACCATTTTCATTGGAGGGAACAAAATATGACACGTTTAGAAAAAGTAAGAAATTCCATGAAAGAACAAGAAATTGATGGATTGATTGTTTATAGCCCATACAATTTACGTTATTTAGCAAACTTTACAGGAACAACAGGGTTTGCATTAATTACATTGACAGATGCTTATTTTGTAACAGATGCTCGTTACACTCAACAAGCACAACAACAAGCAAAAGGATTCCATGTGATTGAACATAAGACAGGTTGGGTTCCAGCATTTGAAAAAATCATTCGTGAAAACGACTTGAAATTTGTTGGATTTGAAGCAGACCATGTTTCAGTTTCACAATTAGAAATCTTCGAAGATGCATTTGATACAGCATTAATTCCAACACAAAACATTGTAGAGAAAATTCGTGAAGTCAAAGATGAAGGTGAAATCCAAACAATCCGTGAAGCTTGCCGTATTTCAGATGCTGCATTCCTACACATTTTAGATTTCATTAAACCAGGTGTGAGCGAAATCCAAGTGGCAAATGAATTAGACTTCTATATGCGCGGCCTTGGTGCAACTGGAGTTTCATTTGATACGATTATCGCAAGTGGCGTTCGTTCTTCAATGCCTCACGGTGTTGCGAGTGCAAAAGTGATTGAAACTGGAGATCTAGTAACGCTTGACTTTGGTTGCTACTACAATGGTTATGTGTCTGATATGACTAGAACAATCGCTGTTGGTGAACCAATTGACCAATTAAAAGAGATTCACGATGTTGTCCTACAAGCTCAATTAAAAGTGAGCGAAGCAGCAGGACCTGGTAAAACAGGAGTTGAATTAGACAAGATTGCTCGTGACTACATTGCTAGTCGTGGTTATGGCGAATACTTCACTCACTCAACAGGTCATGGTATCGGTCTTGAAATCCATGAAGCACCAAACGTTTCTCGTATTGCGACACAAGCATTTGTACCAGGTAATGTTATTACAAATGAACCAGGAATTTACCTTCCAGGAGTTGGTGGAGTACGTATCGAAGACGACATTATTATCAATGAAACTGGCGGCGAAGTGATTCAAAAAGTTCCTCGTGAACTCATTATTCTCTAAAATAGACGGTAGTTGTGAGAATAGCTGTTTCATGGTAAACTAAATGAGAATTGGAAAATCTTTTTATGAGTAATTTTCTATCAAACAGGGAGGTTACAAAATGGAACAAATCAAAAAATATTCTAAAGATCAAGAACTAGGTGCAATCGAAATTGCTCCTGAAGTTATCGAAAGCATTGCAGGGATTGTAGCTGCACAAGTGGAAGGCTTCTATCCAGTTCCTGGATTCTTAAACACTATTTTCGGTGGAAAACAATTATCTAAAGGGGCTTATTTAACAGAAGAAAACGGATCATTTGTAATTGATATTTACGGAAATGTAGATTACGGTGTTTCAATTCCAAAAACAGCTCTAGTATTGCAAAATAAAATTAAAGAACAATTATTGTTCAGCTGTGAATTAGTCATTTCACAAGTGAATGTTCACGTTCAAGAAATTTTACCAGTGCACCATGCGGATGCAGAATTATTTGAATTGGGGGATGAATAGTGAGTCGTAAACCATTAAAAAGACGAGCACTACGAGTATTGGCTATTCAAGCTTTATACCAACTAGATGTGTCGCCTGAAATGCACATTGTAGATGCGCTTAGTCTTGCGTTGGAATGCTCAGAAGATTCACCTTATTCTATCGAAGCAATTACGGAAGAAGAGTTACTTAACGAAGTTCCAGAGATTGCATATAGCATAGCATTAGTGCGAGGAGTTCAAAATAATGTCGAGAAAATCGACGCGTTAATCGAAAAGTACTTAAAAGGATGGAAGCTAAACCGTATTGTCCGTTTAGACTTAATCATCATGCGAGTGGCTATTTTCGAAATGACTTCTCCAGAATTAGAAGTTCCACAAACTGTAGCGTTAAACGAAGCAATTGAAATCGCAAAAACTTACAGTGACGAAAAATCAGCGAAATTTATTAATGGTATCTTATCAAACTTAGTAAACGGGTAAGATTCTACTACACGAAGAGTCTGAAGCAACAGTTTCAGACTCTTTTTTAAAGCAGGATGCGAGTCTTCGCGGGTAGAAATCGACCACTGGACCAAACCAACGCAAGCATCGTTAAAAACGATGTGCGTATGGTTTGGGAAGTGGACGCGATTTCTGCGAAGACGAACT
>CAKAPS010000006.1:0-37415 GCA_916719965.1 uncultured Streptococcus sp.
CAAATCCAACTTGGAGGTGTTTTTATTTAATTCTCATTTACGGGGGTCAGTGCCCGAATGAGCTGTCAGCTTTTTTCTTTTACAAATTTATTCGTCTACTTCTTGAAACTCACATTCAAAACGATATTCAAAGAACTTCTCGATAACGGCTTTGAGTTCATCCGTACTTAGCTTTTGAATAATCGCATCGAAATCAATCGCTTCTAGTTCTTCCTCCGTCAGCTTTTGATAAGGTGGTAAATCAGAATACTTTCTTAACTCATCATAAACAATGAAGTCCCCATCAATAAACGATTCGATAAGTCCACGTTTTTGAAGAAGGTAAAACAATTCTGGATAACTATCAGCCGTAAAACTGTACACCGTCTTATCAGAATAAATACCACAGCAGTGTGTTTGATTGAGATTTAATTTTACTTTTGTCATCTTAGTTTAGCCTCCATTACTCTATAAAAACCTATCTAAATAAGAAGCTACGGAACATTCACGGAACAAAACTTGCCGTAACCTCGATATAGCCACAAAAAGATAAGGAGAAGAGGAGATTTGAACTCCCGCGCCGCTTTCACGACCTATCGCATTTCGAGTGCGACCCCTTCAGCCTCTTGGGTACTTCTCCATGGTTCTAGTATAGTACGGAGATATTCTTCAATCAATCCTTTTTTATCAATAGAGTTAAATAACACTGCTCACTTTCATAAAATTTCATATTGTTGCAACCTTTTTTCAGGTCTATAATTAAGGTAAAAGAAGTTTGTTAAAATTGGTTTTAAATTTAGGTATTTATTTTGGGGGAGAATTATGAATACAAAAAGAAATTTAACACTAGCTAGAGATATTTTGCTATATATATCCAATAATACAAATAATAAAAAATTCAAATATATTGGGAAGTCCGATTACTACAGAGCAAAAAGATTCAAAAAAGAAAACTCCGAAGAACAACCTCTTTTTAAGAAATATAAAAGAGGAACTATATTATTCGTAGATTTTGGTACTGGTGTTGGAAATGAATTTTCATTACCACATTTTGCTATTGTTTTGGATAAAAAAGATCATCCTAAAAAAGGGTTACTTACTGTAATACCGTTAAGTTCGAAAAATAAAAAACAATATATCAGTTTAGGAGATAATTTAATCGTCAATTTAGTAAATGAGGCAAATAAATATAGTGAAAAAGTCGTTTCAGAAGTTCAAAGAATTGCTGAAGTAGATATAATTCATCGACTTTCAGGGAAGAAAAAAGAAAGATATTTTCCTAATGACGATGAAACAAGACAAATATTGCAGGAATTCGTGAATAGACATAATCCAAAAATTCATAATTTAAATGGCTATATAGCTAAGAAATGGATTTCTGTGGAAAAACAATGGATAGATGAAATATCCGAATACTATAAAAAATTTAACAAAAATACTTATGCTGCAATAGATAATATTCAAACCATCAGTAAATTAAGAGTTATACTCCCAAAAAATCCTGCTGATCCAATTGGAAAAGCAACATTATCAGAAGATAGTATGGACTTAATTGATATAGCTGTCTTAAAAAAACTATCCAATTCAAAAATTGACATTCATTCATAGTTTTATTATAATGAACATACATTAGAGGTGCGATTTATCGTAGGCTCTACAGATGATATTTTTCAGAGAGGTTTTACCGGCTCTGCATAGGACACCTAATTAGGTGTCCTTTTTTATTTTAAAACATCGCACTACTAACTCGATTGATACTATCCATTATTAAGGTATGAATAGAAGGTCAAAAGGATAGTCAATTTATATCTAAACAAAAAAACCACCGACACGTGGCCGGTGGAAAAAAGGATTAGAAATATTTATTTGGGAGGATAAAAAAATTTCCTGGTTATATTATAAATGAAAAGTACATAAAACGTTGATATAACAGCATTTTCATTTTTACAAAAATAGAAAACTATGTATTATTTTGGACAGTTAGAAAGTCAAAAGGATAGTCAAAAACAAGATCTTTGACTATCCTTTGAACTATTCACCTTTAAAGTCATCTTTTATAAGTCTTTCTGCACACTGATTTAGTTTACTTGCCGTTTCAAACGAAACATTTTTCAATTCTCTAGTTCCATTGATTAGCCTTGCAATGAGCGGTTGTGAAACACCACTTTCTTTTGCAATTCGATATCCTGAATAATTCTCAAATAACCATACTATTTTTTCTTCATCCGCTCTTAACATAGTGCCCTCCTAAACTTCTGTATTTATTCTTCCTATTTAATTGTCGTTCTTATTTCCCCCTGCATACAATACAATCAAAGCGACTACGATAATAATTATTATATGTTTCATCTTGATTTCCTCTTTCTAATTAATATATAATTGAGGGGAGGGAAGTTATCCTTCCCCTCTTGAAAAACGTCATATCCTTCTTTTGCGTGTCGGGTTTTGTCGTTTTTCTTTTTTTGTGGCTTTGTACCACTCTCTAGCCTCTTTTGATATTGCAACCGCAATTCCAACGATCGCTACTAGAGTTGTGATTTTTTCCTCCATTCCCTCACCTCCTTACAATTATATTATATACCATTTGGCATATAATGTCAACACTTTTTTAAAATAATTTGAGAAAAATGCAAAAAAATAAAGCCTACCAATTAAGGTAGGCTTTTTTGATTACTCTTCATTATACTGCTGGCCAAGGGTCGTCTGTAATATAAGTTATATTAGACACCCTTATGTCTCCGATATCTTTATCGGTTGGTACTGGGTCGTTGAATTGGAAACGCATGTGATTTGTATCACCATAACCGCCTACATACCATGTCCCGTATGGAACGCCGTCATCGTTGAAAATCTGACCGATTAGCGAACCAGACGTTCTATATCCTAAAGGTATACCGCCGTTTGCTATAATGAAGCATTTCTTTTCACGGTTCCCTGGATGTGCGATGAATGCTGGATTACCCCGTCTAACAATTCCGAACCAACCCCATTGTAGTCCTCCGAATTGATAATATACGTTATCATTAACTCTTCGGACTTGCATATAAGAATTACCTAATTTAGACAGTATGTTTAGTTTTTTCCAACCTGTATCACCGTCTAACACAAACCAACCTTGGTTACCTGACGCTGTACGTTTAATCCATTTCAAAGCTCCGTTAGTTTTCTTGGTGTCAACGTATGTCTGTCCGATAGTACCATCGACTTTACCGTTTGGCATTCCTTCGCCGATTAGTTCGCTAGAGGAAGTTGATGGAGTAGGTGCATTTTGACTTGAAGAAGGTAGATTTACTGTTCCACCACCGTGAGATAGTGTTAGCGTGTTACCGCTAAGCGATAGTGTTTGCGGAATGCCGACTCCGTCAGCGCCTTTAGGTCCTGGAGGTCCTTGAATACCGTCGTCACCCTTCGGTCCGCGTTCACCTTGGATACCTTGTGGTCCGGCAGGCCCAGTCTGTCCGATTGGTCCTTGTTCCCCACGTTCGCCTCTTTGTCCGTCTTGCCCTCGTTCTCCTTGTAAACCTTGAGGTCCCATTGGTCCTTGGAGTCCGTCTGCTCCTCTTGGCCCAGCATCTCCTTGAGGTCCGCGTTCCCCAGCTTCTCCTTTAGGTCCAGTCAATCCTTGCGGTCCTGTCAATCCTATCGGCCCACGTTCGCCAGTTTCGCCTTTATCACCTTTTGGCCCTGGCATTAACGAGATGTTTCTTAATTCATCTTTTGTAGCAAGGTTACTTGTGTCGATATTTGGTTTTGATTCTAGTGCTGATATACGTTGTTTCAAGGCACTATCATCATATATAGTGTCTTTATCCGTCTTTGTCTTTAAAGTCTCAATTTCGGTTGAAATTCGCCCGATTTCAGTACGCAGGTTTCTATCGTCATAAGTGCCACCTTGCTCTTTGATTTTTGTAAAGAGTTCGTCTAATTCTTGTTTCGTTACAATATTTGCAACGTCTACAATGCGGCCTGTCGTGCGTTCGACTAACGGTGTTTTTTTTGCTTTATCAATAGCACTAACCCATACATTAAATGCAAATGAGTAAACGTCGGTAGATTGTTCTACCTTCTCGAAATATACATAACCAACCACAGGCTCATCGGCAATGATTAAAGTACTGTCGAATGGAACTGTAATTGTATTTTCTGAGATTATAGCTTCAACAGTTATATATCGTTTTGTATATTTGAAATAAAACAAGCAAAGAACTTTTGAAGCCGTTAATTTATCAACAGTAAATTTGAATGTTGCGGTACCTTTGTCTTGACTGTAAATTTCATGCCCTAATTTTTCAACGTCTCGATAAACAGACGTAATAGTTAAATGTTTTTCGATTGTTTTTTCCATACGTTCCTCCCTCCTATAAATAAAAAGAGGACTCGCAATGAGCCCTCTGTGGATCCGTGTTCTTATCCTTCAATCTTCTTCAATTCGTTGAATCCATTCACGACAGATTCAATCAATACCTTCTTGGATTCGTCATCCAAGTTGATTCCAGCTTTTTCAAGCTCTTTCGTTACATTGTCGAATGCTGCTTGGAACTTGTCTTCACTAGCGTTATGCACATCTTTGAAGATTTGTTCCATAGCGTTCACGACCGTGTTAGTGATTGATTTCGCCAACTCGTAGTTCTTAATATCCGTTTTTGCTTTTAATTCAGCAGATTTAGTTTCGATGAATCCTTTCAATCCAGTAAATGCTAAGCCAACTAATACTACTAATACGCTCACGATTCCATTGACGATTGTTGCTTGTAATTGTTCCATTTTTATTCATCCTCTTTCTTTTCGATTTCAATTTCGATTATTTTTTGGAATTTCTTATCTTGATTTTTTCGCATTTGGTTGATGTACGGTCTCAATGCTTCGGGGAATGGTAAGCCCAACGCTTCCCAATTCTCCATCAACGACCCCACATAGCTCATAATGAAAAATAGACATGTGGTTATTCCTATCTCTCTATGATTGAGAGCTCTAGCATATAGGGCAACTATCATGACTACTGATATGACAAGAAAATGTCTGAGCAGTCCATTCGTACTCGTTTTACTATCAAATTTTTTCAATTTAAAAGCCTTGATGTAGCCGGAAACTACATCAAAGCAAATTAACCAAAACAAGATTTGAATATACGGACTGCGCATTAATCCTTGCAAATGCATTGTCAATACGTTAAATTCTACATCTACCATCTACTATAACTCCATAACTTCTACTACTGTTTTGTATTTTTTGATTTCATCACGTTTGTTCGCATTATCTTGCTCTAAGCGTTGAATGTCTTCTGAAAGATTTTGAATCTTCTGTTCGTATTGCGCTTTTTCTTCGTTCATTCGATTAATATCTGCCTGCTTAGTAGTCACTTTCGCTTCTAATGCAGTAATTCTGTTCTTAATTTGTTCTAATTCCATATTGAATCATCTCCTTTTTAGATTATGAAAGTAATTCATTTACACGATTTTGAACTACTTGTGCGTCGTAGCCCGCATTTGTTAAATTATCATAGCGTTCTTGTCCATTTCCCCAAAGGCCTTGGATAACCTCGTTTGCTACGTCATCAAGATTAGTGTAATTACTTTGTGTATACTCTCCGTTCAAAATACTATTCACTCTATCTTGAACCGCTTGCGCATCGTATCCTGCATTAGCTAGTCTGTCATAGCGTTCTTGGCCATTCCCCCAAATGCCTTGCAATACTTCTTGAGCTACACTATCGAGGTCTGTGCTAGTGCTATTGCTAGGTGCTTCGCCGTTTAAGATACTGTTGACTTTATATTGTACCTCTTGTGCATTATATCCAGCGTTTGTTAGGTTGTCATAACGTTCTTGGCCATTCCCCCAAATGCCTTGCAATACTTCTTGTGCAATCTCGTCTACCGATTTACCGTTACCGCTAGGCTTTTGAGTTTGTTTTTCTTTAATTACATTTTCTTGAACTGTTGGTTCTTCTGAAACTTGCCCCAACATTTCGTCCACTGTATTTCCGAGCGTTGCGAAATAGCGCATACGATTAACGAAATACTCTTTTACACTCTCAGTAGAATTACCGTGTAATTCCATACTACGATGAGGGCATGTCGTTGGTACAAATTCATGATGAAGTCTTACTGTTTGCATGTTGATTGGCAATCCATAATAGATTAAGTCTTCAGTAGCCTGCATCAATGTCATATCTTCATTTTGAAGAAATTCTTCATCGCTAACCTTCATGCTCTCACATACTTCATATCCAATTGAACGGCAATTACTCCACCAATCGCCCGTATGATAGCCAATATTGAACGTATCAATCACTCGTGCAATAGTATTGCGGTTGCAGTAATAATGTGCAATCCCAAGTGACTTATCACGATTTACTAACCAATTTACATATTGTTCAGGTGTCATACTTCCTGCGTCGTTGTGGATAACCACGAAATCAATACTTGTTAATCGTCCTGCGTCCATTAAATTTTCGTTGATTTTTTTAACCATTTTTATTCCTCTTTTCTTGATTTTTAGTTTTTAAATTTTAAAACTGATACTGTGAAATCCTAGCCACTTTTCGTCAGCGTTGTCTTTTATTAAAACATGTCCTTGTTCTAAAATACTGATTGCAACAGGTTTGAAACTATCATTCATGCCAAACGTATAAATTTGCGTTTTAGGCCTGAATTCTTCAGGTAGTTTAAATACAACTGTTTCTTTTGCTGTATTCCCACCTTTTGCAACTCCTCTAAAACGAACAATCCCATCAACACTTCTGTAGAACTGCACAGAACCGTATTCTGGTCGATGCTGCCATCCGTTTTGCAAATCAGCAGTCTTCCAATCAGTATTCGCGCTAGTTGTAACCAATCTAATCCATTCACTCCAACGATTCGAATCGCATCTACGCATATAGAACTGGTCTGAATTAAACGGCACATAGAACTGAACACAGTGGCTCGAATCGCTACTGTGCGTTATTACGTTCACGTATCCGTAATTATTAGTTCCAGATGGATTATGCTGAACCCCAAATGCGTGATAGCCTCCAGCTGTTTTAAGATTGTTTAAATCACCAGTAAATTTATTTGACTTTCCATCTTTTGACGTTAATGCGAATTCCTGGATTGGTTTTCCGTTAGACATGATTCCATCTTCAACATTTAGGCTACTATGAAATGCAACTGGAAGATGTGACTCGAAGTGCCCGTCTAGTTCTGGGAATCCTCCTACAGCAGCACGATTATCGCCCCACGCCCACAGTACTCTTGATGAACGTACTACCAGAACAGAGTCTACTAAATCACTTAGCTTATCTTGAATCACTAACCGAACATTGTACGCTTTTGAAAGTTCGTAAAATGCACCACAGTCGATTTGACGGTTGATTTTTTCTGTAGTCTCATTCGTGAGATTAACGGCATCAATCCATCGATTTGCCTTCTTAGCTGAGTACTGGATTTTAAGCGTGTACGGATTCCTATTTACCCCATCAATAACTAATGGACTCACGTTTGCAGCAACTGTTGCAATGATAGTCTTATTAGTTCCGTTTCCTGTTCTGTTAGCAAGAAAGGCAATAATTTTAGGAGCATAGTAATCCCATACTTTAATCGTCTTCGATTTAGTAGCCGTTCTTCCTCGTGAGTCAGTAATCTTCGCTGTAACTTCTAAATTACCAGCCTTGTTTGCAGGGAAGTCACCACTGGTTGCTCTCACGACTAAATTATCCAAAGTCAACTCAGTCGATACGATCGTTGAGCCATGAGAGCCTGCTGCATTAATTGCTTCAACTCTCATTAGAGATTTACCTTTGACATAATTGCCTGTAGGAATGAATTCTGCTAATTTTGCTGTTCTTTCAGTAATCGTAACGTCTTCAAGAGTAGGAACGATGGAAGCAGGGACTTTAATCGGAATTCCTCGTTTAAACTCATCGTAACCAATTTGGGTGTCATCTTGAAAAGTTCGTACGCAAACGTCTAATTGTCCAGTGTCACTATTCGTGATTCGATTCGCATAATCAATCGGAATTGTAAATTGTACACTTGTATCGTGCCCAGTCCCTAAATCATTCCATCCGCTGTCGTTGACTTTCCAAAGAACTTTATGTCTGAATTCACTTACTTTCTTTTCAATTTCCACTGTAACTAGTTTTCCTAATTCAGTTGCTGATACAGAACGGATTGTACTTGCGCGAGGGATAGTAGAGAGATTAAGCGTCCCGCTAAACCAACCAATATCTCCTAAATTGGAAACGTTCGTTAATCTAGCACGGATTGAAATACTCTTGCTTCCGTCCTCATTATGCGGAATTGTTATACTTCCCTTTCCAAGAGATATCCATTCTTTGTCTCTTAAATCGAAGCTAACGTATTTGCTAATAACTTTTTGCCCGTTGATTTCAGCTTCTGCAAGGCTCTCATCGTTTAAATCGAATGCCCATGTGCTTCCACGTTCAAGCATTAAATGATAAACCACTTCTGAAGTGTTGTAAGGAATACTCGTGCTTGCTTCTGTCACTTGGAAGACTAAACGCACATATCCGTTGCTAGTTGTTTTAGAAAAATTAGCCATTTACAGCACCTCCCACGTATGAAATAGTTGTGAACTCGTTGTCGAATCGTTCAAATATATGATTAGCAATAGTGACGCTATTCCAGAATGTCGCGCTGACGATGTTCATTTGTTGGCCAGACACATACGCCACTACTCGTCCGCTATCGATAAATTCCATACGTTCGTTTGTATAGCGTGTTTGAAGCTTTTCACCATTTTTTCCGATAAGCAAGCCGTCTTCAGATACATTGAAATATGTTGAGATAGCATTTAATAGAACGCTTGATTGTTCCATATTAAGCTCTACTGCTTTTGTTCTCTGGCCTAGTCCTCGAATCTCTTCCGCAGTCTCTTGAATTCGTTTATAAGACTCTTCAAGATTGCTGAATTTTCCAGTCAAATCTCTGAATGTGTCTTCTGTGACTTGAGATTTGTTGACAATTTCCATCACTTGAGCGAATTGGTTAGCGTGCTCTCTGTTGCGCTCCTCAAATTCCTTCTGTAGTCGTTCTAGTTCTTTGTCGTCTTTATTTAGAACCGGTTCCCATTTACCATTTGTGTAAATCTTTGGCACGTCCTTGCCAGGAGTGCTCGTGTCAGTCCATAAATCTCCAACGCTTGGATTAGTTGGAGGAGTTGAGCCTATTGACTTGTTAACGATGAAGTCTTTAATGACTATAGAGTTGCTTGCAACTACTTGATTACCTTCGATAGCCTCACAAATAAATGTAGCTTCTCTATCAACATCGTTCACTGTAATTGATAATTCATTGCTGCCATTTGCGTGCTGCTCATTCCATGCTGTGTCATCCGTTCCATATTTACTTACTCGTTTCCAACGATATGTGAATCGACTGTTCATTTGAATGTCCATCTTGCTTACGTTAGCAATTAATTTAGTAGCGATATTACTATTTTGGAACACCACTCCGTCGGTCGACTGAATTGTCATAACGAATGGCACGCTCGTGAAATCAAAAAGACGTTCTTGCACCAACGTGCTTAAACGTCTTACCTTCTCACTAATCGTATCTTCTTTAGACTGAATGTTAGTTATTTTAATTTCGCCGTTCTCTCTAGTAGCAAGAGATTTCTTAATACTGGATACTCTTCCTGATACAATCAAAGCAGGCTCATAATGATGATCAACAATAACCACTGTATCTCCAATATTCACTTCTCTAGGAAGAATATTGATTGGAACATCGTAAGTAACTTCTGGATGATTCCATTGTTTTAACTTAATTACAGCTTCAACCATTAAAGATTGAGGAGTCTTAGCTTCACTCTCATAACGCTTAACAATCCCTCCGCCTGCTGGAGCATACCCCGCACGCTTCCAACGTGCTACAGCATCGTAATCAATTAAATAGATTGAGTTCAAATCTGAACGAATATTTCCTTCGTTATATTCTGCGCCTGCCAATGTAATCCCATCAGCGCCAGTTGCTACAATCGTAGTCGCTAGGTTTTCAATAGAAATTGTTCGTTTAACATTTGACGCTTCTCTTCCAACCTCTAATCTTACTTTTTTATCTTCACCAATTCGCTTATGAATATGAATTAACTTCCTATAGATTTTATCGTTTAAAAACTCAAAATCGTATGAGATTTCAGCGCCGAAACGTTTAAAAAGCTGTAATAATCTTTTAGTAGCTGTTTCTGTTCCTTGCCACTCTAATTTTCTTGTTGTTGTTGCAGGAATTTCATTGGTTCCAACCTCCCATCCGGAATCGAAGGTGAATTCTTCGATGTAGTGAGTGATTGGATAACTTTTATCGGCTTTATAAGGAGGGACTTGTTCTCCTAACAAGTCCAATCCAGCGTCTTCCGCATAGATTGTTTTTGAATTCTTATCCTCTTCGATTCTCATAATTTCGAACGAACGTAGTTTACTGCCATCTTTAACCATCAAATAGCAACCTACATTGATTTTTTCAATTTCAGGATTTCCAGTCTTATCTACATTAAATTCATAAGTTCCAATTCCAGTATCTAAATCTTGTTCAAACCAATCGTTATATGCAATTAATCCTCCACTAGATCCAAAATGAAGCTGGCAAAGCTTATTGTATTCCCTATCTGTAACAGTAATCATTGCCATGCCTCCTTGAATTTAGCATCTAAATTAATATTCGTATTTGGTTCAGCTAATACAGCAATCTCAGTTTGTCCAACAGCAATATTGAACCAAGAACTACTCATATTAACGTATTGTGTTTTCCCGTTAATTGTTAATGTTCGATTTCTGAAATCAAACACTACAACATCATTTGGTTTAATGACTACATCTCCCGTTTCATGTCCGTATTGTACATATTGCCCACTTGGATGGATAAAGCTAATCATTTTGTAATTTACCCCTGATGTAAAACTAAAAAGAGGCGCTGTTGGGAGCACCCCTCTATTATCAAACGTATATACAATTTTGCCTGTATTCGTCCCTCTAGTAGCACTCTTCTCTATTTTGGATAAACCTTCAAATGAGAATGTTACTTGTAATTGGACGACGTATATATTTTCGTGTTTAGTAATCGAAGTAACGTTGAATTTGTAAGCTGTGTAAACACGGTTTAATGATGTATCCGGCTCAAACTCAACATTCTCTTGCATGATCCATCGATTAAAATTATCTAAATCTGTCTGTTTAGTCGTATGAATATGAATTTCAAACGTCTTCACTTGTTCTTTGCGTTCGTAATTCTTCTTAAAATACGAACTTCCGTTTTCACGTCTTTGAATCGAGTTATTGCTTTCAGAGAAGAAGAGACGCTCATATTCTGCGACTACAACTTGAATCGGCAAATCCGTATTCTTAACATGATTAATACTCATTTCAAATCCAATCACAGAACCACTCCTCTCGCTCTTTCAGCATGTCTTTCTTTCATTTTCATCTTTCTAATAATCTCTTCTGCTAGTTTAGTAGCTAATTGAAGTACATCTTCATCATTTCTTACTATTAATTCATGAGGATAGATATTAACATTCACTCCTCCGAATCCGTCTAAATGAGACGCTATTCCTCGACCGATTCCGGATAATGTTCTGTCGTTTAATGGAAGGATTGCTTCGTCTCCTGCTTCTCCTCCAATCATTACGTTGTTACCATTTTGTCCGAAAATTGTAGGCTTAGTCATAATCCCACCTTTCGCGTACCACTCAATACCTATACTAGGGAGTCCACCGCTTAGCCAGTCTAATGGATTTGCTGAACCGCTAATGCTAAAATGCGGTAGCGGGATATGTGGCCAGCTAATTTGGAAGTTGAAGAATCCTTTGATTGCTTCAATAGCTGAACCTACAGCACTTGCTGCTCCATCAATTGCTCCAGAGATAGCACCCTTAATTCCTTCCCAAATACTAGAAGTCGTTGCTAGGATTCCATCCCATATTCCAGAAATGATAGAAGCAATTCCGCCCATTATTGAACTGATTGTAGATGAGATAGTCCCTAGATAAGTTGATACAACATTTGATAATGTGTCCCATGCTCCTGACCAATCGCCTGTTAAGACTTGTAAGACTGCTTGTACAATTCCTAGAATTACATCGAGTGCTCCTTGAATCACAGTAGTGATTACAGTCCAAACTGTTTGAATATAGATTAATATCCCATCAAATACTCCTTGAATGAATGGAGCTAAAAACGATAGAACTGTTTGAATAATCGTTGAGATAAAGTTCCAAACTGTCTCAACTACTTGTTGGATACGTTCATGGTTAGCTTCCCACCAAGATACTAATGTTCCAAATATGTTTTGGATAAATCCAGACACGGCGCCCACAACTGTCTCAATAACTGATTGAATCCCGTTCCATACAGATTCAACTGTTGAGCCAAATCCTGGAAAGACTCCTTCGAGCCATTCGACAATCGAACCAAAATTAGTCACTATAGCTGTGGCAACGGCTATTCCTCCAGCTACAGCTACGATAATAGCAATAATTGGAAGTAAGCTAGCCCCTAATGTAGTCACTGCTATTCCCAGCGCTACAATGACGGGAGATAGTATAGCAACTACTGCTAATACTCCACCTAGAACGACAATGAATTGTTTCACTGGTTCAGGAAGATTCTTGAACCAATCAGCTAATTGCTTAATTGCTGGAATAGCTACATTTAAAATTGGCTCCATCGCTTCTGCTATAGTCGCTCCAACTTCGGCTAGTGCTAACTGAACTGCATTAAATTTTTGTTGTTGCTTATCAATTGGATCTAGAGTAGCCTCAAACGTTTGAGCAACAGTTCCTCCAGCGTCTTCAGCAGTGCCTGCTAAATTCTTTAACGAGAATGTGCCACGTTTGATAGCATCTACCATCCGAGTGGCTCCCTTAGTTCCGAACACTTTGGAAGCTTCCGTTAATGCTTCAGTTGAGCTGGATGCATTTTTGATTTTTTCAATCGTTTCTTGTAATCCAGCAGATAAAGTCTTCCCTTCCTTAGCATATCCAACGGCAGCTTTACTCATTGAAGAAAGAGCAGCGCTTGAATCTACACCGGCTTTTTCCATTCCACCGATTAGTGTAGTTGCTTCATCAAATGATAGTCCAAGTTCTTTAATTTGAGGAGCACCAGCAACAATCTTAGAGAATAATTCGTCAGTTGAAACACCAGTCGTTTGACTCACATACGACATCGTATCTAATACTGACGTTAAATCTGTAACTGATAATCCGTAAGCTTCAATAGTCTTTTTAGCATTAATCGTGCTATTAGTAATATCAGTTCCGTTAATCTCTGAGAATTGGATAATACTTTTCGAAGCGTCTTTCAACGCGTCTCCAGTTAACTCAAATTGCGTGTTAACTTCACCAATCGCGGAGCCGACCTTTTCAAACGAATCCACAGGCAAATCAACAGATAATTGATCATAAATTTTCTTAAATCCGTCTAATGCTTCGTCTGTAGTTGCTCCAGTCTTAGTTATGATAATGTCAAATCCAGCGTCTACATTCTTGAACGCTTCTTGAGTGCTCCTTCCAAACTCAACCATTGATTGTCCAGCTTGAGAAGCGACTTGAGAGGCTTGTTGAAGATTGCTCTGAGTGAGTAATTTATTTGTTTTATCGCTTGCACTCTTAGACGCATCTCCTACTGATTCAAGTTCTTTCTTAACGTTCTGGATGCTTCCACCATCATCGAGCTTATCGAGAGCGTCTCTTAACGCATTAATATCAGCCTTGCCATTTGATGCTTCTTTGGCCATTAGCTCTAATGCGCGTTCCATGTCCTTACTTGATGCCTTACCATTCTTAATAGAATCCGTAAGTTTATCACCTAATACATGTCTATACGCTTCAATATCTTTTCCAGTTGCTGAGAAGAATCGAGATAATCTTTCTGTGGATTTCCCAAGATTCTCTTGTTCCTTATTGAGATTAGTTAACTGCGTCTTGTAATGCGTTAATGTGCTCTCAGTAGTCTCAATCTCACGTTTAAACGCTCGATAGTTTTCTTCACCGATTTTTCCAGCCTTAAACTGTTCTTCAACTTCGGCTTGAGCATTTTTTAGAGTCGTTAATTTTTCTTTTGTATTTTCAATTTGCTTTGTTAAAAGCGTTTGCTTCTGAGTGATTAATTCGATACTGGCAGGATTAAATTTCAAAGCTTTATCCACTTGTCGCATCTCACTAGCTGTACTCTTAGCTACCGTATTCGCTTTTTTTAAAGCTTGCTCAAGTGGTTGAATATTTCCTTGCAATTCGATTGTAATACCTTTGATGTTTCCAGCCATTTTTTCACCCCTCTCTAAATTAAAAAGGCTACTGAAACCAGTAGCCTAGAAATTATCAATATCTTCCTGTGTCGCTTTTCGCGTTTTCTTTTTATTCTTCGATTGAGAATGAAGATCAACGTAATCCGTTTGGAAGTCTAACGCTCCGCCAACCGTTAAATACTTTAGTTCATCAATCGATAGTCCGCTTTCCTTACAACACAGAATGAACGATTCAACTGTGAATGTCTCTTCACTAGCGTCTTCGCTCGAATCTACTTTTTTTTAGTCACAAACGATGCTTCGATTAAAGAAACGATGCTTGTAACAATACTTTCAAATGTTAAATCTGAATATTCGTTGTAGAATTCTAAAAAGTTTGGAATCTGTGAATTTGCAGTGAAAGCAAAAATCCAAAAGAAGCGATAAAACAATTCTGTATCGAACGCTTGAACAGAATCTTCTGATAGATTTTCCATAGAAAATTCTTTTTTGCCTTTGAAAATTCGTGCTAGTGCAAATAATTCTTGAAAGAAATCTTTATTAAATTGTTTTTTATACGCTAGAGGAGTAAATGCATTACTCTCTAGCGCGATTTGCTTTTCTCCAACTTCAATAGTTTTCTTCATTATGATCTCCTTAGTTTAATGCTTGTTTAACTTCATCAAAGAACTTGTTGTAAACTTCATCAGAAGTATTCAAGTTTGTCTTGTAGCGAATAGCTTTATCAGTCGAACGAGGGCTTGCTGTGAATTCTAGTTCTACTGTATTAACATCAGCACCATTCTTGGTCTTAGTGCTAAATTTAGGACGTTTAACAACCACTTGAGGTAAGCAGAAGCGTGTCGCGTGTTTATCCCCTTCCATTTGGAATAGCAGTGAAATTGGATTACTTTGAGATGTGCTCTTTTCTACAGTTAAATCCCCTTTATTTTCTAATCCATTAACATATTCTGCGAACGATTCTGTAACGTTATAGAACGTCATTTTTCCTGTGTATCCTTCGTTAGACTCAGATACATAATAGTCGATGTTATCAGCTTTTAATTTAATTTCTGTACTGACTGGATTTAATTCCATATCCACAGCTCCAGTCATTTTTTCAGGCTTAGTATAAGTAATTGTTCCAGTAGGACTTTTAGAAACTTTCCCCCAGTGAACATTTTCTAAACCAAATGTAATCGTATTTTCAACTTTTGTTGGTGTTTGTGTTTGTTCTGCACCCATTTATAAATCTCTCCTTATAGTGTAATTTGATATGCTAGCATATACATTCTTTCATCTTTTAAATAAATTTCTTGGAATGTATACGTTAACTTGTTTTTGTCGAATAATTGTTTCATTTTATCCTCTAATGATAAATCTTTAAATTCTGAATAGACTTCTACAATCACATCTTTACTTATGTGCCAAGTGAAATTATCTGCGTTAGCATGTTGCTCTGATGGATTATAATAGATGATATAAGGAAGGTCAGGAGCTTGTCCTTCCTGGAACATATAATATTGAACAGGTAGTTGTAGAGTTTTTAGCTGTGTATATAGTTTCTGCAGTGTCATCATTTAGCTTCCTAACCTCCTTCTTATTTCAGATTCAAATTTCTTAATCACTTCGTTTTCGATTTCTTTAATGTGTGGACGAGCTCCGACATCTCGTCCTCCATTTCGTCTTGCGTGTCCAAACTCAAGTAAATGTGCTTTGCGATATTCTTTTGGTTGATAAATAATGCGCTCTCCGCGTTTGTTCAATTTACTATCCCAGTCATCGCCATAGTCTCCAGTTCTCCGAGGAGATGCTCCTCTTAATTTAGAAACAGTATCGTCTGCTAAATCATCAACGATATCTCCTATTTCTTGAGCGACTTCTTGATTGAAATTTGATAAAGCTTTTGCAATTTCTGATTCGAGATTAAAGCTCATACTTCTCTCCAACCAATTCTTCACATTGCAGCTCAGTGAATTCTCCATTTTCTGGCTTGAATGCTCTTCGGATAACGTACTTGATTCCATCGCATTCTAAGAACGATTCGTGTTCATACTCAAACCATCGAACTTGAACTACGAATACTGGCTTATATCCGAATTGAGCGCCATAGAAAAGCATTGCATTTGTTACGCTTTTCTCAGTTGCAAGAATCTTTCGTTTAATCAATTCAACGATTGGATTCCCGATTTCATCCGTTCCATTAATTCTCTTTTTGATTAAGACAATCTCCTTATTCCACATCCACATCACTCCTTAAATTTTCTAGTAGTAGATTATGAAGTCGATACTGTAAATGCTTAGGCATAAGAATATTATTATCACGATTGTCGTATCTAAACGCTGCATAATCGATTAAGAAATCCATGTGATCATATCGATTAATATCAAGTTTAATCTTCTTTTGCTTTTTAATCTCATCTTGTACTGATAAAATTAAATGATTTAAATACTCATCTCTAAATGTTCCGCTAATTCCTAATTTAGCTTTCAAAATAGCTAGTATCTCTCTCTGTTCCATTATTATCATCTCCTTCTATCTGTTTGATGAAAATAACTCCAGCTGTATTATCCATAGTTAACAATTCTGATATTCGCGCTTTGCTTGCCTTGCCACGAGCTGGATATACGTCTCCGACACGATAAAACCGACCATTCGGAAATTCTTCCGAGCGGTCGGCCATATCAGCAAATGCACGAATTACTTCGTACTTCATAACTTACTCCTAAACTGCATCAGTGTATGTTACAAACACACCAGCGTCTGTGTCCGCTTTTTGAGTATCAAAGCGTGAGAAGATTCCTAAAATTTCGCCGTAAATTTCGTTTGCAACCCAACGTACAGTAGTTTGTTTTCTGTCGAATAATGTTACAAATGCTTTAGGGTCTCCAATGAATCCTTTTAATTCCCCTTCATTACCTAACATTTCATCAGGTAATGTATAAATTACTTTACCTTTGAACTTATATCCTGTTGGAGATGTTACATCTTCTTGAAGCATATAACGTCCTTGTTTATCCTTCACTTTATCTAAAGTTGCAAACATTGAATCTGTTACAATTAAAGATACATTGTAAACAGATGGAATTTTTTTATTAATTACATCTTTTAATCCATCTAATCCAGAAGCACTTTCCGCTTTAGCTGTTTTGAGAATTGACGCAATTTCATAATTTTTGGTATTGATATCTTGTGTGTAAACATCTTCTTCGATAAACTCCATAATATCGTAAGTTGCATCGTCAATCATTTCTTGAGATACTCCTAATTGACCACGGAAAGTATCAATTGTCCATGCCACATCAATAAATTTAGGTTTTGCTAATTCTGGGTTCTTTTCTAACTCTGAAATTTTAACCATTTTACCTTTTGATTTGCTTGCGATAGGTGTTTTACCTGAACCAGTTTTCACTTTAACTACTTTTACTAATTTAGTTAAATCAATGTTAATATCTGGTTTCTTAACTAGTTCCGTTGTTTCAACTGGCACTACTGCTCCACCGTCTACGATTTTTAATCCCTCGCGTGTTTGTCCTTTTGAACGAATGAATGCGTTTAATGCTTCACGTTTTTGAATTTTTTCATTTTTATCCATATTTCTTTCTTCCTCCTTAGCGGGTTTCTTATCTTCTAATTCTTTTAATTCAGCTTCTAAATCAGAGATTTCTTTTTCTAAATTTTCTTTTTCTTCTTTCTTAGCAGATAATTCTGTTTGAAGTTCTTCAATTTGTTCTTCAACAGCCTTTAGATCTTCATCATTTTCTGCAGCTTCAATAGCTGTTTCTGTTTCTTCTGAACGTTTATTTAGTTCTTCTAATTCAGCGTTAATTTTTTCTAGCGATTTGTTTCGCATTGATAATTTAGCTTTGATTAATAATCCTTTATTCTTCATCTATTTAACTTCTCCTTTAATAATTTTTTTCTAGCATTTAATGCTTCTTTTTTAAATTCTTCATATCCTTGTTTTCTAGCTGAGATTTCCGTTTGAGGGTACGCTGGGAATGTACAAGGGCTAACTTCCAGCAGTTCCATATCTTTAACAATTTTTAATACTGTTCCATCGTCTCTTTCGACAATTTCAAAAGCTAATTCAATAAATCCAAAGCTACAACCATTTACATCCTGTCTATCAATTCTTGCATGAGCGCCGATTGCGTCTGGATCTGCGTTGTTAATTTCGCATTCGCCAAACAGTCCGATGTTATCGGATTTTAATTTTAGGATTCCATTTCCAGTTCGCCCTAAACAAATATTCGTATCATGATTAAATAGAGCTCTAACATCCGGATTACGCTCTAGCGCTTTATCGACTGCCTCCTTTTCAATCATTTCAAAGAATCCGTCCCAAAGTTCGGTTTCTACACCGTACTTGATAAAATATCCCTCAATGAATTTTTTCCCACTTTCATCACTACGTGTTTTAAATTGAGTAGTGAGATAGCTTTCTCGTTTATTCATCATTCTCACCACCTTTCAATTTTTTTTGTTTATCTAAATCATCTTGATGTAGATAATTTTCTAAAACAATAATGTCTTCCATTTCAGGATCTGGAACTAATCCAATCCAATCTCGAAGTTCATTTCTTCTCATCGCAGCTAACTGAACCATCTGACTTCCTGCAGACACTAGTTCAGTAATGTTGTACGAATATAACGATCTTGGATTGAACTTGAAATATCTTTTAGGACTGATTAACAAGTCTCTTGTTAACGTCTGTGCAATTATTTCGGCAATTGATAGAATTCTCGTGTTAATAAACGTGTTGTATTCTTCTTTATCAAACTCTCCCACGCCTAAATAAAAAGCCGGCACTCCAAATAGGCCAGCAATTGTCTTTTTATCAATTTCAACAGATTCATTAATCGCGATGTCTTTTAGAGTCAATGGTTTAACTTGGTCAACTCTCATCATCTCCGCTGGAATAATCCACGGTTCTCCAGCATTTGTAGTGTTTAGATAACTATTCATTATGGCTTCACGGCCTTGTTGATTCGTTAATCCATCGGCATCCCCATTGACACTCACTATTACACTAGGAATATTTTTATTTCGCATAAAACTATTCTTCGTTTTATTCGCCTGCGTAAGATTCTTAACGACGTCTCTAAGAAGTGCTTTGTAGCCTGTCCCGATGTGTGGTCTCTGTTCATCTGGATTAATTGTGAAGTGTACTACTTCGTCAGGATTTAATCTTACAGAACCGTACCGTATGTAATATCCTCCGTCTTCTTCATCAATGAACTCAACGCTACGCATATTCAACGGCATTAAATCTCCAATGAAATCTGTTCCGCTAATCAGCTTAACGTGAACCACTGCATTTCCATCACCGTTTAATAACAAATCTCTTACAATCCTAGAAACCCATGTTTTTCTAGTCATGTACTTATACGGATTAATATCAATCTTTCGAGATAATTCATCTCGAACTCTGACATCTCCTTTATCTGAATTTTCCATCAAATGAATGGTCATGTTAGATACTAAATCCGCAATCTTATCAACAGCAATCACAACATCAGGATGCTTGTTTAGAGGGATATAAGTATCATCTTGCGATATTAAATTCTGCCATTCAAATGGCGACATAAAGCCTACTTGTGGCAATACATTTTTATTTCTTTTATTCCAAAAATCGAATAATCCCATTTTAATCTCCCTTCAATCCAAAAAAATCTTTTGCACGATTTGCTTTACTATCACTTTCTTCTAGCATTTGGACAGTTGCGAAAACAGTTGCGTCAAAAATATCAATACGCTGTGTGCCTCCGTCACCGTCAGCCTTCTCATACTGAATCATGTCGTCCGTTTTCTCAATTGCTCGAACGTTCCCCACGCAGTATTCAAAAGCCTCACTATGTGCATAGTAGAATTCTTTGTTTTTTACTTTCATTTCAATTCGTCTAAAGCCTTCCGATTTCTTCCAGAAATATTGAGGTTGGTCAACCATTCTGAATTTATTCTTTTTCATCTTACTAACGAATTCTCTACCAAATTTCCTATCGAAGCCCACGCTTCTAATATTAAATCCAAGCTGTCTCATTTGAATGAACCATTTAACAACATCGTCATACAATACTGTTTTAGTGTTGCTCATTGTAAGCCAGCCATCATCCTTCCATCCAAACAATGGAATTCCATCGTCTTCCGCTTTTTCTTTTGCTGATGCAATTGGAAAGAACGCGTGTGTTACTGCTATATCTATTTTCTTTCCATCATGTTCGTACTCTCCAACCAACGCTGCAGCAGTTAAGTCGTGCATCTTAGAAAGGTCAGCACCGCCATACCATTTAATTGGAAGTTTAGCTAATTCTTCAATTGTCCAATTGTATTGTTCATCACTTGTGATAAATTCATCTACATTGAAATAAGTGTTCATTGAGTTAGTAAACACGTTCAACGTTTTGTTGAAAAATTCCATTCGAGTTTGTGGATCATTAAGAGCCATTTCTGCTTCCGCTCTCAATTCTTCAATTGTTACAGTCACACCGCACGATGGATTAGCCATCATTAATGTTTCGTCTGATAAATAATTGATAGGCATTCCATCTTTATCTTCATTCGCTTTGCAGATAAAAATAAACAATTCGTCATTTTCAATACTTTGTTCTAATACTTTTCTGCAATATGTTAATCGATTGGCTAGGAATCCGTTTGGAATATCTCCAGCAGTACTAATGATGAATAGTAGTTTGTTTCTATATGCACTCATCGTCTTTTTCATCAAGCCATATTTTTTCGAATTTCTCATTGTATGAGCTTCATCCATGATGATAAAATTTCCGTTCAATGCATCTAATCGAGATTCATCATTTGCTAACGCTTGTACAAAAAAAGAGCCATCTTTACCGAAGTCACCAGTAATAGAGTGCTCTGAGTTATTATCTTTAATACTAATTCTTTTATCTTTCCAACGTTCAACGTTATATCGAATAAATCCAAATGCTTCTAAAGATTGTTTGATACTATTAGCAACAATGTAACATTTCGAAGAACTCATGCGTTCGATTAATGATTTACAAAGTGCTAACGAAGCAGTGAACGCTGTTTTCCCCTGCTTTCTTGGGATAAACACCATCGCTTCTTTAAATCTTGTTTCAATAGTTCCTGTCTTATAGAAACCCATCACGTTTACAACAACGAACATTTGCCATTCTTGTAACTCCATAGGCTTATTACGAAGACTTACCGCTTTAACAGATTCGCCTTGATAATGTACTACCACTTTTTCAATAAAATTTACAGATATATTAATGACTTCTTCGTTCAGATAAAATCTAGGATTCTCAATATCCCTTAAGAATCTCTTAGCTTCTAATATCTTATCTTCACAAGCTGCGATACTACCATCAAGTACACCATTGGCATAGTTGATAGCTCGTTGTATATATGGATTCATCCTTTACCACCCAGTTTGTTCATAATATCGATGATAGATGAATCTGAATCTTGAGCGATGATTTCTCCTAGCGATTTAGGATTAAGCATGAGCCTGTCTGAGTAAGTCAAAATATCACGTCTCAGAGTTTCCATAACATTGACTAGAGGAATCTTCCTGTAGTTTTCCGCACCAGCTTTATTCACGTAAATTTCCGCTACTTCGTAATCTCGTTCAGCGTGTTCTTTTTCATACTTTGTATACTGGAATAACAAGCCGGCATAAATACTAATCAAGTCCGCATACTCCTTGCGATAAGTTCCTAAGCTTTTCATTTTCTTTTCTGTTGCTTTTTCAATGGTTTTCTTTGTAATCGGTCTCGCCAAAACTCGTCCTCCTTCCTATAATCCTTGAGATTTTTACCCCTTTTTCTATAAAATGCCCCGCGGTTGGAAAAAGTTCCTTTCCTCGGTTTCCGAAGCCGGAAAAATTCTTATCGAAAAGGTGGCGGGGATGAATAGAATTTTTCAAATTCGCGTTTTTTCCGTTTTTGCCATTCTTTTCCTTTTTTCGTAATTTCGTCCGTAGTACGATTATGCATCTTGTTGTGTTGAATGTTCGACAGCGCCACAAGATTCCAAGCTACGAACTCTAACTCTGGATATTCCCTGACAGGATATATGTGATGAACCATTTCTGCCGGAACTGATTTTCCAAATCGCAAAGACTCTTGACATCTATATCCGTCACGAGCCATGACAAAATTTCTCAACCTTTTCCATCGAGATGTATTCAATGTTTTTCTAGCCATCTCATGCTCCTCTCTTGGGAATTATTCCCTTTGAATTAAACATATCTTATATTCTGTTTAGTTCGCATTTCTTATTTTTTTATTGCTGTAATAAGTTTTCTTTAAGTTCTCAAAAATGAACTAACACTTTTCTCATTATGTTTAGTTGGATGTTATAAACCGAAATTAGTCATTACTTTATCTTGTTGATCTTGTCTAATCCCAATATATTTCAACGTAATCGCTGGACTTGAATGGTTAAATAGTTCCATCAATGTAGCTACATCTTTGTTCTTTTTGTATTGGTGGTAACCAAATGTCTTTCTCATTGTGTGAGTTCCTACGTTATCAATTCCGCATTCGTCTGCAGCTACCTTAATAATTAAGTATGCTGTGCATCTACTAATATGTTGGTTCTTCCCATTTCTGCTTTGAAATAGGTAGTGATGTAATGGCTTGCCTTTTACATACTCTCTAAGCTCTTTCTTTAATATCTTAGGCATCTTTCTTTTTAATGGTTTTCCTGTTTTGAGTTCTTTGGTTTTGATATACCATCCCTGAACATCCTTGACTCTTAAATTAATAATGTCGCTGATTCGTAAGCCTGAGTTGATTCCTAAGAGAAACAGCATGTAGTTTCTTTCGTTCCATTCTCTTAAGTAGTCTTTCATCGCTTGTATATCATCTTTATCTCTGATTGGTTCTACATAGTTCATGTTTCTCTCCTTTCTCCATAAAGAAAGAGCGTACATATTTGTACGCTCTGACAGTTAGGTTGGGTATTTTAAGGGAATTGTCGTGGAAGGAATCGAACCTTCCTTACGTCCTACACGACACACTTGTTAATAGTCGCCCACACTATTAACTTGGATACACCTTTTTCAGGACTGGCTTTGGAATCATGTTTCCGCATGTTTTCCTTTTATTTACACTTTCTTACAATACATATTTTAATATATGTTTCTTTTATATTTCTACAAACTTTTTTTAGTAAAATCTACAATTTTTTAATCGTAAACATCCACACCAAGCGCATAGGCTAGTTGCGTAATACCTTCCATTCTTAAATCACGTATTGTAAATTCACTGTAATTCAATTCATTTCCAATCTTTACATCACTTTGTTCTAATATCAATGATTTGTAAATCACTATCCGATTAGTAGCCGGAATACTATTTAATGCAGTGTTTACACGATCTACATAATCTTTGAACTTCTTTCCAACTGTATCAGCATACAATGCAGCATCTTCAGTGGATGAATGAAATTGATTAGTGAAGCTTGGCGGTACGATTGTATAATGTGGCGTAATGCTAGGCATACTTTTCAAGTATAGCTTGTTCAAAGCGGTTTTGTATCTGCCAATTACTTGCATTACTGCTTGTTTTGTTTTGATGTAGTTCAGTTCCGGATAATCAAACAAATCTATACTTTCCAAGCATTTACACCTACTTTCCTTAGAATGGTAAATCGTCATCGTTAACTTCTCCAAATTGAACTTGCTCTACATTTCCAATTGGCGCTTGTTGTCTGCTTTCTGTTACTGCTTTGGATTCTAGCAGTGAGAAGTTTTCTGCAATTACTTCTGTGATATAGATTTTCCTTCCTTCTTTTTCGTAGTTACGTGTTTGTAATCTTCCTTCTACTCCTACGAGTGAACCTTTTCGAGTAAACTTAGTAAAGTTTTCTGCAGCCTTTCCCCATAGCGTACAGTTAAGAAAATCTGTTTCATATTCGTCACTTTGATTTTTAAACTTTCTTTGTACAGCTAAGCTGAACTGTGTGTAATTTTTACCATTTGTTGTAAATTTTAAATCGGCTTTATGAGTTAATCTTCCAACTAATACTACGTTGTTAATCATGTATATTCTCCTTTTATAATTCTTTTGCTATTGCTTCAATCACATTCACTGTTACGCTATTACCTGCTTGTTTGTATAATTGACTATTACTATTCACTTTTTCCGCTTTTTCAAATGCCCAATCGGGGAAACCTTGCAATCTCCAACATTCTTTTGGGGTTAGTTTACGGATTTGTTTTTTTATATAAACTTTAGGTTCACGTCCTCCACCGCCCATACAATTCAGACTAGGTGAGATTCCTTTCAGTGAATAAATCCTACCTCTATGTGGATTCCCACCATAACTCGATGTTTGTATCAGATTGCCTATTTGTCGTACAAAATTAACGTTTTTAATTTGTCCATCGATAGGAAATACTTTTCGTCCGCCTTCTCCTCTAAGATGCCCGATAATGAACACGCGTTCTCTGTTTTGTGGTACTCCGAAATCTTTGCTGTTAAGCACTTGCCATTCCACGTCATACCCCAACTCATCCAACGTTTGCAAGATGGTTTCAAATGTTCTTCCTTTGTCGTGGTTGAGTAACCCTTTGACATTTTCAAGAAACAAAATTCTAGGTTTGAGAATAGATGCGAACCTTGCGATTTCAAAGAATAGAGTTCCTCTTGTATCTTCGAATCCCCGTCTATTCCCTGCAATCGAGAAAGCCTGGCACGGAAATCCTCCACAGATAATGTCGACAGTTCCAATGGATTGAATAAAGTCATTTGATACGCTTGTAATGTCATGAAACTCTATCTCCTCCCTTGTATCATGAATTGCTTTATAACTTTCTCTTGCAAATCTATCGATTTCACAAAAGCCGATACATTTATGGCCGGCAGCTTCCATACCTAGACGGAAGCCACCAATTCCGGCAAATAAATCTAAAAATTTCATTATGCCCCCAAATACTGTTCATGCATTTTCAAATCGCCTTTAAGGATTTTATTTACACGTTTTAATTCTTTAAAAGCCTGCGCTCTCATTGCCTTAATTCCGTTTCTTCTTGCTTCATCAGTAACCGGAATGAAATAGCCTGTTCTTCCATTTCTTTCCCCAATAATCACAATATCAAAATCATTTACAAGGACATCAATTATCTTTTTAACCCGTCTTTCTGAAAACTTAGTAATTCTCATAATGTCAACCCTGTTAATTCTTTTAGTATCACTATTTGGAATTAATCTTAATACGGCTCTTTCATCCAACCCTAATCGTTTCATGTTTATTTGTTTCCCTTTTCTAACTCTTCCAATCTATCCGGATTGTAGCCTACCCAAGCATTTTCAAAATTATCATCTATCACTACTACTGGCATACCTTGAAATCCGTATGATTTAATTTTCTCTAATGCCTCTTCGGTTTCAAAAACATCAACTGTTTCAAATTTAATTTTATTCTGATCTAAATACATCTTAGTCATCTCACATTGAATGCAAGATGGTTTACTATATACTGTTACTTTCATGTTACCCCCGCATTTTCTCTACTGCTTGTAAAAATAATTGTGCTACTGCTGATAAGAATAGCAAGATTAAGAAAATCATAATTGAACCTGTTAACGGTGCTGCCACCACAATCCATTTCAACGGAACTCCCATCAACTTCAAAATAAGTAAAATTAAACTTAAGCTTAGAACTGCTACAAAACTTAATCCACAACCGTTATATTTTTTCTCCATTTTAAATTCCCCTTTCATCTATACAAAGTAGATGGCACTGCGTTTATATTTTGTGAACTCAAACAACATTTGTCCGGATTCGCTAATATCATATCCATAAGTACTATCATAGCTAGATGGCTTGCTTGGGCTTTGTAGTTGGTACCATGTAAGCCCTGCAAAGGATAGTGATTTTTCATGGTGGAAATGCCCTGTAATTAAATAACGTGATTGGCTTTCTCCCCACTCTTTGCTAAATTTCGCAGTAATCACTTGATGCAACTTTTCTGGATTTTTAATCTTGTCTCCATGGTGCAAAAAGATTGAATGTGGCCCCAATCTAGCATGTTTATATTCGTTAAATTTCAAATCAAATTTGATTTGTGTATATAACTTTTGCAACGCTTTAACGAATACAAAATCTGTGGAAGGTGCGTGGTTTCCCTTTAAATAAACCAACGTCACCTTTCTACTGTTTTCTAATGCTAAATCTAGTAGTGGCATGATGAAATTAAATCCATCTTCAATGCTTGCATCAAAATCAACTTCATCAATACGCGTTCCTTTTTCAGTCGTATTTAACAGATTATCCACATGAAAATAATCACCGTGCAATGTGATTAGAATTTTTTCATATCTGTTCAATATCCTATCTGCGATTTCACGTTGTAATGCAGCATAGTCATATTTAGAATTTAAACCAAAGTGCATATCTGATAACGGAATCAATAGATATTCTTCCGGAATTTCTTCACACGACAACTCGATTTTTCGTGGTTTTAACTTGCTTAGTACTCTTTCAATATCTTCTGCAGTGATTTCCGGTTCTTTTCTAACCGCTACAATCTTAGATTGGTAATTGTAGTAAGTTGAGCCGGAAATAGGTGTAGTCCATTCGTTGGATGTGATAGATTTTAATTTAAAAATCTTTGGATCAAACCCGTGTAATCTTAGAAGTTCTTCATCCGTGAATACTTTCTTATTTTTTCTTCCAATTTTGATTTCTGAACCAATTGAACCATCCGCTTTGATATCCTTCTTTTGATATCTAGTTTCATTTTCTTTAGTGCCGGAATGTGCTTGTTGAATTTCCGGATATCTTGGATGCCTTCTACATCTAATCCGGATTCTTTCAATTGCTTGTACATCGTTAAAACCCATCTTTTGCGCAACTTCTGGCCATGAGTAGCCTTCAAGTTTCAAATCAATAGCTTTATCTACATCAATTCCCGTCATCTATTCACCTTCCACAAACAGTTCTTTGATTTCGTCACCAAATAGGTCTACAGCACGTTTGGCATCTTGTTCATTTTTGAAGTGCCCAAAAGTCGGGAATGAATTTAACTCATAAGACCATAATGTTTTAAACTCTTTTTCTTTGTAATTAATTTCCCATTTTTTATCTTGATTACTCCAATCCACCTTCCAATCTCCATTACACTCATCCCGAAACGCTCTGAATCGTGTTAATAAATTTCTGCGTTCTGCTTCTAGTTCGGCTGCTTGTTCAGTATGGAATATGTTGCCTTGACTAAAAAATCTATTATCGGCTTCTATGCCCTCCCAACAATCTGAAAAAACGTCTCCACTCGATTGGATACAATAATGTTTATCCCCATACTCATACGGGCATTTCATTTCCCATCCATTTTCCAATCGGTCGATTTCTGCTTTCATTTCTTCTAGCTTTGCTTCTAAATCTGCTGTTTGTTTCTTTAATGTTTTCAATTTTGTCATTCAGTTTTCCTCCTTTTTTATAAAATAATTGATTGGATTTCCGAAAACATCATCCTTCTCTATTTCGTCAAGTAAATCATCAATTTGTTTTGAAGTCAGACGTCTTTCGCTCGATTTTTCTAATTGATACAACTTTGCTACATCCCTAGAAGTTGATTTGGCAAAGGATTCTAGTAATATCGTTTGCGTTCCAATCGACAGTTTCTTATTCTTGCATTTCTTAACTACTTTTAATTCGTCAAGTTTGTTTACGGATATAACACCTACGGTATGATTTTCTAATTTTCTTAAAAACCACGATTCATTACATATATCGTTATACAATTCTGTCGGCATCACAAAATAGTTTTTATGTCCATAAAATGATAACCTAGCATTTGATTTTATATCTTCCAAACTTGATTTGATTTCATAACAAGTTATTTCTCCGTCTGATGTAATTGTCATGTAGTCCACAAATTCTTGATTATCTGTAATGAATCGTTTGGTTTTCACACCACCTATCTTTACTTCTCTACATCCATAAGTTCCTAATTTGTTAGTATGTTTAAAAATTAGATATTCTATATGATTTGTAATTGGTGTTTTCATTTAATCACCCCTTTAAACCGTTATAACTCCAAACAACTCTAAGATGCATAGAGTTAATATTACGATAACCATAATCAAACCAATTACTAACAATGCAAGTTCGCTTTTTTTCTCTATCCATCCCAAAAGGAATACTACAATCAAGCTACAAATGATTTGTGTTAAAATCTTCATTTAATTCCCTTCTTCAATCAACCAATCAATATTTTTTCTAGCTTTCTTTAAATCTTCTACACCGTTTTTTTCTGCATATCGTAATAAATATTCAACCTCGCTACACCACCGGTGCGCTTCCATACCGCTTTTGTTTTTAACAAAGTTTTCAAGAACTTCTTTAACTTCTAATCCTTTGTTTCCAACATAGTGACTTGGTTTGTTTACTGCTTCTTTAATTCGTGCATTTTCTTTTAAATCCATCTTTATACCAACTTCAATTCTCTTTTGATGAATTGGATCATTTAAATTCATGCCATCTTAACTCCTTCAAAATATGCTTTTAAATTATCTGTAATCTTCTTTCTAGTGCTTGGAAATAATTTGTATGGATTGTTTAAAAACTTATTCAACGTGCTAACATTTACTTTTAAAATATCTTTTTGCATGTGGTAGAAGTTGTTAGATGATGTTCCAATCATCTTTTCTATTTCATCGCGTGCCATTAACAATTGAATGTTATAATCGTTAACTTCCGCAAACATCAAACTTGCATCCGGTTTGATTGGCTCATACAGTTTTGGTTCTGCTTGAATTAATGTGACTGTTCCTAACACGTTGTTTTTATGTTTAAACTCAAATGCTTTCTCATACGAAATAAATTCCAACGCTTTATGCTGATTCTTACAAAATTTCAATGTTTTCTTTGGATGCTTTTTATCTAAGTAACCTTCCATGGATAAATAATAATTAAACCCTGTAAAGTACATCCCGTTATGCTTAATTACAAATACCATTTGTTTTCCCCTTTTACTCAACCTTAACCAAAGTTTTTATTGTATTCTTCTTCAGTCATTTTTCCTGTAATCAATTTTCTTTTATTGCTTAAATAAGCTTCTTTATCACCAGTTGTTTTCAATTCAGAAATGGCTTTGATGATAGATGTGTAGCGTTCCGGATTTTCTTTGTAAACCCTTAGTTCTTTTTCCATCGATGTTTCCATCAATTAACACCCCTTTGCGCGCGTTCTTCATTCTGTTGTCTAAATAACCACTCAGGCAGTGGTTCAACATAGCCTTTAGCTTTTGTTGTATAACTTGAATAATTAGTTTTGGGATTAGAATCTATTTTGTATTCGTCATTCCAACACTCTTGATTGAACCATGTTCCACCTTGCTTGATATATTTAGTTTCAGTCTGATTAGCTTTCACATATTCGATGTATGATTTTAAGCCATTCTGAATTGTCGTATGCTCAACTCCTTTTTTAATAGCTTTTGAATAAGCCTTAAATGCATCGTTCTTTCTTTCTTTTCTTGGATAGATATCCCACAAATCATTGAATTGATTTTCTAGCAATTTGGCGGATATATTATTATTAGATTTACTTTCATTTACTTTACTTTTATTTTCTTTATTTAATGTTCCACCATTTTGCCAACCGTTTGGCAACTCTTTTGACAACTGTTCCGCAACTTCTTTGCCAACTGCTTGACTGCTATCTTGTAAACTATCTTGTAAACTAGGTTGTAAACTATCGTTATATAAAAGATTAATTTTGTAAGCAGTTGCTTTTGTTCCGTTGGATTTGTATTCAATAAACCCTAATTGCTTTAATGTGTTTCTTGCTTTATCAATTCCTTGTCGTGATAATCCGGTGAACAATTCCAAGCGCAAATTAGCTACTGTAAACCATTCTTGCTTTCCGCAATCATTATGAACATTTAATAATGCATGCCATAAAATGAATTGACCTGCAGACAATGGATTTGACATTTGTCGCTGATTGAACGCTAAAATTTGTTTCAATAGATTCATCCAAGCAACCCCCTTCTATAAAATTCCCAACGTTTGATTTTGTGTGTATTTTTATGGTATAATTTATTTAAATCTTGAGTGTGGTGGCTATTTTTAGTCACCACTTTTTTATTTCTCTAACAATTCCACTGCAGTATTGAAAGCAGCTTCTAATGTTTTATGTGTGCTTCTGCTTGAATACTTACTTCCTTTCATTTGAACGGATAATAAATATTTTCCGTTTTTAAATTTTACTGAACCAACAATTTCACTATTCTGTATCACATCAAATTCAGTATCATCAAACATATTTTCAATTAGACTTAACATAAAATGGATCATTCTTTCTAATGTATTCTAAACGGTTGTAATTTTGGTTTGCTGCACCTATCCAAAGATGCATGAACGCAATTACACCAATAAATGCTAATCCTACATAGCTAAGAAATTTTAAATACTGCTTAATAAAGTTTCTATTGAACTCTTTTCGCTTCATTTTTCTAGATTCTGTGCGTGTCATGCTGTTCTCCTTAAATTTTGTATTTAGCCATGAACTCATCTAAATCCCTGGCATCGTATCGAATTGTCGCGCTTCCGCTTGGTCTCTTAATTACGATTTGTTTCAACCCCATCGATACACACTCATCGAAATCTCTATCGTCGATTCCTCCAATATAGGCTTTTGCCTGTTTCTTGTTTAAGTATCTTTGTTGAGTGTTGTTCGTTGGAAATCGTTCTATCGCGTTTGCTACGATTTCAACAACTTTTGAATTTAGTGTTGATTCGAAATCAGCGCTTAATAAATTCACGCTATTTGCTCCTTTCACGTTATTTATTTTGAACTTTAAAAGTAACTTTCTTACTTTGTAAAAAAGAATCGGCTTCATTTAAAATGACATCAAAGAGTTTTTTGATTTCTTTATAAGTTAATCCGCTTCTGTTAAGCACATTCGATATTTGCGAGTGTGCTTTTCTCATTTTCTTAACCTTGGTAATTCTTAATTCTCTTTCTTTTGAGTTTGAAACATATTGTGGATAAATACCGTAAGTTTCAATTTCTTTATGACTCATCCTCTCACCTCCTAGAAAGTTGTTAAAGTTTTGAAAATTATTGTTTCTTTTATAAAACCTTCTTCTTGAGATATCGGTACAACTTTTTGCCTGTATATCGACCAAGAACAAAAGAGAGAAAACAGCTTAATATGTCTAGTAATGTCTTATGACTCATGAGAAACCTCCTTGTTTGTTAATCCAATTTTCAAATTGTTCCACCGACCATGATTCAATTTTGATTGAACGTTCGTCTGACTGAATCGCCAATCCATTTTCTGAAAAGCTAAAAGATTGGTTAGTGTTTAGGGTATCTAACAACTCTTTGTTAGGTGCCTTTTTTGATTCCATCCTCTCACCTCCTATTTCATGTTTTTTCATATTGTTGTAACCTTCTTTCAAGCCTATAATTGAGGTTGGGAAAGGAGGTGTTTTTATGAGTATTGAATTGTTTGTTTCTATTCTTGTGTCTTGTTTTACTGCTATTTTGTCTTATCTTGCTAGTCGTAATCAGTCCAAAAACGAAATAGCTAAAATTCAAGTCGAATACGAATCTAAAATAAAACTACTAGAGAAACAACGAGAAGCTGATTTGGAACTTATCAAATCTCAAGGTATGATTCCTGTAGTTCAAGAAATAATTCGCGGTGATATTAGCTTAGATAGGATTTTGGAATTACAAGCCAAATTCCCACAAAAGTAATTAATCTTTAGAGTCTTCTCTAGAAGGCTCTTTTTTTATTTGTATCCCAAATGCTACGCCTTCTATAAATCCTCGACCGTAATCCGTGGTCATCGCATCTCTCAAGATCTTTAAGATTGAATTCATTATTTCCTCGATTATTTCTTTAATTTCTTCAAAATTAGAAATGTTGATTTTTTCATTTGTTTCCATCAAACTTCATCCTTTTTTGGTTGTATTTTTGTCAACTTTCTTTTTAAATTTTTTTCGGATATCATATATATCCGAAAACTTCAAATTTAGAATATTAGCTAATAACTCCATTTGTTCGATATTAAGTAATGTTGGGTTCTTTCGTAAATCGTAGAGTCGTTGTCGACTGATTCCCATCTTCTTAGCTATAAATTCTTGTTTTAATCCAGCTTCATCAATAGCTTCGTCAATCGAATTATATTTAATCATCCACTTCCTCCTCTCTTGATTTTTACTATAAATTAAAGTTGCATTTTTGTCAACTAGTAAGTTACGATTTTTAGGTAGATATTTTACTACATAATGCTTATTTTAAAAATAGATACCAAACTAATCCAGCTATGATAATTGTAGCTAGACAACCTAATTTTTCTTTTAATGTGGTTTTTTCAATCGAAAAAGTCATTTCCGTAGTCCTTCTACCGTTTTTTGATTTCCATACTTTTTTCATAATAATTATCCCCTTTCGTCTTGTAGGAGGAAAGCAAATTTGATATGATACGAGTATACCTCCTTTCGTGGAGGGGCAAAGCCCCTACCACTTGATGGTATATTTTATTTTTAGCTTAAACCAGAGAATTTTTATTTCGAATTCTACTTCTCTGTGTTTAGGCTTTTTTTGCTTTCGCTTACCCATCGCTTTCCCCCTTGCTTTGTTAAGGCCTTAATCAACCTTACAAATTAATTATAAACCAACGTTGCATTTTTGTCAACTATTATTTTGCATTTTTGTCAACATTTTATTTTATTTTATCTTCTTTGGATTGTATAATGTTATTAAAGAGGTGATAACATGAAAAGCAAAATTATTTTTGGCCAAATGATTGACTATTTTAGAAACGAAAATAGTCTTACTATGGAAGAACTTGGGAAACGTTTAGGTAAAAATAAATCGTCTATTTCAAGATGGATATCAGGGGAACGTTATCCTAAAATCGAAGAAATCGAAGAAATCGCTAAATATTTTAACACAGACGTAGAAACATTGATTTTTGGATTTAATACTAAAGTCAATGACATTACCTCTATCTACACCCAACTCACATCCCAACGACAAGAACGCGTCTACAATTACGCAGAAGAACAATTAAACGAGCAAAATGGACAAATACAAGAAGATAATATAGTTCCTATCGTTTTTGGTCGTCAATCTGCAGCAGGCTCTATGATATACGTTGATGACATGGATGCAGAAATGGGCGTACTTCCCTCTTCCATTGTTCCTAATGGTGCCAATGAACTGGTTCAAATCACAGGTGATTCTATGGAGCCAATTATTAAAAAAGGTTCTGAAGTATATTTAAGATATCAACCAACTGTTGAAGATGGAGAAATTGCTATTGTACGTGTAGAAGATGAAGGAGTTACATGTAAATACTTATTTAGAGATGGTAAAAATATTATTTTAAAATCAGAAAATTCTAAATATGATGATATCGTTGTTGATGCAGAAAAAGTGTCAGTTATTGGAAAAGTATTAATCTAATGATATTTTTAAAATCCTAGGATTAAAGTGATAAAGCAGATAGATTTTGAATCAAAGAAAAAATGAAAAAGTATTATTAGACTTAGAATAATTTAAAAATTTGACAAATTTAAACAGATGTTGTATTATGTGTGTACTTGAAATGGATAGCAACTTGATTGCTATTACTCACCTCTTTTGCAACATTGTTGCGGAAGGGGTGTTTTACTTTATATGACGGAAAAACAAATAATTCCATTTAAAACATGGGAACAACAATTAGAACAGATTAGAAAAAAGAATATTGAGTTAAACGAAGAATTTAAGTCTGAATATATTAAGATATTAAAGAATCATTCATACTATTCGTTAATTAATGGATACAAGCCAATTTTTCTAAAAGATGGAAAAAAAGACGAAATGATTGACGAAACTAGGTTTGATTATTTTTATATATCTAAAATTATAGAAATGGATTTATCATCAATTCTATTAAAGTACTTATTAGTAATTGAACAAGGTTTCAGAACTAGAGTCTCCTATGTGATTTCTCGAGAATTTGGAACAGACGATACTGTGTATACTAATCCTGACCTATATCAAAATCACAGATATAAAAATAAACAAGTTATATTAGATGCGTTAGATGAGATTATTTTACAACCTCATTCTCAAAGTTATTCTTTTTATTTTTCTAATCAAAGAGAGCCCCGAGCATCTATACCACCTTGGATTTTGCTTCAAGACATAGATTTCTACAGGGTTATACAATTGTATAACATTCTACCTACTACTCTTCAAAAAGAAATTCGTTCTGACTATATCCGTTGCAATGACAAAAATAGTGCTGAATCAACAGAATTTTCGGATACATTAAATTTCCTTAGGGAATATCGAAATTTATTTGCACATAGCAAACGTAATTTTAAAGAGAAAATTAAAAACTCCGCTAGAAGAAGAACTTGTCTAGCTTCTTATTTTCCTAATTTATTTAGTGAAATTTCTTTTGAAATGCATAGAAATAAAGATTTGGTTACTTGCTTATATCTAGTTTTTGCTTTTTTAAATGATGATTTTTTACGCGGACGTTTATTAAATGATTTACTTGCGCTATTTTCTTTGGATAGTTATATAGAAAAAGGTTCATTAACACCTAAAAAATTATTCTCTGGTAAAACTGCATTCGATATATTAGAGTTACCCATTGATGTACTAGATAAACTTGCTAGAAATTTAAATGATTAATCTTATTATTTATAAATAAAATACCACACTGCCTCCGCCAAGAAACAAGTGTGGTAAATCAAAAATTCACCCTTAAATAGGGCTATTTGTTATGCCCTATTTTACCATAAACAGAAAGGACGGTAAAGATATGGCTAGGAAAAGAATTGATGATAGAATCAAGTCTTATAAAAAGAAAGACGGGAAAGTCTATTATCAATTTCAAATCTATTGTGGAACTAATCCTAAGACTGGTAAGAAGCAGTATACTACAAGACGCGGATTTGAATCGGTCTTAGCAGCAACTACTGCACTTCAACGACTAGAAGTTGAGTTGATGGATACTACTGGATTAGTGGTTAGGCAAAAGTTCACTTACAGAGAGCTATATAACGAATGGGTAGTAACGTATCAGAAACGCGTAAGACCTAGCACGTTTCAAGCGACTGTGACTTATTTCAAGAAACACATATTGCCTGCTTTTGGCGATTACTACATCGATACAATTACCATTCAAGATTGCCAGGCACAAGTGAATCGGTGGTATATGGACTATCCTAAGAGTACTCAGTCTTATAAGATATATGCTCAAATGATATTTAAGTATGCTCAGAAGTTGAATCTGATTGAAAAGAATCCTATGAGCTTAGTTGACTTGCCAAAGTCTGATGATTTTAAAGACGATAAATTGAAGTATTATGATCGTGACACTTTAATTAAATTTCTTGATTACATCGAACCTTTTAAAGAAGTACATACATTCTTTTATCTTCTTAGCTATACAGGTTTAAGATGTGGAGAAGCATTTGCCCTAACGTGGAAAGATATCGACTTTATAAACCATTCTATTTGCGTGAATAAGACGGTAGCACGTTCGATTGAAGATAAATATATCTCTCAGACTAAAACAAAGAATGGAATGCGTATAATTCGCATAAATAACAGCTTAGAGCGTTTACTTAATGAATGGAAGGAATTATCCGGAAATGAAACGTATATATTTCAGAATCGAAATAACTCATTCTATTCATCGAATACAGCCGTATACTGGTTGAATCAGATACTAGAGGGAACTAACTTCCCTAGAATCACTCCTCACGGTTTCAGACACACTCACGCATCGTTATTAGCTGAAGCTGGAGCAGATTTAAAGGACATCCAAGACAGATTAGGTCATGGAGATATACAGACTACTGCTAATATCTATACACACGTTACTAATAACAAGAAAGATAATACGATTGATAAATTTGATAAACTTATGTCTAAGAAAGTCAAAAGGATAGTCAAAAGCAAAAATCAGAAAATAAAAAAACCACGAAACCGTTGATATAACAGGCTTCGTGGAAAAAAGGATTAGAAATATTTATTTGGGAGGATAAATATTCTCTTTGGGAATAATTAGAGTATAGAGGTACATTATGAAAATAGTATGAAAATACAATTTTCATTTTGCACTTTCTTTTCACTTTTTCTATGAGAATCTTTACTTATTTATGATATGCATGTCCGGCATTAATACGGAATGCACGGTAAATTTGTTCGGTTAATACAAGTCTCATGAGTTGATGGGGTAAAGTAATACGCCCAAATGAGATTTTACGGTCGGCACGTTTTTTCACAGCAGGACTTAACCCAAGAGAGCCACCAATGACAAAGACCATCGAGCTCTTACCGTGTAGCGCAAAGCTATCCATTTCTTTAGCCAATTGTTCAGAACTCACTAAGTCCCCTTCAATCGCCATTGCGACAACAACGTCCCCGTCTTTAATTTTAGCAAGGATGCGTTCTCCCTCTTTTTCGAGCACTTGTTCCATTTCTTTCTCGCTTAAATTTTCAGGAGCCTTTTCGTCTGGCACTTCTACTACTTGGAACTTACAGTAGCTGCCTAAGCGTTTCGCGTATTCGTCGATTCCTTGTTTTAAATATTTTTCTTTCAGTTTTCCTACACTCACAATGGTAATATTCATTTGATCCCCTCATTTCACAAATTATCTTACCTTTTTTTGACAAAAATTGCTTGTTTTACCTCTTTTTCCACAGTTTTCCACAAAGTTATCCACATGTACACATGTTCGCCCCTAAATTTTGGGCTTTTTTTATGAAAAACACTAGATATAGATTCAAAATTTTTATTTGTTATCTAATTGTTATATTTCCAACTGGTGTAAAAATACCAGTTATCCACAGTTATCCACACCGGGTTTGTGTATATAGAAACATTGTTATACCAGCGTTTTAAGCAACTAAACCCAAAAGTTATCCACAATAAAATTTTATCATGTGAATAACTTTTTTCAATAAAATCCTATAATTAAGCCCTTTTTAGCCTATCCATTTTCAACACCGATTTTCCACTTCACAGACTTGACAAGCCGTTAACGCCACAGTTTTCCACAGACTTATCCACATTTTTGTGGATAACTTTGTGGAAATACACAAAAAAGTCGAATAGCACTTCGCTATCCGACTCCTTGTTCGTTATTGCTATAAACTTGGACTGCTTGTTTCTGTTAGAGAAATTGTTGTTGTTTGTTTTTGTCCATTTCTATAGTAAGTGACTTCCATCTTATCGCCAACTTTATG
>CAKAPS010000007.1:0-37220 GCA_916719965.1 uncultured Streptococcus sp.
ATCAAAACGAAGACGGTAGCGTGACAATCCCTGAAGTACTTGTACCATACATGGGTGGCGTTACAAAAATTGGTTAGTAGGAACCCAAGGGATACTCTAAGTAGTAGCTCACAATAAATCATTAACAGTTAAAAAGCCTCTATATTGAAGAGCAGTTCCACAACCTTCGAATCCTTTCGGATGTTTGTATAGTGGTAATTGTAAGGATACCGTCAGGAGCCAAATGTCTCCTGACTACCAAGCTTCAAACTGACTCTACGGGTTACACCCTAGAGTCAGTAATTCACATTGGTTATGATTCCCTTACGATTACCACTATACATCCGAAGGATTCCTTGTTGTGGAAAGTCTTTTCGCATAGAGGCTTTTTGTTATGTTTCATTCATTGTACGCAGCAGTATCCCTTGGCTTTCTATCATATTAGCCATCCAGTATGGGCAAGCCTTCAAAGTTTGCCCGCTGGGAAAGGGAGACGAGGTAGTATGTGCAGTATCCTAGACATCTTCATAGTAAAGGCTATAAGGGCACCGGGTTGAGCCAAAGTCTCAACTCCTGCTGAACTTCAAAGAGGGGCATTGCGAATAAACCGCAGTGCCCCTCTAATTCATTTCGGCTGCAAATCCTTATAGCTTTTACTATAGAGTCTGGAAAGTCCTCCGTTTATTTTATTCGAAGAGCCTTCATCTTTTTATTGGAACAAATCCTTTTTTATAAATAATCCATATTGGGCAAGTGCTTCAAAGTTTGTCCGCTGGGAAAGGGAGACGAGGTATTATGTGCCAAGCACTCTCTGCCTCCTTTCCCTTTCCCCGTCCTCCAGAAATACGCTTCACACAGACTGCGCTCACCAATCCATTTAGAACCTACCCAACAATGTTTCATGCACAGGTTTTACGTTGTCTGAATGCAATCCAATAAAAACACGAAAGCTCCTCGGAGACTATAGTAGTGAGAATAGTGAGTGCAACCGAAGAGAATTACGGACTCTGGAAATTTATTTTCTAGAGTCCGTTTGAAATTCGGTAGGAATTGAGACTTCGGTTCAATCCGGTGCAGCTGTTCTCACTACTATGTAGGCCTCCGAAGGAGCTAGTAGTGTTTTTATTTTATTTAGCAATACTCACATTCAACGTACGTAAGAAGCGGTCCATTAAACTGTTGTTGGTTTTGTGCTCTTGTTGAATGGCTTTTGCGAGTGCGACTTGGTCTGTGATGATCCCGTTTACCGGGCTGTCTACGTATTTCTCGAGGGCTTCATCCGTATTGATGGTCCAGACAAACACCTCATGTCCTGTCTCCTGCGCATGAAGGACAGCCAGTTCCTGGTAAGAAAAATCTTCCACCACATAGAAATCCACCTTCGCGTCTCCGAATCCGCCAAATTGAATAGGAATCACGAAACCAGTTGTGATTTCAGGCGCTTTTGCCTCGAGTTCTTCCATGACTTTCAAATCCAGTGACATGACTTTGTTTGAGTTGTCAATGGCGAGTTCTTTGTATTTTGCGATGAAAAAATCTACGTAATTGGCGGGCTCTCCGCCATGTGGCTTGAGCTCAATAACAAGCGGCATGCCAATTTCTTTGGCTGCTTTGAAAAACTCTTCAAAAGTAGGAATGTGACTCGTGAATCCGTCTTGTTCGATGGGAAGACCGTGAACTTCGTCAAGAGTCATGTCTTGAACGCGTTTATTCAGGCCTGCTAATCGTTTCAAGTTATAGTCGTGCATAACGACGAATTGATTGTCTTTCGTGAGGAGAATGTCCATCTCTACCATGTTGGCGCCGGCTTCTTTAGCCGCTTTTAATCCTTCAATCGAGTTCTCAACGGCTTCACTAACATAGCCGCGGTGACCGATGATGATAGGGTCGTTGGCTGATTCCGTTCTATAGGTAGAGAGCGTTGTGAGAACCCCGCTTCCAGTTACGAAGAGAAGAGCAAAGGCCGTCACGATTTTACGTTTATGCTTAATTTCTTCATGGTGATGATACACTTCAAGCGACGCCAATTTATGCTCATGAATGATTTTCGTCATAAAAATAAACGTAGCAATCTTTGTATAAAGGATAATGAAGCCTTGCAGTAACTTGGCAATGGCTAACACACTACTTAAGAGAAGCGTGTTCGAGCCGTCTGGGTCTAGGAGTTCAACGAGGGCGACACTTCCAAGGGAGATAAAAATAACGAGAATCGCAAGGACTCCTTCGACGACTGCCGAAATAAAGAGCAACCGCACAGTATTCTTCTTCGTCAACTTCCAGCTTGTGACAATATTTTTTGTAAAAGGCTGGTCGGTAAGAATCTGAAGTGGAATCGCAAGGGCGCTTCGTGCGTGGAAGTAGAGTAGGACAACAATCAGTCCGGTGTAAACAATCATTCCGCTGCTCGTCTTAGTGATTTCATCCGTAATAAATTCGGGAATCGCGATTTTTTTCGAGATAAATGTCAATTCCCCAATATTAATAAGCGGCAAGAGTGTTAAAAAATAAAGCCAGAACGTAATAAAATGACCGTTCAATAATTGCTTGAGTTCACTAAATGCATTTTGAATGCTACTGCGCCATGAAAAATGAATACCGCGAATTGTTCCGTAAATCATGAAGATGAGTATCGAGAACTCCATGAAAATGAGAAACGCGAATGCGAGTAAATATAAAATGAATAATGGAATGGACCAAGGGCTTAATAAAACGGTCTTAAAATTCGAAAAGTTTAAATTGGATTGTCCTGTCATAAAGAGCATTCCACGAAAAATAAGTGTTAAAAAACCAAATCCAAACACGGATATAAAAAATTGTAAGAAAATGGAATTACGTAAATACATCCAGCTGTTTTGCGTTAAATTGCCTAATGTAAAGCGGATGGTTTTCCATACGGGGATTTTTTGATTCATAAAGCCTCCGATGTGTAAAAAGTTCGTTAGATTTACCTTAGCACGAACGAAAAAGAAGAGCAAGTTACTCCAAAACAGTATTGAAAAATACTGTAATAGAACTTATAATGGTGAAAGTAATCAAATAATAGAAAAGCTTTTCAGGAGGGAATCATGAAAAAAAGACTGTTAACATTATTCTGTTTAGTAGCGACTGTGGTACTTGCTGCTTGTGGCGTGAAAAAAGTAGACGCTGGCGACCACATTAAAACAACTTTTACAGGGTTAGATACAAAAGGGCAACTTGTATACCAAGTAGACACTCAAGAATTAGTAAAAGAGTTCTTAGTCGCAAACCCTAAAGCAGATGCGAAAACAGAAGCAGAAGTTCGTAATGCTGCAACAAAAGTGAAAGCAACTCCAAGTAAAACAGATGGCTTGTCAAATAACGACGAAATTACTTTCACATTCTCTTCAGATAAAGATGCTGAAAAATACTTTAACCTTCCAAAAGAAACAAAAGTTAAAGTAAGTGGCTTAAAAGAAGCGAAGAAATTAACGGCTGAAGAATTAGCGAAAATCACTTCATTAGAAGTGGAAGGCTTTAACAAAGGTGGCCGTGCAGAAGTTCATGTGACAGATTCTAAATTGTCATTCTTACGTTTCAAAGTTGAAAACAATGGCAAATTAGAAAATGGAAAAGATGCCAAAATCGTGTTAGACGGTAATTTCGCTAACTTATTAGAAGACAGAGGTTATGTATTAGAAGGCGACGGAAGCTTCACACTTCCTGTTAAAGGATTGAAGACAGTTGCTGAAAAACTTGATGACGCTAAGAACAAAGACGAAATTATTGCAAAACTAAAAGAAGAAGTGAATAAGAAATTTAGTGGAAATGATAAAGTAACATTTGATAAAACTTATTATCGTGGTCTAGCGAATAATGTTGACAATTCATATTCGTATGGGGATGAGATTGTTCGTGGTAATGGGAACTTAGTAATGACGCTTCAAGTGGAAACTAGCTTTGGATTCAAAAACGTGTATGCGGTTGGATTTACAAATCTTATAACGAATGAAGAGGGCAAGATGGAACTTAAAGACGCACGTGTCATTTCAACAACGTATGCGGACTTTTCTACAGCAACTCAAAAATTAGAATCAATCGGTTATACAGAAGTTAAATAATTCAAATAGAAATGGCTTGGAGTCCATGCTCCAAGCCATTTTTTGCACTCGGACAAAAAATAATTTCACTGCATTTGACTATATGGACGAGCTAGTCTCTGAATATGATTTAGATGAAGAAGAGTAAGAAATATTGCAAACTCTCTTTAAAGAGGTTTATCATTGTTTTAATGCAGATTGATTTCTATATAATTTGAATGAAAGAGGTATACGATATGATTTTAGAAGAATTTGACCCCAACCGACAGGCTATTATTAATCCACAAGACTTACACCAACCAATTGAAGGATTTCCCAAAGTAGTCATCTCTTGCTTTTCAAGAGTAACTTTTGCTCGCCTCCTTGAGAATTACGATCATGAGGTCATTGAAAGAACCTCCATGGCTAATTTTGAAGTCTGTGTCTATGGAATCACGATAGGAGACCAACAGATTGCTGCCTTTAATGCACCAGTTGGGGCTGCTTCCTGTGTGGGAATTTTAGAGGATTTGATTCAATTTGGGATGGAAAAACTGGTGCTCTTTGGGACCTGTGGGGTTTTAGATCGAGATATCGAAGCGACCTCCATCATCATTCCAACAGCTGCCCTTCGAGACGAGGGGACCAGTTACCACTATCTTCCGGCTAGCGATGAAGTGGAAGTAAACAAGAAATCCCTTTCTCTCTTCCAAGCCTTTCTGGACAGTCACAAGGTTTCCTATCAGTCAGGAAAAGTGTGGACGACAGATGCACCCTACCGGGAAACCATCGACAAGATGAAGCGACGAAAGGAAGCAGGGGCCATCTGTGTGGATATGGAATGTTCGGCAGTGGCAGCTTTAGCAGCTTTTAGGGGCTTTGAGCTCTGCCATTTCTTCTACGCAGCAGACCACCTCTCGGAAGAGAAATGGGATATCCGAACCTTATCTAATCATGAGGATTTAGATAGCAAGGATCGAATCGCGGAGTTAGCCATCCAATTTGCGCTCTTTTGGGGAAAGGCTGACTAAATAAACCAAACTTTAATATATTGAAACCAGTCGCATCTAATAATATTAACACTTAATGTAAATATGCAGTTAAATCAACTATTTATTCGAGTCTTTTAGTGTTATCAATATCAAATTGAGATTTGTCTTCAGTTACCAAAAAGTTACTAAAATTTGAAATGAGTCTATTTTGCAAGATTTAAAAAATGTATTCATAGAACTCGGACTCCAGTTGCCCAAAATTCACTTATAAGTGAATTTCGGGCAAGTTACATCAGGAACGCTTGTCTCTTTAAAAACGCCGACCTTATCACGTTTTCCAGCCACAATGACTCCTCCCTAGCACCAACCCCTTATCTCCGTCTTTCGCTCAAAACCTCATCACAGCGCTGTTTCTAGCACTTCACTTTTTTACAAAAAAATTCAATTTTCTTACAATCCCAAAGAACGTTGCGGTTTTATAACAACAGCAATGGGGGATAGCAACCAATGTGAATTACTGACTCTAGGATGAAATCCGTAGAGTCAGTTTGAAGCTTGGTAGGAATTGAGACGCTAGGCTCAATCCGGTGCCCCATTACCGTAGCTATGAAGCTAACCGCAACCGTTCAAGAAGGATTGTAAGAAAAAACGTAAGTTTTATCTTTTTATCTATAGTAAAAAAGCGCTATGCAATAGAAAGATGCCCCTGCATTGCAGGGGCATCTTTCTATTGTTTATTCAACTCGTTGACAAGATCAATCATACTCAAATCATGCGAGCAGATCACCGTTTTACCTTTGATTTTTGGAAGAGCAAAGTTGCTCAAAATAATCTTATAATCAGATTTTTCTAAAATATCTAACGAAATTTCAAGCTGGTCATACGTATGATACTCGAAGCGGTTTGCCGCGTTGTGTTCTAAATACGATGCCAAGAATTTTGGATAGTATTCGTCGAAATCGTTTAAGATCAACACCTTGATTTTTTCTTGTTTAGCTTGCAACTGAGCAACAAGACCTTCCCAGTGCGTGTAGAACGTGTAAATCAAGTGCGAGATATTTCGTTGACGTTTTACATTTTTAATCTCGTGTTGGTATTGTTCTAGAAGCGCTGCAACATCATTGTAGAACTCAGGCGAGAGCGATTTGAAGAAGTTCATCAATGGTTTCTTCTTATCGAATAAGATGAAGTCTGAGTGCACTTCGATACGTTCTAATTGAGACGTGTTGTGTAAGTGCCACAATAGTAAATCATAGTTTTCGCATTTCAAGCCGTAGCGTTTTTCAAGACTTTGAATATTCGTCACTAATGTATCGAACGATAGGCGGTCACGGACGTTTTCTTGACGAGCCGCTGAGAACTCTTCGACGTTTAAGAAGAAGTGCGGTTGTAAGAAGATCGAGAAGGATTGTTCCAGAATTTCTGGAGTCACCATAAGACCTGTTTCTTTTACAAATTGCGCAACGATCTCGTCTAGTCCGTCTAATTGATTGTAGTAATCATAGAATTTGTCTTTTGCTTCGAAGTTTTGTACGAAATGCCCTTGATAAGCGCGGAAGAAGTTCACCGTGAAGATCATCTTGAAGACACGGTATCCTTCGAAGCTTTGTGGGAAGTTCGAAGACTTGAAGAGGTCTACTAGAATTTTTTCGAGAGAAGCTTCGTCTACAAAGTCGAAGGGCCATTCGAAGAAGCCAGTCTTTTCAGCAAAGTATTGAACGAAGAAGAAACGAATGTCTTGTTCATTTCCAATAAATTGCAAGTTTTTCTTCGAAATTTGGAAATCGAATTTTTTCTTCAGGCTAGTATTGATTTTTTGAATGTAACGATTCAATGTCGAAGTCGTAATGAATAGTTTTTGTGTCATTTCTGAGACAGTGGTTTCTTCGTGTAAGAATAATTGTTCCAGAATTTCGTAGCAAATAGAATGTGAATAATAATAAGGATAGACGACTTCGGTACTTAAATTCTCTGGTAATTCGATACGCACCCCATTCGTTGAGAAGAGGATGTCGAGTCCATCAATTTTATCGCGTAAAAATGCGAGGTCGATTTTGATGGCACGAGTAGAAACTTTAAAGTGTTTTGCGAGTTCGTCGATATGAACCCAGCCGTTTGCTTGAACTAAATAGTCGACAATATCAATTTGTCGGTTTTGATTTTTTGAAAGTAATGCTCTCATTTCTTTCTCCCTTTTCTTGTTAGTTGTGTCACACACTAAATTGCTAAAATACAATATATCACACTTTAGGTGTAAATAATACCTATTTATAACTTGAAAAGAATGAAAATAATTCTAAGAAAAATGAAAATGAAAACGATAAAATTGTAAACAAAATATTTTTTCAAAAAAATAGTAGTTATCTATTGCATGAATTGTCAGAATATTATATACTACTCTCAAGTTGAAAAATTCATCCATGAAAAGAGGGATCTTATGAAATTAAAGAAATTCACATTAGGCGCTGTGGTTGCAGCAATTTTAGCGGGTTGTGGAAACGCAGCAGATAGTAATACAGTCAAAATCGGAGGGAACTTCGAGTTAACAGGGAACGTAGCGACTTACGGTACTTCTATGAACAACGGTGCTCAATTAGCCGTAGAACAAAAAGGGAAGTTATTAGATAAGGAATTAAAATACGTTTCATACGATAACAAATCAGACAAAACAGAAGTAGCTTCTGTAGCGAAAAAATTAGCTTCTGAAAAAGTGGTCGGCGTTGTCGGCCCAGCAACAACAGGGGATGCTTCAGTATCAATCCCAGTTAACGAACAAGCAAAAATCCCAACAGTCTTCCCAGCAACAACAGGGGACGGCGTAACATTGAAAAACGCGGAAGATGCATCTTCAGTATATGAATACATCTACCGTGTATGTTTCTCTGACAGCTACCAAGGGGTTGTAGGAGCAAACTTCGTACACAAGAAATTCGGAAATGCTAAAGTAGCAATCTTACAAGATACAGGTAATGACTACTCTAAAGGGTTGGCAGATGCCTTTGAAAAAACTTACACTGACAGCAAAATCGGTGGAACAGTTGTCGCTCGTGAATACTACCAATCAAAAGACACAGACTTCCAAGCAGTCTTAACAACATTGAAATCTAAAGACTTCGATGTATTATATGTTCCTGGTTACTACGAAGAAGTTGGTCTAATCATCAAACAAGCACGTGAAATCGGTATCACTCAACCAATCGTTGGTGGTGACGGACTTTCAAGTGACAAGTTAGCAGCATTAGCAGGTAACAGCTCAAACCTTTCTAACGTTTACTACACTTCACACTTCTCAACATTAAGTGATGATGCAGACGTTCAAGCGTTCGTTCAAGCGTACAAAGAAAAATATGGTGCAAACCCAGATACTTTCGCCGCTTTAAGTTATGATGCCACTCAATTGTTAATGAAAGCTATCGAAAAAGCAGGCTCAACTGATCCTCAAGCAATCACAAAAGCTTTAGCAGCAACAAAAGACTTCGATGGTGTAACTGGTACATTCTCAATGGGTCCTGACCACACACCAGTGAAATCAGCAGTAGTCATCGAGTTCCAAAACGGACAAGAAGTAAGTGCTCAAGAGTACTCAGCTGACTAATTAAGTTTTAACAGTATTTTTTAAGAGAGGCACGAAGGGGACTTCCGCCTCTCTTTTCCGCTAGATAAGGATAGATTTGAAAGGAGAAAATATATGGAGTTGTTAATGCAACAATTGGTAAACGGGCTTGCAGTCGGAAGTATTTACGCGTTGATTGCGCTTGGATATACCATGGTTTATGGGACAATTAAGCTCATTAACTTCGCACATGGTGATGTGTATATGATGGGGGCGTTCATTGGATATTTTGCCGTAATGGTATTGAAGATGAATGTATTCGTAGCACTCTTAGTAGCAATGGTTGCCTGTGCGGTTTTAGGGGTTGTGATTGAACGTGTGGCGTACAAGCCGCTTCGTAATTCGACTCGTGTAGCCGCGTTGATTACGGCGATTGGGGTGTCATACCTATTAGAAAATGCAATGAGTTATTTCTTTGGAGCGGAATCTCGTCCGTTTCCCTCTGACTTTGGAACTGAAACCATCACCTTATTTGGAGACGTTTCTGTGAACGGAAAGCAAATTTTGATTTTCGGGGTTACCGTTGTCTTAATGGCGTTATTACAATTTATCGTACGTTATACAAAAATGGGGAAAGCCATGCGTGCGGTTGCCGTGGATGAGCAAGCCGCTCAACTCATGGGGATTGACGTAGACGGAGTCATCTCATTTACATTCGCGCTCGGTTCAGCGATTGCCGGGATTGCGGGTGTGCTTGTTGGGGTGTACTACAATACCATCTCAACAACAATGGGGATTACAGTCGGACTGAAAGCCTTCGTTGCGGCCGTACTTGGTGGTATCGGTAGCATTCCTGGGGCCATGGTCGGTGGGTACCTCATCGGTCTATTAGAAACAATGGTAAGCTTCTTCGGTTACTCACCATATCGTGACGGAGTCGTTTACTTCCTATTATTCATTATTTTAATCGTGTTACCAGCTGGATTGTTTGGTAAAAATGTCAGAGAGAAAGTGTAGGTGAAGAAGATGCAAAGATTTCATAAAAAGAATATTCGTTGGACGCTGTTCGCATTAGGAATGTACGCTCTTCTTTTCGTACTTGTACAAACAGGAGTGATTAACTTCTACTACGAAAGTACCTTCATTAATATCATGATCAATATCATCTACGCCGTTGGATTGAACCTCATTCTTGGGGTTGCCGGACAATTCTCGCTAGGACATGCCGGGTTTATCGCGATTGGTTCTTATAGCGGTGCGATTCTTGGGAAAATGATGAACGGTCTTCCTGGATTATTTGCTGGGATGGCAGTCGGAGTTGTCATCTCTGTTATCGTCGCGTCCCTTGTTGGATTACCAACGCTTCGTTTAAAAGGGGACTACCTTGCGATTGCGACTCTAGGGGTTGCGGAAATCATCCGTGTAGCCGTGACAAACATGAAAATCACAAACGGTGCTGCCGGTATTAGCGGGGTGCCTTTAACAAACACATGGACGATTACGTATATCGCCTTAGTATTAACAACCATCTTAATCTTGAACTATACATTCAGTAGTGCAGGTCGTGCCACTTATGCGGTCTTACAAGACGAAATCGCTGCGGAATCGATGGGGGTTCAAGTGACGAAATATAAAATCTTGGCCTTCGTACTGGGAGCAGCCACTGCAAGTATCGGCGGAACGCTTTCTGCTACAACGCTTGGAGCGGTAACACCAAGTGACTTCACGTTCATGAAATCAATCGAAGTGTTAATCATCGTGGTATTCGGTGGTATCGGAAGCTTCACAGGTTCATTCGTGGCAGCCATATTACTTGGAATCATCAACCTTGTCCTACAACCATTTGGACAATTACGGATGATCATCTATGCGGTAGCGTTAATCTTAATCATGATTTTCCGTCCTGGTGGATTGCATGGTACTTGGGAATTCAAACTAGGAGACTTCAAGTTTTCTAAGAAGAAAGAAACAAAGGAGAGTGGGAAGTAATGTTATTAGAAGTTAATGGACTAACAAAAAACTTTGGCGGTCTTTCTGCGGTCTCTAACGTTTCGATGAAAGTAAATAAGGGCGAACTCATCGGACTCATCGGGCCAAACGGGGCTGGGAAAACGACTTTCTTCAACTTGTTAACAGGAGTTTATGAGCCAACAGAAGGAACGGTTAGCTTAGAAGTAGACGGACAGTTGAAAAACTTAAACGGACTCGCACCTTACAAGCGTACAAGCCTAGGGATGGCACGTACCTTCCAAAATATTCGCTTGTTTAAAGATTTAACGGTACTCGAAAATGTAATGATTGCCATGCACGCACACTCGAGCGATTCATTGTTCTCAACATTATTCCGTACGAAGAAATACTATGATACAGAAGCGAAAATGCGCGAAGAAGCGGTTGAATTGCTAAAGATTTTCAACTTGGATACACTAAAAGATGAAAAGGCGAAAAACTTAGCGTACGGACAACAACGTGAACTAGAAATCGTTCGTGCCTTAGCGACAAAACCAAAAATCTTATTCTTAGATGAGCCTGCAGCAGGGATGAATCCTCAAGAAACAGCTCAATTAACAGAATTGATTGCTAAAATTCAAGCAGAGTTTGATTTAACAGTCGTATTAATCGAGCACGATATGTCGCTTGTCATGAAAATCTGCCAACGCATTTACGTGTTGGAATATGGAAGACTTCTTGCAGAAGGAACTCCAGAAGAAATTAAACAAAATCCTGCAGTTATTAAAGCGTACTTAGGAGGTGAGTAGATGTTAGAAGTTAAAAATTTATCAGTTCATTACGGAATGATTCAAGCTGTACGTAATGTGAATTTTAAAGTTAACGAAGGAGAAATCGTGTCTCTTATCGGGGCAAACGGTGCCGGGAAGTCAACGATCTTGAAGACTTTATCAGGACTTATCCATCCTTCAGAAGGCGAAATCGTATACTTGGGTGAGAACATTGCTTCAACATCTGCGAAGAAAATCGTTGAGAAAGGACTCGTGCAAGTTCCAGAAGGACGTCACGTATTCCCAGGATTAACGGTAAAAGAAAACCTCGAACTAGGGGCATTTTTACGCAAGGATAAAGAAGAAATTCAAAAAGATATGGAAGCTGTCTTCGAGCGTTTCCCAATCTTGAAAGAACGTAAAGACCAAGATGCACAAACGCTCTCTGGTGGGGAACAACAAATGTTAGCGATGGGCCGTGCGTTAATGAGCCGTCCAAAACTATTGCTTCTCGACGAACCTTCAATGGGGTTAGCGCCAATCTTCATCCGCGAGATTTTCAAAATCATTCAAGAAATCCAAAAGACAGGGACAACGGTTTTACTCATCGAGCAAAATGCGAAAATGGCATTGTCGATTTCAAATCGTGCGTATGTACTAGAAACTGGATCAGTGGTCCTTAGCGGTACAGGACAAGAGTTGTTAGAAAGTGATGAAATTCAGAAAGCATATCTAGGAGGGTAATCATGGAAGTTAAAGATTATATGTCAACCAACGTTATTACAGTAACGCCTGAAACAACGGTTATGAAAGCTTTAGACTTAATGAAGGAGCATGACATTCACCGTTTGCCAGTTGTGGAAGATGGGAAATTAGTCGGCTTACTCACAGAGGAACTAGTGGCTGGACACTCACCTTCAATGGCGACAAGCCTATCGATGCATGAGTTGAACTACTTATTAAACAAGACGGCTGCAAGCGAAATTATGCAAAAGCAAGTCTTAACAGTGAAGGCTCATACATTATTAGAAGAAGCGGCGTCTCTGATGCGTCAACAAAAAGTCGGCGTTCTGCCAGTCGTAGATGCGCGTGGACACGTGGAAGGAATTATTACCGACAAAGATATTTTCGATGCCTTTATCGAAATTTCTGGATACAACACTCCAGGTTCTCGTTTATTCATTGAAATCAATGAGGATAAACCTGGTCCTCTGGAAGAAATTTCAAATGTATTGCGCGAAAACAACGTGAACGTTTCGACGATTTCTGTGTACCATCGCGATGGGAAAGTGCAAGTGGTACTTCATGTGGACTCGACTGAGCCCGATGAAGTGGCGGACTTTATCGCACAAAAAGGCTATCGCGTGATTTCAGCGATGAAAAAATAGGTTAAAACTGCGTCTCCCTAGGACGTCTTCATAGCATTGACAATAGAGGCACCGGGCCAAGTCTACGTCTTGGCTCCTACCGAGCTTCAAACTGCCACTTAGAAATAAATTTCTTAGTGGCAGTAATTCACATCGGTTGCTTCTCTCTATTATTCATACTATGGAATCCTAGGGGGACTCCGTTTTTTTACCAATTCTGTGATGCGCAGTTATCACGTGATGTCGTTTTGCGGAGTCCGCACTTCATCTTTGGCAAGAAACGGGAAAAAGATTTAAAAAGTGATAGAAATAACTGCACCGGCCTGAGCCTTGGTCTCAGTCCTTGCGAAAGTCAAAGAGCTCCAAAGCGATTCTCGCTATGGAGCTCTAATTCTTTTCGCATGCGATCGTTATTTCTATGACTATAGAGTCCAAGGATTTTTTTGCAACGCTACCTTATGTTGTTTTTTCATCGGGAATCACGCTTTTTATGAAAAAACTTGCATCGAGCTAAGTCTTCATCTCAGCTCCTATCTTTGTAGTGTTCATACTATAGAGCCCAAGGATTTGATTAAAATCATGTAGATTAAATACAGTGTTGAGTGGTATTATATAGGTGAAAGCAGAGTAGTGAGAACGTCCTATTTTTATGTTGGTTATGTAGAATATTTTTTCGTTTTGATGGAGCCGTCTTTTGAACGTAAGGAGATCTTAAAAATGGTTTTCAAATTAAAGAAAATATTTTTATTCGTAGTCAGTGGATTGTTTGTAGTATCTTCAATTTTCTCAACGGTTTATGCAGCGCCGGAACTTTCGGCAGAGGAATTGCATCAGGTGTTAGATGAGCCGATGGAGAAAAGTAATCAACAGGTCAAGGAGAAAGAACGCTCTTCCGAGAATGAGGTTCCTTTCGATACAAAACATACAATCTTTGTGTTTGGTGATAAGAAGCTAAAAGATGTTAAGTCTGAAGAGGAATTAAAACAGTTAATCCAACAAGCTGATGACGGGACAATCACTACTAAAAACAGCGGATGGTTGAGTGCGCAAACCTTATTAAACGGAATGAATAAGGAGTTTTGGATTTCTGAAGTTGACGGTCGTTTACAAACGAAGTCGGGGAGCTATGCAGATAAACCGCAGGACTTTGAATATCACAAAATTTCTGAACTGTTAGGAGAGGAATATAGCAGTGATCTCAAAGGAATACTAGTTTTCAATGTGGATTATGATACTCCTTTTGGCGGTATTACTGTTGCAAAAGTATTTCCGAATGGAGAAGTAAAAATTGGATTGTTATACGACGTAGAAAAGCAGACAGTTCAAGCAAATAAGGGATGGTATTCTTTAAAGGAAATTCAGGAAATGGTTCAGAAGTATCATGAAAATGACCAGAAAGCTTCCGTCGGGCAAATGTCAGGAGCAGCAGAGAATTTACTCTATCCAGCAATCGGATTGGGAGTCTGTGTAATCGGAGTGATTGTTTTCTTCCTAAAAAAACGAAAAGTATAGCGTGATTTTAGAAAAAAATAAGTTAAAGGGTTAAAGCGTTGTTTTAAAATCCTTGGGCATCTGCATAGTTATTTCTATGACTATAGAGTCCAAGGATTTTTTTGCAACGCTATCTTAGAATGTTTTTTTCATCGGGGATTACGCTTTTATGGAGAGCAGGCACCGGACTGAGTTCTCGGAGAACGTTGAGTGGAGACGGGGGACGGTGTATAATGGTGGGGAGATTCAAGGAGGTTTTGCGGATGAAATTTGATTTTACAACGGAATATGACAGACGTGGAATGGACGCACTGGCTGTGGATGGGCTGGGGTTGATTCCAGGGAAGTCGCCAGATAGACCGAAGAAAGGCTTCGATGTGATTCCGATGTGGATCGCGGACATGAGTTTTCCAACCGTGCCGACGGTGATTTCGGCGATGCAAAAACGATTGGAACATCCGATTTTTGGGTACTTTATGCCTTCTAAAGAGTACTACGAAAGCATTATTCAGTGGCATGCGCGCCACCATCAAGTGACTGGGTTAACGCGTAAGTATATCGGTCATGAAAATGGCGTGCTTGGGGGAGTCGTTTCGACATTAACTTCGTATGCTGCACCTGGAGATGCGGTGTTAGTACATAGTCCAACCTATGTCGGCTTTACGCAGTCGTTAAACGATAATGGATTGAAGGCCGTGCAGAGCCCGCTTGTGAAAGATGAACAGGGCGTTTATCGTATGGACTTTGAGGATATGGAACGAAAAATCAAAGCGCATAAGATTCATGTGGCGATTTTCTGTTCACCGCATAACCCGAGTGGTCGTGTATGGGAGAAAGAAGAAATTGAACGCGCGATGGAGATTTACCGTAAGTACGATGTGATTGTCGTGTCGGATGAAATTTGGTCGGACATTATTTTTAAAGGCCATAAGCATATCCCAACGCAGTCGATTTCAGAAGATGCGAAGAATCGCACCGTGGCCATGTATGCGCCAAGTAAGACGTTTAACCTAGCAGGGCTCGTGGGAAGTTATCATGTGATTTACAATGATGCGTTAAGAGACCGTGTCGAGTCAAAAGGGATGAAGCCGCATTATAACGCGATGAATGTGATGTCAATGCATGCGTTAATCGGGGCGTATCAAGAAGAAGGGTACGAGTGGCTGGAAGAGTTGCGTGAAGTAATCGAGAAGAACGCAGACTATGCGTGCGACTTTATTCACCGTGAATTTGACGGCGTGGAAGTGACCAAACCTGAAGGCACGTATATGCTCTTTATCGATTGTTCTGAGTTCTTGAAAAAACACAATCTGACGCTCGAACAGCTTGAGAAACGCGGCTGGGATGTCGGCGTGGCTTGGCAAGACGGCAAGATGTTCTTCGGCGAAGGCTGTATCCGTATCAACCTCGCGTTGCCGTACGCACGTCTTGTAGAAGCATTTGACCGTATGAAAAAATATGTATTCGTGGACACTGTGCCACCATTAGACTAGGAGGATTTCCATGACAAAGAAAGTAATTCAAACAGAACACGCTCCAAAAGCAATCGGGCCTTACTCGCAAGGAGTAGCCTACACAGGAGAAACAATTGTCGTCTCTGGACAGTTGCCAATCGTTCCTGAAACAGGGGAGTTCGCAGGAAGTGATATCGCCAGCCAAACACATCAATCATTGAAAAATATCCGTGCGATTTTAGAAAGTGCAGGGGTAGGAATGGATGCGGTCGTATCAACAACGGTGCTCCTAGCGGACATCAATGACTTTGCGAACATGAATGAAGTGTATGGAGAGTATTTTGCGGCCCCTTATCCAGCGCGTATGGCGTTCCAAGCAGCAGCCTTACCAAAGAATGCTCTTGTGGAAATTCAAGCGATTGCGGTAAAAGGATAAATGAATTGAGCACTTGCGTCATCTGGCGCAGGTGTTTTTTGTTGGTGGTTTTCTTCTACGCGGCGAGCGGTTGTGATAAAATAAGGGAAACAAGAAGAAAAGAGGCGTTATGAGTGCAGGCTGTAGAACAACCAAAAAAATCAAAACTATGGGCGCTGTTAAGCGGAATACTAGGAATTGTATGGGGTGGACTCATTTTTGTGGCGCCGTCTTATATCTTGCCGAATATTTTTTCGATTGTCATTTTTAGTATGGTTTTTCCATTTACCGCACCCTCAGAAGAAACGCTTCAGATTCTGCACCAAACGCAGATGATGTTTATTTATCTCGTTGTGTTTATTTGGGTGATGTTTATTGTCGCTAGAATTAGTCATCGCTATTATAAAAAGACGGGCGAAATTCCGTATTGGATTACAAAAATTTTTTTACTGGCAGCCAGTTTAGGAGTTATTGCGACGCTGCCGGTTCTCGTTTCCTATATTCCAGGATTAACAGGTATCAATGATGTAACACTTCAAATCGGTGGAATGGGATCCGTTCTCATTATCACGGGCGGAGTTTCTGGACTATTGGGGTTAATTTCTGGAGCTGGATATTTAATTTCGTTAAATCGATTTGACGGTTAAGCAATGTTTTGAATTCGAAGGAGGAGAACCGATGAAGAATAAGACATTAGCACAAGTTTGTGGCGTTGTCGGTATTGTTTGGGGTGTGATAGCGATTCTTGCACCCGTACTTATAGTCTCACTTCGACGTCCAAGGCAACCTCAACCTTACGAAGCAGTAATTATTTTAGGAATCATCAATCTATTGGTTATCGCTTTAGGGGTAAAAGCATTGCGCTATTATAGAGGAGATGTTCAGATTAAAAGATGGGTACCGAAGCTATTTTTAACTTCAGGAGGACTCATCGTACTATTTTATTTCTCGCGAATCATCATGGAGTGGAAAGCTCTGGAGACGCTCGTTTTTAGCTGGGAGTGGGCGAGCGATATTTATGCGATTAGTTATTTATTGTTACCCTGGGTAGCAGGGGTGTTGTTTATCGTCAGCGGTGTTTCTTACTTGAAGGTATCACTTCATTTCAACAGTTAAAGGAGTTGAGAAGATGGAAGATAAAAGATGGGCCAAAATCAGTGCGTTTGTGGGAATTTTAGGAGGACCTTTATCGCTCTTTTTCCTATTTATGTTATTTGCAGCGGGACTTGGCGCCAGTCGTTCGGGAGCACTGATATCCCTTGCTCTAGCAGTGACGACATTTGCCATTATTTTTTTCGTAGCGTTGAAAAGTGCGCGCTATTATAAAGAGGATGAACGTGTGAATTCCGTGATGACCAATCTATTTGTAGCCTCAAGTGGGGTAGGTTTCGTTATAAGCTTACTGATTGGGTCGGCAAATATTCCGATTGTCAGCGGAGTCCTTGATTGGATTATGCTCGCGGTATTCGACGGAAGTGATGGCTTTGAACGTGCGCTCATGCTAATGTTTCTATCATCGATTTTATCCGTTGTCTGGGGCATTTATTATGCGATTTGTCTAAGAAAATTTAAAGAGTTGGACTAAGGGAGAGGTGTAAGATGGAAGATTTAACATGGGCGGTACGATGTGCTAATGTCGGCATTAAGGGAGGAGCGCTTTTGCTAGTGGCTACTGTTGTGCTATTCGCTGCAGGGCTTGGAGCAGATGGGTTCCTATTTACGATAGCAGCCCTACTGATAGTGGCTACTTATGTGACAATCTTCGTCGTCTCTCTTAAAAGTGCTATTTATTATAAAGGAGATTCCCGAGTTAAGAAGTGGGCCTCAAACTTGTTTTTACTGGCAGGGATTTTAGGGTGTGCCCCAATTCTTATCGTGATACTCAGTAAAGTTCTCTTCTTAGATCGAGCTGTACTTCAATTCTTTGATTTGGTTGAGGAAGAGGTAGATATTTTTCTAATTCTCTTTCCGCCTATCGTAGTCGTTGGGGTTCTGTCGATTATTAGTGGCCTCGGTTACGCTTCTTGCTTGAAGAATTTTAAAGAATAGTGTAGAACGAAGCTCATTTTGTGGGGGTTACTAAGGAATTAAAGACTTAAAGGAGACAAGGATATGAAAAGTAAAAAATGGGCATTACGAAGCGCAAAGGTAGGGATTCTAGGCGGATTGTTTTTAACAGTATCTCCGATAATTTTGTTTAGCGTAGTGACAGGGTTGAATGAGCAGTTGGCTAAAATTATCAGTATTCTAGTATTGTGTACGTGGGCGACTATTTTCTATGTAGCCATAAGAGCTAAAATTTACTATAAGGAAGATAAACGAGTCTCGAAGTCGGTTACTAATTGGTTTTTGCTGGCGGGAATTCTAGGGTGGATTCCAATTTTTATCTATTTCCCACTAATGCTTATTGTTGGAGTTTTGTCAATTTCTGGAGGTGTTGGGTACGCTAGCTGTATTCAAGATTTAGAAGATTAGTCCGGAACGAATCTCATAAGGAGGAAAGAACATGCAAAGTAAAAAATGGGCAATCTGGTGTGCTTTTGTGGGCATTATTGCAGGGGCGTTTTTAATGGTGGCTCCATTAGGGCTACTCGCTGCAGGAATCGGAGCAAATGGCCAGGTGTTTGGTAACATATCAATTTTAGTATTGGGTACGTATGTGGTGATTTTCTGTGTGGCTTTGAAGAGTAAACTTTACTATAAAGGCGATGACAGAGTCTCTAAATTAGTGGCCAATACGTTTTTAATAGCAGGGGTTATCGGCTGTATCCCCATCTTTATCGCCTTTCTACTTATAATTCCTTTTCTTGGTGAGGGAATCCTGTGGTTGGTAGATTCTATTCTTTCCGGAGAGGATCCCTTCACTATTCTTTTCCCAGCAATATGGTTCGTTGGAGTTCTATCGATTGTGAGCGGCATTGGATATGCGGTTTGCTTGAAGAACTTTAAAGAATCATAGTGGAATGTAGGGTGTTTAAAATTCGTAAGATTGATGAAAAGGAGATTCTATTTGATGAAAGATAAAAGATGGGTGATGATTAGTACATTTGTAGGCCTTCTTGGTGGTGTTTTTTCGATATTAACACCATTTCTATTAGCCTTTGCGGCGATTATGAAAAGTTATTTTATACAGAATGCCGTTCAATATGGGTTGTGGATATTGAATCCTCTCGTATTAATTGTCGCTATAAAAAGTGCGCTCTACTATAAAGATGATGAACGAGTCCCTAACAAGGTCTCAAACTTATTTGTTTTGGCAGGGGCAGTACTGCTTATTCCGGTAGTACTCACACTACTAGCAACAGTTCCAGGTTTAGAGGCAATCAATGCAGTCGTTATAAATATCATCAGTAGTTTCAGTAGAGGCTTAGAATTGTATTTTGGCCCGTTGCTTATGGGTGGATGTTTGTCGGTTCTTTCAGGCGTTTCTTACTTCCTATGCGCGAAAAACTTTAAAGAGTGATAGATAACTTTAAGCTTAGAGAGTTTCTCTAGGCTTTTTTATTTTGCATGCTTTATAATGGTTTGGACAAAGAAAATTGGAGGCAAGTATGAAAGTTATTGTTATTGGTGGAGGAACGAGCGGATTGATGGCATCAGTCAGTGCGGCGATGCATGGGGCTGAAGTTGTATTGCTTGAGAAGAATCCAACACTTGGAAAGAAATTATTACACACGGGTGGAACGCGTTGTAATGTGACGAACCGTCGTACCCCAGAAGAAATCGTGAAGCACATTCCGGGGAATGGACGCTTCTTATATAGTGCCTTTTCGCAATTTGATAATCAGGATATTATTCAGTTCTTCGAGAGTCGCGGCGTGCGATTAAAGGAAGAGGATCACGGGCGTATGTTCCCAGTGACGGATTCGGCAAAGACGATTCTAGAGACGTTTATTCAGGAGATTAAGAAATTAGGCGTGCAAGTGCGTACGAATGTGAAAGTGAAGACGATTCGTTTGAGCGATGGAGCCGTGCGAGTAGTGGAGCTGGATAATGGCGAGCAACTCGAAACTGATGCGGTTATCTTGGCGACGGGTGGGAAATCTTATCCGAAGACGGGGTCGACAGGAGACGGGTATGGTATCGCGAAAGTAGCTGGCCATACGATTACACCGCTCTTTGCCACAGAAGTTCCGCTAACGAGTGGCGAGGAGTTCATCAAGAAGGGCGAGCTTCGTGCGTTGTCGCTTCGCAATGTGGCGCTTAGTGTCTTAAACGGTAAAGGGAAGCCTGTTGTGACGCATCAGATGGATATGATTTTCACGCATTTTGGGGTGAGCGGTCCTGCTGTCTTACGTTGTTCAAGCTTCGTGCATCAAGTGCAGGAGAAAGAAGGCAAGAAGGACGTCGTGATGAGTCTGAATGCTTTGCCTGACATGAGCGACGCCGAACTCGATGCACAGTTTCGTTCGTTTGTGGAGGATGCACCTCTAAAATCCATTAAAAATCACTTAAAAGGGTTACTTCCTGAACGATATGTAGAATTTTTACTAGAAAAAGTGGGGATTAGCGACCAAACGGCGGTCAATCGTCTAAGCGACGCCAACTGGGCACAGATTAAAGAAGCCCTTACGAATTTCCGCTTTACCGTCAATGGCTCATTGCCGATTGAGAAGGGATTTGTGACAGGTGGAGGCGTTCATTTGAAAGAAGTGAACCCGAAAACTTTAGAGTCGAAATTAACCCAAGGATTGTATTTCTGCGGAGAGCTGTTAGACATCCACGGGTACACTGGTGGGTACAATATCACCGCAGCTTTTGTAACGGGTTACGTTGCCGGTATGCATGCATCTTTGGGGTATTAAATTTCTAGAAAATTGGGATTAAACGTCACAATTTCTTCATAAAACTTGGTTATAGTAATTGTATTCCCAAATAAGAATTATTTACTCCCAAGTAAATAAAACTCTATCCTTTTTTCCTCCCGTTTCTGACGGGAGGTTTTTTGTTGTGTAAAATAAAAAAAGCAGTCCGAAGACCGCTTTATCAAAGTGAACATTGGTGGAGTGACCTTTCCACATCTCTTTCAGACCACAAGGGTGCGATAGCTGCCTGTTCTATCCTCAATGTTCTTTGTAAATATATTATACTTAAAACTTTTTAATTCGTCCACTATTCAAATAGTTTTGCAGTTTATTATCGGTAATAACGTACATTGTTCTTACGTCTAGATATTTATCTAATTTAACAGCTAACAGAACATTTTCGTTTGTCACTTTAATGAACTGAATTGATTGACCATCTGGGTGTAAACCAACGTAGTTAGGCTCGTTAATAACCAGATGTATTTCATTAAAACTCTTTTCAAAATCCAAAAATTCTCTCTTATGTTTTTTCATATGCTTTTTCCGCTTAGAAGAAAGAAAAATTTCTTTTCCTTCCAAATCAGGATCGAGATTTAAAAGGTTTATAATTTTATCGTTTAATATTCCTACTACTTTTTCGCTCATTATATTTTACCTGTGCTGCTGAATTAAAAATACCTGTTCAATATAAAATATGAAATTTTATTAAGAAAGGACTTTTTATAAAAAGTAACTGAACACACCGTGAATTTATGCTACAATAGGCCTATTGACAGTGTGAGGAGTTTGTGATGGCAGAGAAGAAATTAATGGAGAAGGTTGTACGAAAAGTACTACACTCATTTCCAAAAGTGAATATGCCGGACCCGTTTGTCCCTTATCCGATTCCGTACCCGCCGCTTGCCAACAGTCGTTTCGAGATTTTCGTGCATGTGGCTGAGCGTGGCAATGGTCCGCTGGGGCACGTGGATTTATGTATCGATGGCTACGTCTATTCTTATGGGAACTATGATGAGCGCGACTTGAAGCTCGGGGGCTGGATTGCAGAAGGCGTTCTGATTAAAGCACCGCGCGAGGAGTATATGCTCTTTTGTAAAAACCACTACCAAAAAGCGTTGCATATTTATACGATTGCTGTGACGGATGAGCAGATGGATAAGATTCATGCGTATTTGAAGAAAATATTAGAGCCGACGACGCTGTGGCAACCGACGAGCGAGGCGGTGTACTATAATCCGACCTTTGACCGCTTTGAGGAAATGTACGTGTACTTTATGGCGCAACAGATGGATACCGTGTTTTATAAATTCAATCGTTCAAAATTCATGACCTATAATGGTTGGACGAGAAACTGCCTTAGCTTCGCGGATCACGTGGCAAAAGTGCTGCATGAGAGAGAGTTGCGTGCCAAGAATATGGTCTTCCCAGCGCAATACCATAAACGTCTCCAAAAACTCCTAAAGAAAAACTCCCCGCTGATTACAAATTATGAAGTGTATTAGTCAATAAAAATTGGTGGATTTATATGAAATGTTCAGTGAAACTATACGAGCCATTGTATGCGTTGAAGGCTATCGATGAGGATATCTGGATTGTTGATGGTGAAATTGTTGAGATGAATTTTAAAATTACTCAAGTACCATTTAGCACTCGAATGACAGTGGTGCGATTGGAAAATAATGACTTATGGATTCATTCTCCTATTCATTTAACACCGCAGTTGCGAAGTGAAATCGATGCGCTGGGTCATGTGAAACATATAGTTGCTCCAAATAAATTGCATTATGTATATATGGAAGAATGGAGCCAAGCCTATCCGGATGCGAAACTTTGGGCGACAAAAGGATTGGAGAAAATTTTTGACAACTCTTCATCTATCCAAAGTTATACAATCTTAGATAAAACAATCGACATTAGTTGGCTAGATGAAATTGATTATCTTCCGTTTGAAGGAAGTGCTGTTATAGAAGAGTCAGTATTTTTCCACAAAAAGAGTAAAACGTTAATTCTAACGGACTTGATTGAGAATATTGAAGTTGGAGAAGAGTGCTCATGTTTGCATCGTTTCTTGTTTAAAATAGGGGATAATGCATATCCAAACGGGCATACTCCAAGAGATTTAAGAATGACATTCTTTTTTAATAAGGAAACAGCGCAAAAGTGTTATCAACAAATAAAAGCGTGGAATCCTGTCAATGTTCTATTTGCACATGGAAAATGTTTTATTGGAAATGCTGAGGAAAAATTACCACAGGCATTCTTTTGGTTAGAGAAAAAATAAGCTACCTTGTAGAAAAACAAGGTAGTTTTTAGTTTGAAAGCGAAAGAGACCAAGAGAATCTTAAGTTTTTCATTATTGAAAGTCGGAGTTTAAATCTGTATACTATAATAAGAATTGAATAATTCTAATTAGAAAAAATGGAGGTAATCATAATGATTAAAGAACTTATTAGTTTAGGAAAATTTGCTAAAAAATCAAGTGTATTTGCGGGAGGAGTTTTATTTGGATCGTTAGGATTAAAACTATTAGCGAGCAAAGACGCAAAGCATGTATATGCTAAAGCGGTCGCTACTTCTTATAAATTAAAAGATGGTATTGACGCAACTGTTTCTACTGTAAAACAACATGCAGATGATGTCTTAGAAGAAGCAAAAGACTTATATGCTGAAGAAAAAAGTGCAGAATTAGTAGTAGAAACTAGTGAAAAATAATGAAGTTTATTATTAAACATCAATCAAACTCTAGAGTACGTTTAGAACTCCCTTTTACATGTCCGCATTCAGTCCAAATGTATTTAGAGGAACTAGCTTGCACAGTCTCAGGTATTGAAAAACTGCACTTTTATAAAGATTTAAAACATGTAGGAGTTTATTTTACTCAAGGGAAAGTTCAACAAGTTCAAAGGTTTTTATCTTTGATTCAAATGGAGAACGTAATTGAAAAACAAAAAGAAGTCCAGTGGCTAGTAGCTTCTTCACCATATGATATTATTTCAATGCATCTCTATAGAAGAATGCTTTCAAAAGTCCTTCTTCCAACACCTATTCGTATGGGATGGATACTTATGAAAATGGTGAAGTTTGGAAAGGCTGCTTTCCAATCAATTTGTGAGAAAAAACTTTCTATGAGTTTACTCGATTTTGTGGCTATAGCGACTTCTATGGCGATGGGAGATCATAAGACTGCAGATATGATTATGTTCCTATTAAATTTAGGAGACGATTTAGATGACTGGTCCCAAAAGAAATCGATTGAAGAGCTCGAAAAGAACTTAACAAATAATATTTATGAAATATGGATTGAAAAAGAAGGCGAGCGCTTCAAAAAAATGAGCAATCATGTTGAAGTAGGAGATGTTTTCGTTGCTACGGAAGGTCAAGAAATTTACTTTGACGGAAGAGTTGTCAATGGAAGAGGCTACTTAAATGAAAGTTCATTAACAGGTGAGTCTTTCCCTGTTGCTAAGAAGATTGGGGATATGGTCTACGCTAATACAGTTGTAGAGCATGGCGAACTACTAGTAGAAGTGACGAATAAGCAACAAAACTTACGCTTGCAGCAAATTGTTCAGCTGATTAAATCGAGTGAATTTCATCAATCGAAACAGCAAAAGCAATTAATGGAAAAAGCAGATGGGTTAGTGAAATATAATTTCATAGGGATGGCGTTGACGTATTTATTCACACGCTCAGTCTCTAAAGCACTCACTTTCCTATTAGTAGATTATTCATGTGCGTTAAAATTATCTTCACCAGCTACTTATATAACAGCCATTAAGGCAGCTTCTAATCAGGGGATTGTCATTAAAGGATCTAATTCTTTAGATGAATATGCACAAGTTGATACTTTTGTTTTTGATAAAACGGGGACATTGACAACTGGAGTTCCAAAAATTCAACGAATTATTGCGTATGAAGGATACGATGATGAGGAAGTTTTACGAATTGCAGCTTGTTTGGAGGAACATATTTACCACCCGATTGCGACGGCTGTTGTTAAGAAGGCAGAAGATGAGGGGATTGAACATGAGGAAATGCATGGGAAATTAACTCACGTAGCTTCAAAAGGAATCGTATCATCGATTGATGGAAAAAGAGTCGTCATCGGAAGTTTGGAATTATTAGAAGACGAGAAGACGATTATTTCCAATGAGCAAAAAGCAGTGATTGAAGAATATAGCCAAAAATACAACTTACTTTATTTAAGTTATGACGGAAAATTAATTGCCATTTTCCTTATTGATACTCCGTTAAGAGGAGAAGCGATTGCATTATTGAAAGAGTTAAAAGAAAAAGGAAAACAGATTGTACTTCTTACAGGGGATACACAAAAACGTACAGAAACAATTTGCTCGCTGATTCCATTTGACAGAGTTTATACACAAGTGAAGCCAGAACAAAAGCATCAAGTAATTGAGCAGCTTCAAGAGGAAGGTCATCATGTTTTGATGATTGGAGACGGAATTAATGATTCTGCTGCACTCTCACTTGCAAATGTAGGTATTGTTATGGCAGGTGCTTCAGATATTGCTCGTCAAGCCAGTGATATCTTATTCTTAAATGAACAATTAACGGGATTAGAGGTTTTGGAAAATATAACCGAACAACTGAATCGCCAATTAGATTCCAATTTAAAACATACAGTAGGTATTAATTCGTTCTTAATGGGATTAGGTTTGATTGATATTGTTTCTCCTAGTCTATTAGCGGTATTGCATAATGTGACCACAACGTTCATTATCGGTAAGAGTTTGACGTATATTCAATAATAAAATAAAAAGCAAGGCGAATTCACCTTGTTTTTTATTTTTGTTTCAGCTGATTACAAATTATGAAGTGTATTAAAAGAAGCTACCTTGAAATTTTTCAAGGTAGCTTATAATTTTGTAGTTATTCCATGTAGTTGAACTCGAAAAGGCATAGGCTCAAGCCTTTCGAGGTTAGTCCGCATGACTGCAAACAGTCATTTGCGTCTAACCTGCGAACCGTCATCGCCTATAAGCGCCTTTTCTCGTATCCTATTCGTACCCTCCACCAGCAACACCAAAGTATTCTTCGAGAGAAAGGCCTGAGTTATAAATATCCGTTGCCTTGTCTCCTACATAACGCAGGTGCCATGCTTCGGCTTGGTAACCTGTGATGGCTTCCTTGCCGGGTTGGAATCGGACGATGAATCCGTACTCGTGGGCATGCGTATGAAGCCAGTGGATGGCGTCGCTATACTCTGGTCCATCGAGTAGATTTCCATGGGTATCGAGAATATCGAAGGCGAGCCCTGTTTGGTGTTCGCTATATCCTGGGCGAGCAGAGTACGTGTCTGCGGCGGCTTTTCCTTCACGGGATACATAGTCGTTATAGAGTTCGGTTTGATATTCATAGGAACGATATCCGCTGTACGTGTCGCTAATCGGATAGCCGAGTTCTTGCATCCGTTGAATTAACGCGCGCACTTGTTGGCCAGCCGTTGGATCTTCGCCGGGCGCGTAAGTCGACGGTAGCGCGTGTTTTTTATTGACGATGATGTCATACCCAAGGGAAAGGTCAGCCATGCCACTTGCAGCCTGCGCTTGCGTAGTAGCTTCAGTCGCAGAAGTCGCTTCAGAAGAAGCCTCTGTACTTTGAACCGTTGTTTCCGTTGCTGTGGTTGTACTTGTTGTCGTGCTCGTTGTTTCTACAGTAGTCGCCTTTGAACTCGTGGTTGTCTCAGCGGGAGTGTTCTTGCTCGAACAGCCAAGGAGAATGAAGCTTAGTGCAACTGCTGGTAAGAGTTGTTTTTTCACATGAATCATCCTTTCTTTGTCACTATAAGTGTAGCATAATTCCGAAGCTTTGGGCGGTATTTTTGTGAAAAATTAAACTCTCATTAAAAACGAACAATGAAAGATGAAACTTCCATGAATTAACAGGTTTTTCTGCAGAAAAGCTTGCTTTTTCTTTTAAAAGTGGTATATTATTCGTTAATAAATTCAATCACTGGAGGTTTGTGCTATGTCAAAATGGGAAACAAAATTTCAAAAGGAAGGATACACATTCGATGATGTTTTACTAATTCCAGCGGAGAGTCATGTCTTGCCAAATGACGTGGATTTACGCGTGCAATTAGCAAAAAACATTCGTCTCAATATTCCTTTAATGAGTGCAAGTATGGATACCGTCACAGATTCAACAATGGCAATTGCGATTGCGCGTCAAGGTGGATTAGGCGTGATTCATAAAAACATGTCTATCGCAGAGCAAGCAGAAGCAGTTCATAAAGTAAAACGTTCAGAAAGTGGCGTTATCATCAATCCATTTTTCTTAACTCCATCCCATAAAGTACAAGACGCCGAAGACCTCATGGCAAAATACCATATTAGCGGTGTCCCAATCGTAGACGACTTAGAAACACGTTATCTCGTTGGGATTTTGACAAACCGTGATTTACGATTCATTTCAGATTATTCCATTTCAATTGACGAAGTAATGACAAAAGAGAACCTCGTAACGGCTCCAGTTGGAACATCCCTCAAAGATGCCGAAGCCATTCTGCAAAAACATAAAATCGAAAAACTACCTTTAGTAGACGATAAAGGTTGCCTCGCTGGTTTAATTACGATTAAAGATATCGAGAAAGTGATTGAATTCCCGAACTCTGCTAAAGACGAACACGGACGTTTACTCGTGGCCGCAGCAGTGGGGATTACTTCAGATACATTTGAACGCGCTAAAGCATTACTCGACGCAGGTGCGGACGCCATCGTCATTGATACTGCACACGGTCATAGTGCCGGCGTGATTCGCAAAATCAAAGAAATCCGCGAAACGTTCCCTGACGCAACATTGATTGCCGGAAACGTAGCGACAGGCGAAGGCACACGTGCCTTATTCGAAGTAGGCGTGGACGTTGTAAAAGTCGGAATCGGACCTGGTTCTATCTGTACAACTCGTGTCGTTGCCGGTGTAGGGGTTCCGCAAATTACAGCGATTTACGATGCCGCAACGGTTGCGAAAGAATTTGGTAAAGCGATCATCGCAGACGGTGGGATTAAGTACTCAGGAGATATCGCTAAAGCTATCGCAGCGGGTGGACATGTGGTGATGTTAGGAAGCATGCTTGCCGGAACAGACGAATCTCCGGGCGAATTCGAAATCTTCCAAGGACGTCGTTTCAAGACATACCGCGGAATGGGAAGTCTCGCAGCGATGGAAAATGGTTCAGGCGACCGTTACTTCCAAGCGAAAAACGAAGCGAACAAACGCGTACCAGAGGGAATCGAAGGTCGTGTGGCCTACAAAGGTTCTGCGGCGGATATTATTTTCCAAATGGTTGGCGGATTGCGTTCTGGTATGGGGTATGTGGGGGCGCATAATTTAGAAGAGCTTCGCGAGAATACGCAGTTTGTGCGTATGAGTGGTGCGGGGCTGAGAGAAAGCCATCCGCATGATGTACAAATCACTAAAGAAGCACCAAACTATTCAATTTCATAAGAAAAAAGCTATTAACCGACTATTGGCTTTCATCCTTTCGGATGTTTCCTATAGTAGCTGTAATGGGGCACCGGCTCGAGCCTGTAGTCTCTCACCTTTAAATCCTCAAAGACGGAGTAAGGAATAAATTCCTAACTCCGTCTTATTCGTTTTAATGCAAGTTCCCATTACTGCTACTATGGGATCCGAAAGGACAGCCAATCGCCTACAAATCGCTATATTTTATGAGTTGAATAGTTGAGCCAAAATGGAAAAGAACATCATGTGTGCCTTTCACACATACGACAAACTGGTATTCTCTTTGAGAGACAGGGAGGGGAAAGAACATCATGTGTGCTTTTCATCATTTACAACAAAGTGGTATCTACTGAATGGATGCTTAGAAATGCAATAAGGATGCGGTTTGAGGAGGGATGGAGTTGATTTTTGGTATGGAAAAGGTTAGGAAAAAGGAAAATTAGTTGTTTTTGGAGTGGTCATCGGGTATGATGTACATGTTTCTGAAAATTTATGAAAGCTTTGGAAGGAAGCGACAAGGATAGCGCCAGGCCTGTTTGAAAAAGCAGGTGACGAGGAATGAGTTTATCGAAATACTCGGCGGATGACTCAAGGCAGTGCAGTCTACAGTTTCATACAAACCATTTTCGCAAGGGAATGACAAAATTGAAACGGCACCAGAAACATAATCAAAATTACAATAAAAAGAGGCGCCAAATAGGACCTCTTATAAAAGGAGTTAAACATTATGTGCGGAATCGTAGGATGTATTGGACACGGAAAAATCCAAACAGTAGTATTAAACGGATTAGAAAAGCTTGAGTATCGTGGATATGACTCAGCAGGATTATTTATTATGGACGAAGATGGCTCAACACAATTAGTAAAACGTGTTGGACGTATTCAAAATCTTCGTGATGCAGTGGATGAAGAAATTCCAGCATTTGCAGGGATCGGGCATACTCGTTGGGCAACACACGGACCAGCGACAGAAAACAACGCTCACCCTCACCAATCACAATCAGGTCGTTTCACATTAGTGCACAACGGCGTAATTGAAAACTATGACGAATTGAAAAAAGAATTCTTAAGTGACGTTGATTTCAAATCTCAAACAGATACAGAAGTTGCCGTAAACTTAGTAGAATACTTTGCAAATAAAGAAAACTTATCAGGGAAAGAAGCGTTCCGTCGTGCGTTGAAAGAAATCCGCGGCTCATTCGCTTTTGGTTTATTAGATAGCGAAAAACCAGGCGTTCTTTATGCAGCAAAACATAAGAGCCCATTATTAGTAGGGGTTGGCGAAGGCTTCAACGTCATCTGTTCAGACGCAATGGCAACAATCGCTGAAACAGACCGTTACATCGAAATCAAAGACGAAGAGTTAATCACTTTAACAGACACATCTGTAGAAATCGAAACAATCGACGGTGAACCAGTAGAACGTGCACCATTCGTTGCAGAATTAGATGCAGACGATTTAGAAAAAGGGGCTTACCCTCACTACATGTTGAAAGAAATGGATGAACAACCAGTTGTATTACGTAAAATCATCCAAAACTATCAAGACGAAAATGGTCAATTACAAGTCGATAAAGAAATCCAAGACAGCATTTTAGCAAGCGACCGCATTTACGTGATTGCCTGCGGAACAAGCTACCACGCAGGATGGGTAGGTAAAGCGTTGTTAGAACAACTTGCTGGAATCCCAGTAGAAGTTCACTTAGCAAGCGAATTTGCATACCACCAACCATTATTATCACAAAAACCATTCTTCATTTTCTTATCACAAAGTGGAGAAACAGCGGACAGCCGTCAAGCATTGGTAAAAGTAAACGAGCAAAACTTCCCATCATTAACAATCACAAACGTGAAAGGGTCAACTCTTTCTCGTGAAGCAAGCTATACGTTACTATTACACGCAGGTCCTGAAATCGCCGTAGCTTCAACAAAAGCTTACACTGCACAAATCGCAGTAATGGCCGTTTTAGCAGACGCATTACGCGCTTCTAAAGGCTTAGAAGCTCCATTCGACATGAAACACGACTTAGGTGTCGTTGCGGCTTCAATCGAGAGCGTATTATCAGACAAACAAGCCGTTCAAGACTTAGTCAAAGAGCGCTTATTAGAAACTCGCAATGCTTTCTACATCGGTCGTCACTTAGACTACTATGTAGCGATGGAAGCAGCGTTGAAATTAAAAGAAATCTCATACGTGCAAACTGAAAGCTTTGCCGCAGGGGAATTAAAACACGGAACAATCGCCCTTATCGAAGAAGGCACTCCAGTTATCGCATTATTAAGCGAACCAGTAGTAGCAAGCCACACTCGCGGAAATATCCAAGAGGTGAAAGCTCGTGGCGCTGTCGTAACAACAATCGCGATGGAAGGTGTTGAGCAAGAAGGCGACGATATCATCGTTCCAGCGGTGCCAATCTTATTAGCACCAATCGTATCTGTAGTGGTAACGCAATTAATCGCGTATTACACTTCTCTAGGTAAAGGCTTAGACGTGGATAAACCGCGTAACCTTGCCAAATCAGTTACAGTAGAATAGAAAAAATGGTGGACGGCTGTCCACCATTTTTTGTTTTCGAAGGATGCAAAATCCATTTGAAAGAGAGGATATAGCCCAAAGGGCTTACGAATAAACTCCAGACCGAAGGGATGTCTCTATAGTTGCTACAATAAGGGCACCGGACTGAGCCCAAGGTCTCAGTTCCTACCAAGCTTCAAACTGACTCTACGGATTTCGCCCTAGAGTCAGTAATTCACATTGGTTGCACTCCCTTATTGTTGCTACTATGGAATCCCTTGGTCTTCCGTTTATTCTTCGCCTTTGGACCTTATTTCAAATGGATTTTGTTTCATTCGAAAGAAAGGGAAGAGAAGAAAAAAGGTAGGTGCAGGGAAAATGGTCTCTGCAGGGCTGCGGTGATGAAGTGACGTGACATGCGTTCATATGTTACAATGAAGGGGAAGAATGGAAAGCGAGGGACGCTCATGAAGGTTGTATTCGTCTGCTTGGGGAATATTTGTCGTTCGCCGATGGCAGAAGCTGTATTTAGAAAAATGGTTCATGAAGAAGGATTGGAAGATAAAATTACGATAGATTCCGCTGCGACAAGTACGTGGGAGCATGGGAATCCGGTGCATCACGGCACTCGTAAGAAACTCGAGGAGCACGACATTTCCGCAAAGGGGCTTGTGTCACGGACGTTGGATGAAACCGACCTGGATGCCGACTACATCTTGGGAATGGATGCGTCGAATGTGCGTAATATCCACTCGTTTGTCGATGGAAAATCGGATGCGACGGTGGCTCGCTTGCTTGAAGTGGCAGGAGTGCAGCGCGATATTGCCGATCCGTGGTATACAGGGGACTTTGATGCGACGTACCGTGATGTGACATTGGGATGCAATGCGCTCTTAGAACAATTAAAAAAGGAATTATAGTATGGATAAGATTAGAAAAGATTGGGCAGTGATGATTGCTCTGGCGGCTGTTTCGTTACTTGTCGTCTTGAATTTTAGCGCCATCCTCACATGGATTTCCGAATTTATTGGGATGATGTTCCCGCTTATTTTAGGGATGATTTTGGCATTTGTTTTAAACGTGCCAATGAAGCGAATTGAACAAGTGTTGGAGAAGATAAACTTCCCGCAAAAGCTGCGTAGAAGTGTCGCAATCCTGAGCATTATTGTGATTCTGCTTCTGATTATTTCGCTGTTGATTTGGATTATTGCGCCGATGATTGCTAAAACCGTGTCACAACTGGGCGATAGTGTAAATCACTTACTATTCGTGGTTGCGGATTTTGTACAACATTCAAAATTAATGCAATCCAGTGAAGTGAGTCAGATTACCGACTCACTAAGTCAAAGCAATATCGTATCGTCTGTCATTACATTCCTTGGCGGATTTACAACGAATATTTCAGGGCTCTTCTCAAATGTGTTCTCTGTAATTATGGGGATTTTCTTCATGATTAATATTCTCGCAAGTAAGGAAATGCTCGCACGTTTAACGCTTCGCATTCTTAATGTGGTCTTGCCAAAAGATAAAATCGAGCACATTACTTATGTTGGGGAAGTCATCGTGGATACGTATGACCGTTTCTTGATGAGTCAAATCATCGAGGCGGGAATCGTTGGGGTTATGATTTTTGCTGGATACTCTCTTGTAGGGTTGCCATATGCAGGACTTGTTGGGGTGCTGTCCGGAGTACTCTCATTCATTCCGTATATCGGGCCGTTTATGGCGTGCGGAATTGGAATGCTTTTCACCTTTACAGAAAGCCCAATTCAAGCACTCATTTCACTTGTCGTCTTTATGATCGTTCAAATAGTGGAAGGAAATGTCGTCTATCCGAAGGTTATCGGCAGTTCCGTTGGTTTGCCAACGATTCTAACCCTTGCTGCTGCGTTAATCGGTGGAAATCTCTTTGGTTTAGTAGGAATGATTTTCTTCATACCAATTTTTGCCGTGATTTACCGTTTCGTGAAAGAATGGGTGGAGAAACATGAACAAGCTGCTTCAGTGGTAGCTGTAGGAGGTATAATTGATGAAGAAAATTAGTGAACTAGGGATTACAGGGAAAAAGCTCCTAATTGAAGGGATTGCATTCCTTATTGCTGGGGTGTTGATCCTAATCTACGGACCAAGCTTCCCAGAATTGATGTTACGTCTGTTTTTAACATTCTTATGGGCTCGTGAACTATGGAATTTCTTGTTCCGTTGGTTTAGTAAGGCGGCGGCAAAAGATCCATTATGGCTGAATGTTGCTAAATTTTTCCTTTACGGATTTTTAGCAGGAAATCAATTCTTCCTGTCATTGCCGGTTGCGATTGTAAGCTTCTTGATGGGGCTCAATGAAGTGATGAACGCGGGAATTAGTGGTGTGACGTACTATATTTATGTCAAAGACGGCATCCGTCCGCGATTCCGCTTGCTTATTGATACCATTTGGCTTTCAGTTGTCGGGATAGCCACTTTAATTGCGCTTGGGGGCGACGGCAACTTGCAAATGTTCTTCCTTTCGCTTTATTTCGTGGGGCTTGGGATTACCAATATTCGAGACGGCTGGTTCTTTGAGGCCGAAGTTGGAAAGAAAGTCCTTCGCAGACGTTTGCGTCGTGGGATGCCGCTTGTATTTGCTGCACTGATCCCTCGCGTAACCTTGCAGAAAATCAATGATGCGTTGGAACTTGGAGAAGGCGAAACGGCTTCAGAAATTTACGACCGTGCTAAAGAAAATGCCGAACCAAACTTAGAAATGTTTATTCACGTCACAAAAGACGGATTTGGGGCAATCGGGCATGTCGACCTGTGTTACAAGGGACGCATTATTTCATTCGGAAACTACGATACGAATTCAGAGCGACTCTTTGGAGCGATGGGGGATGGGGTTCTTTTTAGTGCCGACCGTGAAAAATACATTGAATTTTGTAAACGCGAAAACCATAAGACCTTACTGGGATATGGTCTCGCCTTGTCTCCGGAACAACTCGCAGCTGTCGATAAGGAAATCGCCAAACTGATGTCGCTGACAGTGCCTTGGGATCCGCCGCAAATGGTGAAACCGAAGCGTCCTGGAATCGACAAAGAAGAACCGATGTATGCCTACAAGCTCAAACAAGAAGCAGATGCACTCTTGTATAAATTTACCTCTTCAAAATTCAAGACGTATTTTGTCATGAGTACTAACTGCGTACTGCTAGCCGATACGATTGTCGGAACAGCAGGAACCGATATTTTAAGCGCCCGAGGATTTATTTCCCCAGGGACGTATCAAGATTACTTAGATAAGGAGTTTGAGAGACCGCACAGTCTAGTCGTGACCAAGCGCGTCTATCAGTAAGAACATGGAACTTCAGGAAAAAGAATTCTTTATGAGGGAAGCGTTGAAGGAAGCGCAGAAAGCCTATGACCAAGCGGAAGTGCCAATCGGGGCGGTTGTCGTTCTGAACGGTGAAATCATCGGTCGTGGCCATAACTTACGCGAAAAAGAACAAGACGCCACTCTTCACGCTGAAATTAAAGCGATTCGCCAAGCCAACCAGCACCTTGGAAGCTGGCGACTCGAAGACTGCGAACTCTTCGTCACGCTGGAACCTTGTCCGATGTGTAGCGGAGCGATGATTCTCGCGCGTCTCAAAAAGGTGACGTTCGGCGCCTTCGACCCGAAAGCCGGTACAGCCGGTACCTTTATGAATCTCCTTCAAGACGAGCGGTTCAACCATCAAGTCGAAGTCGAGCAAGGCATCTTGGAAGACGAATGCAAAGAAATCTTGCAAACCTTCTTCAAAGGCCTTCGCGAACGCAACAAACAACGAAAACAAGCACAGCTTTCCGAATAGGGGCTGTGCTTTTTAATGTTCTTAACAAAAACTTATACTTGTAAACGGTTATCTACTCTTGAAAAATATTTTCTTTTTATATATTATTTTATATAGTTCGAAAAAGGGATGGAGCAGATAGTATGAAATTATCAGAAAAACAAACACAAGTCTTAGGTTGGATCGCAACATGTATGTCTGTGGCGATGTATGTAGCATATATTCCGCAAATTATGAATAACTTAGCCGGAAACAAAGGAGACTTCATTCAACCACTCGTTGCCGCATTGAACTGCTCATTATGGGTGTACTACGGAATCTTCAAGCCAGACCGTGATATTCCGCTAGCAGCTGCAAACGCACCTGGTATCTTCTTTGGTCTAATCTCTGCTTTTACAGCATTATTCTAATCTCTAAAATCAAGCACAGCTTTTCAAGTAAAGGCTGTGCTTTTTAATTGGATGGAGTATAATAAAGGCGATTCATATCGGTTAAAGCTAAGAAAGGAGCATTTGTTTGAAAAAATATATCGAGCAACTTGAGAAGGATTTTTCGCCCATCCAGAACGGGTTCAAAGAGGAAGAAAGAAGAGCCCTACAAGATTACCAAGCTTGCAAGCAAGAAGAGATAGAGCAACTGGCACATCTCGCCTATCGGTCTGAGGTGTATCAAGTTCGAATGTACGGAGTCTTCCTATTTGGTTATTTATCTCAAAAAGAGGAAATTCTAGCCTTTATGAGAGAGGAAGTTTCCAAGGACGATAACTGGAGAGTGCAAGAAGTGTTAGCGAAGGCATTCGACGAGTATTGTAAAAAAGTCGGCTATGAAAAAGCACTTCCCATCATAGATGAGTGGCTAACCCATCCGTATCCAAATACCAGACGAGCGGTCACAGAAGGCTTACGGATCTGGACGAGCAGACCGTATTTTAAAGAACACCCCTATGAAGCCGTCCGAAGAATTGCCGCCCTCAAAGAAGACGAAAGCGAGTATGTCCGCAAATCTGTCGGCAATGCCCTTCGAGATATTAGCAAGAAGTTCCCAGAACTCATCGAAGCAGAACTAGCAACATGGAAACTGGATGGCAAGGCAATCAAGCAAGTCTATTCACTAGCTAGCAAATTCCTTTAAAAAGAAAATCCCCTCACTAGATAGGACGCTTAAAGAGGGTTGACATTTGAAAACTTATTTTCACAGGAGTAGAATAGAGGATGTCGTTAAAAGTTTCAAAGTGAACTGGAGGAATACGTATGTCATTTTTAGGTTATAACAAAGGAGAAACATTAGAATTCAACTACAAAAAGGCGTGTGGCTTATGGCTCATCGCAGTCGCATTCGTGATTGCACTCGCGACGGTTGTAGGTGGAGAACAAATCATTAATATGCAGGTCTTCAGTATCGGCTATATGGTGAGCTTCTTTTCTATCAATCTAAATAAAAAAGTCCTTCATAAGTTTTCGGATGGCCCTTCAACACCTTTCCAACGAAAAGTGTCCTTATACTCAGTAATTCTTTTATTTATCTTATTAGTGTTATTAGGTGGCCCATTCTTCGAAACAGAAAACTGGAGACTCATTTGGTTAGGCGCGCTCTTAGCAACAGGAATTCATTTCTTCCCGTACTACTTCGTTCATGGGAAATCAATGATCTTCCTAGGGTTGGCATGTGTGATCAATGCAGCGGTAGGATACCTTTCTCCTCAAAGCTCTCTCGTGACCATCGCCTATATCGATGCCTTTATTAAATTAGCCTTTGGACTTTACCTATTCTTTTTATCAAAACCATCCAAAGCATAAACTTATTTTAGAGAACAAACAGCAAATCAATCCGGTTTGCTGTTTTTTTATGGTTGATTTCTGCGGAACTTTGCGGATTTCTTCATAATAGCTGTTCCTACGAAATCAACAGACCATGACTTTAGTAATGTAAATGAATGACAAAAGTGTCTGTTGCAGGACTCCTTAAAATGATTTAATAAAGACAAGGAAAACAGTTAAGGAGCGATTCAAATGAAAATCAACATCAAAAAACAAGACACAAACCAACTTACAAAAGACCTAATGATTGTGGCGCTCGTCATCAATGCATTAGCCCTTGTCCTTCACCTGATTCTAAACACGTTTACAGGCGTAGCGTTGATCACTGCAGTCACAAGCAATTTCATCTTTATCCTCCTCCCAATAATGTATCTAGCAGAGGATGCTAAGAAAAATAAAGAAGCCGACAACCGGTAAGCGCAAGCGAACATCTTAGATAGTTTTTCCTTCTGGAGAGACTATCTTTTTTAGTGTCTCTTTTGCCATCCCTCGGCACGTATTGATTTTAGAAAACAAAGCAGATTCACTTGAAAAAGAAACATCCTATAGAGAAGCACGAAACCCCATCGTTGGCGGTAGGGAGCAGACATATGATTTCTTTACGTTGATTTCGGAGAAGCTTGCGGATTTTATAATCGCAGTAACGAGGAATTGCATCGAATGTGAATTATGCGGAGTAGGAACGTGTTCCGTACTCCGCATTTGAAGCTTCGAAGGTGAGAGACTCGAAGAGGCTCGAACCGGTGCCCTGTAACAGCGATTATAAAAATAATCCGCAAGCATTCGA